>CAZBUU010000212.1:0-7939 GCA_964495125.1 uncultured Rubrivivax sp.
GGTACTCGATGATCGCCAGCGACTGCGTCACCGAATGCTCGCCGTCACGCAGCAAGGGCACCAGCCGCGACGCCGACACGGCGGCGTAGGACTCCTGCAACTGCTCGCTCTTCTGCAGGTGCACGGCCCGGTAGTCGTAGTCCAGGCCCTTGAGGGCCAGCGCGATGCGCACGCGGTACGAGGCCGACGAGCGGAAGTAGTTGAAGAGTTCCATCGCGCAGCCCCGTCAGCCGATCACTTCACCGCCACCTTCAGCGAAGGCAGCCCGGCAATGGCGCCTTCCATGACGTCGCCCCGCACCACGGCCGCCACGCCGGCCGGCGTGCCGGTGTAGATCAGGTCACCGGGCTGAAGCACCCAGGCGCGCGAGAGCTGCTCGATGGTCTCGTTGACGTTCCAGATGAGGTCGGCGAGGTCGCCCTTCTGCTTCAGCGCGCCATTGACGTGCAGCGTGATGGCGCCCTGGAGCAACTCACCGGTTTGCGCCTTGGCCATCAGCGGGCCGATGGGCGCGCCTTGCTCGAAGGCCTTGCCGATCTCCCACGGGCGGCCCTGCTTCTTCATGTCGTTCTGGAGGTCGCGGCGCGTCATGTCCAGGCCCACGGCGTAGCCCCAGATGTGCTTCGCGGCATCGGCGGCGGCGATGTCACGGCCACCGGTGCCCAGGGCCACGACGAGCTCGATCTCGTGGTGGAAGTTGGCGGTGAGCGTGGGGTAGTCGATGGAGCCCGTCTCGCCGGCCGCCACCGGCACCAGCGTGTCGGCCGGCTTCATGAAGAAGAAGGGCGGCTCGCGGCCGCTGTGGCCCATCTCCTGGGCATGCTCGGCGTAGTTGCGGCCGACGCAGTAGATGCGGCGCACGGGAAAGGTGCCGCCACCGGCCACGGGAATGGCGACGGGCACGGGGGCGGTGATGACGTGGCTCATGGCGTGCGGAAGAAGGGTTCGGGCAGGAGCCGACGATGATGCCACGCAGCCGTCGCGCGGGGCCCGCCGCTACACTGCCATGGATGTTCGTGCCGCGCCGCATCCAGCACTGCCGCCTGTGCGGTTCGCCCACCGTCTACCAGGTGCCGGCCGACGACAACCGCGAGCGCGCGGTGTGCTCTTCCTGCGGCGAGATTCACTACGAGAACCCGATCAACGTCGTCGGCACGCTGCCGGTGTGGGGCGAGCAGGTGCTGCTGTGCCGCCGCAACATCGAGCCGCGGCGCGGACTGTGGACGCTGCCGGCGGGTTTCCTGGAACTGGGCGAGAGCACCTCGGAAGGCGCGCTGCGCGAGACCGACGAGGAGGCCGGTGCCCATGTCGAGCTGGAAGGCCTGTTCACGGTGCTGAACGTGGTGCGCGCCGGCCAGCTGCACCTGTTCTACCGCGCGCGCATGCTGGACACCCACCTGGCGCCCGGCCCCGAGACCATCGAGGCGCAGCTCTTCCGCGAGCAGGACGTGCCCTGGGACGAGCTCGCCTTCCGCACCGTGCGGCAGACCCTGGAGTTGTTCTTCGACGACCGCCGCCGCGGCCACTTCGGCGTGCACGCCGCCGACATCGGTTGAGCTTCAGGCAGGCACCGGCGCCTTCACCGCGGCGCCGCTGGCGGCGTCGAAGCCCAGCTGCCACAGCGCGTGCAGATCGGCCTCGTCGGCAATGCCGGTGGCCAGCAACTCGAGCCCCTGGCCGTGCACCAGCGCCACCAGGCTCTGCGCGTAGCCCTGCACCGCTGCCTCGCCCGCCACACCCTGCAGGTGACGGGCGTCCACCTTGACGTGGCCGACGCCGGCGGCGCGCAGCGCGGCGAACTGAGGCGCGACGGCACTGGTGTACTCCACGCCCAGCCGCACCCCCAGCGGCCGCCAGGCCGCGGCAGCCGCCACCAGCGTGGCCACGCCCGCACCGGCGTGCAGGCCCTCGCCGCACTCCAGCACCAGGCGGCGCGCCGAGGCCGGCCGCGCGCCCAGGCGCGCACCGACATCGCCGATGAAGCCGGGCGTGTTCAGCGAGGCCGGCGACACCGTCACGGCGCGCGGCCGTCCGTCATCGGCCACCGCCGCCAGGGCCAGGTCCAGCGCGGCGAGGTCGACCTGCGGCATCAGGTGGCTGCGCCGCGCCTGCGCCAGCCAGCGCTCGGCGGGCTGCGGCACCACGCCCGGTACGGGCGGCAGCCGCAGTCGCACGCCGAGATGGCGCTCGCGACCGTCACGGTCGCGCACCGGCTCGCCTTCGAGCTCCACGCGGCTCTCTTCCAGCGCCGTGGCGATCTGCTCGCGCCAGGCACGTTCGCCGGACGGCGTGTCGGGGCTCGGCCGGTGCTGCTCGACGACAGGCAGGCCGTCCAGGTCGGCACCGTCCTCGGCACGGGCCAGTGCGCCATCGGCCGCGGCCAGAGCCAGGCTGGCCGTCGTGTCGCGCAGGCCGTCGACCCCACCCACCGCCACTTCGGCGGACCCGGTGCGCAA
This sequence comes from uncultured Rubrivivax sp., assembly GCA_964495125.1. Taxonomy (GTDB): domain Bacteria; phylum Pseudomonadota; class Gammaproteobacteria; order Burkholderiales; family Burkholderiaceae_C; genus Rubrivivax. Next base: position 2,457 of record CAZBUU010000212.1, read on the forward strand.
CGCCGGCGCGGCCGCCAGGGCGGCGCGCAGCGATTCGGCGGTTTCCTGGGCCACGCCGGTCACCGGCAGGCACAGCGCGAAGTCGCTGCCGTTCAGACGGCCGGCGAAAGTGCCGGGCACGCGCTCGACGTAAGTCTGCAGCACGTCGGCGACGGCGCGCAGCCACTGGTCGGTGGCGTCATGGCCCAGGCGGGTGTTGAGCGCAGCGAGATGCAGCACGCGCACCAGCAGCAGGGCCACGCCGCCGCCCGCGGCGTCGCCCAGGCGCTGTTGCAGGTGGTAGTTGAAGTGGCGCCGCAGCGGCAGTCCGGTGACCGGGTCCTGCTGGGCCTGACGCTGCAGCAAGGCCACCTGCTCGGCCAGCGCGGCCTGCTCCGCCGGCACGGCCGGCACGCTCGACGGTACGTCGTCCAGCGTGGAGTCCGCCGCTTCCACCGGCACGCGGCGCCAGCCCAGCATGGCCAGTGCGGCCAGCACCCAGGCCACCAGGGCCGCGACCAGCCCTTCCATCGCTGCCAGCCACAGGGCGTCCTGCGCAAAGGCCGCGTCGGCCGAGACCTGCACCGCGCCCAGGCTGCGCCCGCCGTCGCCGACCACCGAGGCACGACCGGGCTGCGACGGCACCGGCAACAGGGCGATGAACCAATCCGGCGCCGCCATGGCACGCGGCGGCGCCTGCATCTCGACGGGAGCCGTGCCGTCGGCAGGCTCCAGCCGCAGCAGCCGCGTGCGCCCTGCCGTGAAGTGCGCCGTCGCCAGCGCCTGCCAAGCCGCCATGCCAGGGCCTTGCCGCCCGAGCGACGCCGCCAGCGCCGCGGCCGACTCGCGGTTGGCCTCGGCGAGCTGGGCGCGCAGGGCCTGGCGCGCCAGCACCGCATGCACGGCCACCAGCGCCAGCAACGCCACCAGCAGGGGCAGCGTCACCCAGGCGTCGCGCGGTGGCTGGAATCGGCGGCGGGGGGATGGCACGGGGGTCTCCACTCCTTTCGCATGGTACGGCAGCACCGCCACAGGCATCGACCCCACGAAAAGCACAAAGCCCGCGGCAGGCGCGGGCTTTGTGCTTCGAGAGCGACGAAGCTCAGGCGTGCGCGGCGCGCAGCTTCAGCGAGAACTCCTGCAGCGCGGCAATGCCGCTTTCTTCGGCCTTGCGGCACCACACCTGAAGGTCGGCCACCAGCTGCTCGGCGGAAACGCCGGTACGCGTCCACAGCGCGCGCAGTTCTTCGCGCATGGCCACCAGTTGGGCCAGCTTGGGGCTGTCGCCCAGCGCCTGCTGCAGGTTCGACTTCACGGCCGAGGGGATCTTGGCGTCGTCGCGGTGCAGCCAGGCTTTGGCCAGGCGCATGTTGCGCCAGCGCGCGCTGTTGACGGCGCCCTGGGCCTTCAGTCGATCAAGTTCGACGGCCACGGCGCGCTTCATTTCCTTGGCGTAGTTCGCCATCACCTCGTAGCGGTTGGCGATGATGGCTTCGAGCGTCTGGCCGTCGGCCACGGCCTTCACCGCACCCAGTTCCAGGCGCGGCGGGGTCTTGCGCACCTTCGCCAGCCCCAGGCTCTGAAGCACGCGGATGTAGAGCCAGCCGATGTCGAACTCGTGCGGCTTCACCGACAGCTTGGCCGAGGTCGGGTAGGTGTGGTGGTTGTTGTGCAGCTCCTCGCCGCCGATGACGATGCCCCAGGGCGAGATGTTGGTGGAGGCGTCCACCGCCTCGAAGTTGCGGTAGCCCCAGTAGTGGCCGATGCCGTTGATGATGCCGGCCGCGGTGACGGGGATCCACAGCATCTGCACGGCCCACACGGCCATGCCCACGGTGCCGAAGAGCGCCAGGTTCAGCACGAGCATCAGGCCCACGCCCTGCCACTGGAAGCGACTGTAGACATTGCGCTCCACCCAGTCGTCGGGCGTGCCGTGGCCGTATTTGGAGACGGTTTCCTGGTTCTTCGCCTCGGCGCGGTAGAGCTCGGAGCCTTCCAGCAACAGCTTCTTCAGGCCGAAGACCTGCGGGCTGTGCGGGTCATCGACCGTCTCGCACTTCGCGTGGTGCTTGCGGTGGATGGCGACCCACTCCTTGGTGATCATGCCGGTGCCGATCCACAGCCAGAAGCGGAAGAAGTGCATCACCGCCGGGTGGAGGTCCAGCGCGCGGTGGGCCTGCGAGCGGTGCAGGAAGATCGTCACCGCCGCGATGGTGATGTGCGTGGTGAACAGCGTGTACAGGATCGCCTGCCACCACGACGCCACCAGCAGCCCGTTGGAAAGCCACTCCACGATCGCGTCGTGCGCAAGCCACAGTTGGTCCATCAGAAGCCCTCGGTACAGCAAAAGGTTACGAAGTCATTGTAGTGGGGCGGCCTGCGCGGACACTGCGGAGAAAGCCCAGGGCGGGCGGCCCTTTCAGCGACGCTGCCAGACCGCCGCGAAGAAACCGTCGGTGCGGTGGCGATGCGGCCACAGCCGCAGGTAGGGCCCGGCGACCAGCGCTTCGGCCGCGCTGACCCGCGCGGCGGCCAGTGCCTCCGCGGCCGGCAGCGGCGCAAAGTCGGCCGCGTGGGCCGCCGAGAAGGCCTCGGCGATCTGCTCGTTCTCGTCGGCCAGCAGGCTGCAGGTGGCGTAGACCAGACGTCCGCCGCTCTTCAGCAGCCGTGCCGCACTGGCCAGGATGGCCGTCTGCTTGGCCTGCAGTTCAGCCACGGCCTTGGGCGACTGGCGCCACTTCAGGTCGGGGTTCCGGCGCAGCGTGCCCATGCCGGAGCACGGCGCGTCCACCAGCACGCGGTCGATCTTGCCGGCCAGGCGCTTGACACGGTCGTCGCGCTCATGGGCGATCTGCGCCGGGTGCACGTTGGACAGGCCGCTGCGGGCGAGCCGCGGCTTCAGCGCGTCCAGCCGGTGGCCGGAGACGTCGAAGGCGTACAGGCGCCCGGTGTTGCGCATCGAAGCGCCGATGGCCAACGTCTTCCCCCCCGCCCCGGCGCAGAAGTCCACCACCATCTCGCCGCGCTTGGCGTCCAGCAGCAGCGCCAGCAATTGGCTGCCTTCGTCCTGCACCTCCACGCCGCCGCCGGTGAACAGCTCCAGCTTGTTCAGCGCCGGCTTGCCTTCGACGCGCAGGCCCCAGGGCGAGTGCGGCGTGGGCTCGCTGGCGATGCCAGCGGCCTGCAGCTGCTGTTGCGCCTCTTCGCGCTTGGCCTTGAGCGGGTTCACACGCAGGTCCAGCGGCGCCGGTTCCGCGAGTGCATTCACCAGCGGCCAGAAGTCATCGCCCAGTTGTTCACGAAGCGGCGCGGCCAGCCAGTCGGGCAGGTTGTGGCGCAGCTTGTCGGGCAGCGTGCTGCGGTCGATCTTCTGCACCTCGGCCAGCCAGGCCTGCTCGTGCGGTCCCAACGCGCCGCGCAGCAGCTTCTCCTCGCCCTGCCAGGCCAGAACAGCCAGTCGGCGCTCCAGCACCCCGCTCCCGCTCTGGGCCAGGTGCTGGTAGAGCAGCCGCTGGCGCAGCACGGCGTAGGCCGTCTCGGCCAGCGCGTGGCGCTCGCGGTTGCCCAGGGCGCGGTGCTTGCGGAAGAAGGCCGAGACCACGCTGTCGGCGGGTTCGTCGAACTTCAGCAGCGTGCGCAGCAGTTCGGTGGCGAGGTCGAGCAGGGCGTTCGGGTGCATGTTCAGAGAAGGACCTGGCTGGCCCCGTCGAGCTGGCGCACGAGCGCGCCGTCCAGCTTCAGCTTGCCTTCGACGTACCAGCGCACCGCCAGGGGGTAGATCACGTGCTCGGTCTTCAGCACCCGGGCCGACAGCGCTTCTTCGTCGTCGCCGGGCAGCACGGGCACCACGCTTTGCATGACGATGGGGCCGTGGTCCAGCTCCGGCGTCACGAAGTGCACGGTGGCGCCCACGGCCTTGCAGCCCGCCGCCAGCGCGCGCCGGTGCGTGTGCAGGCCTGGGAAGGCGGGCAGCAGCGAGGGGTGGATGTTGAGCAGCCGGCCTTCGAAGCACCGCACGAAACCCTCGCCCAGCACGCGCATGAAGCCGGCCAGGACGACGAGCTGGGGCTGGAAGCCGTCAATGGTGCGCGCCAGTTCGTCGTCGAAGGCGTCGCGCGACGGGTAGGCCTTGTGGTCCACCACCGCGGTGGCGATGCCGCGCGCGGCGGCCCAGCCCAGGCCGGCGGCGTCCGGCCGGTTGGCGATGACGGCCGCCACCTGCGCCGGCCAGCCCTGCTCCGCGCAGCGGCTGACGATGGCTTCCATGTTCGAGCCACGGCCGGAAATGAGGATCACGATGCGCTGCATGAGGGCCGGCAGTGTAGCCACCCCGTTCCTTGAGAGAATCCGCCCCCACTGTCCCCTGCACTTCGGAACCACCATGCGATCCCGCGTCCTCTCCGGCATGCGCCCCACCGGCGCCATGCACCTCGGCCACTTCCACGGCGCCCTGAAGAACTGGGTGCGCCTGCAGCACGAGCACGAGTGCTTCTTCTTCGTGGCCGACTGGCACGCGCTGACCACGCACTACGAAGAGCGCGAGGTGATGGAGCGCTACGTCTACGAGATGGTGATCGACTGGATCGCCGCCGGCCTGGACCCCGAGAAGTGCACCATCTTCATCCAGAGCCACCTGCCCGAGCACGCCGAGCTGTTCACGCTGCTGGCCATGGGCACGCCGCTGGGCTGGCTGGAGCGCGTGCCGACCTACAAGGACCAGATGGAGAAGCTCAAGGACCGCGACCTCGCGACCTACGGCTTCCTGGGCTACCCGCTGTTGCAGGCCGCGGACATCCTGATCTACAAGGCCAACTACGTGCCCGTGGGCGAGGACCAGAGTTCGCACGTGGAACTCACGCGCGAGGTGGCGCGCCGCTTCAACAACCTGTACGGCCGCAGCAAGGATTCGGAAACCCGCATCGCCGCCGCCATCGCCAAGATGGGCAAGGACGACGCGCGCTACTTCGAGAAGCAGCGCAAGGCCTTCGGCGAGACCGGCAGCGCCGAGGCGCTGGCCAAGGGCGAAGGCATGGTGAAGAAGGCCGCCGCCGGCGCGGCCGGCTGGGACAACGACGACACCGAACTGCTGCTGGGCCACCTGAAGGGCGCCGGCAAGACCATCCTCACCGAGCCGCAGGCCCTGCACACCGAGGTGCTGCGCCTGCCCGGCACCGACGGCACCAAGATGAGCAAGAGCTACGGCAACGCCATCCTGATGCGCGAGGAACCGGCCGAGGTGACGAAGAAGGTGCGCGGCATGGCCACCGACCCCGCGCGCGGCCGCCGCACCGACCCCGGCGACCCCGAGAAGTGCCCCGTGTGGCAGTTCCACAAGGTCTACAGCGACGAGACCACGCAGGACTGGGTGGTCAAGGGCTGCAAGAGCGCCGGCATCGGCTGCCTGGAATGCAAGCAGCCTGTGATCGACGCCATCATCAAGGAGCAGCAGCCCTGGCGCGAGCGCGCCGAGAGCTACCTGGCCAACCCGAAGCAGGTGCACTGGA
>CAZBUU010000213.1:0-7927 GCA_964495125.1 uncultured Rubrivivax sp.
AATGCGTGGCCTTCGGCACCGAGCATCCGACGCTGGGCCAGGCCATCCAGGTCATCGCCAGCGCGCCCGACGGCAGCGCGGCGGTGGACCTGCACGCCCTGCTGGCCGCCTGCAAGCAGCACATGCCGGCCTACATGGTGCCGGCGGGCGTGTGGCCCATGGCCGGCCCGCTGCCGCGCAACCCCAACGGCAAGATCGACCGCAAGTTCCTCTCCACCGCCTGGCACGAACGCCAGGCCGGCGCCTCGTGAACGCGCCCACCAAGCCGCAGCATGCGGTGATGGACCAGTTCGCCGTGCGTGACCGTGAACTGGTGGTGGGCGGCCACAAGATCAGCACGCTGGCCGCGCGTGTCGGCCAGACGCCCTTCTACGCCTACGACCGCAGCCTGCTGAAGCAGCGCGTGGCCGAACTGCGCGCAGCGCTGCCGGCAGCCGTGAAGCTGCACTACGCGATGAAGGCCAACCCCATGCCGGCCGTCGTCGGCCTGATGGCGGGGCTGGTGGACGGCATCGACGTGGCTTCGGCCGGTGAACTGCAGGTGGCGCTGGACGCCGGCGCCGACCCCGCCGAAGTGAGCTTCGCCGGCCCCGGCAAGCGCGACATCGAACTGCACCAGGCCGTGGCCGCCGGCGTGCTGGTGAACGTGGAGTCGATGCGCGAACTGCCCGTGCTGGCCGCCGCCTCGCAGGCGCTGGGCCTGCCGGCGCGGGTGGCCGTGCGCGTGAACCCGGACTTCGAGCTGAAGGGCTCGGGCATGAAGATGGGCGGCGGGCCCAAGCAGTTCGGCATCGACACCGAACTCGTGCCCGAGCTGCTGGCCTTCGTCGCCCGCGAGGGTCTGGCCTTCGAGGGCTTCCACCTCTTCGCCGGCTCGCAGAACCTGCGCGCGGAGTCGATCTGCGAAGCGCAGCAGAAGAGCTACGAGCTGGCGCTGCGCCTGGCGCAGGCGGCACCGTCGCCGGTGAAGTTCCTGAACCTGGGCGGCGGCTTCGGCATCCCCTACTTCCCGGGCGAGCAGCGGCTGGACCTGGCGCCCATCGGCGCGAACCTGGCGGCCATCGTGGAGCGGGCGGGGCGCGAGATGCCGCAGGCCGGCATCGTCATCGAGCTGGGCCGCTACTTCGTCGGCGAAGCCGGCGTGTACGTGGCGCGCGTGGTCGACCGCAAGGTGTCGCGCGGGCAGGTGTACCTGGTCACGGACGGCGGCCTCCACCACCATCTGGCGGCCTCCGGCAACTTCGGCCAGGTGGTGCGCAAGAACTACCCGGTGGCAGTGGCCACGCGCATGGGCACGGCCGAGCGCGAGAGCGCCTCGGTGGTGGGCCCGCTGTGCACGCCGCTGGACCTGCTGGCCGACCGCATGGAGCTGCCGGTGGCGCAGGCGGGCGACCTGATCGCCGTGTTCCAGAGCGGTGCCTACGGCGCCAGCGCCAGCCCGCAGCGCTTCCTGGGCCACCCGGGGTGCGCCGAAGTGCTGGTCTGAAGCGCGCGGGGCACGCAGCTCAGCCAGGCCCGGGACATGGCCGACCCTGACATCAGCGTCGTCATCCCGGTCTACAACGGCGAACGCTTCCTCGAACCGACGCTGCGCGCCGTGCTGGCGCAGCAGGGCGTCTCGCTGGAGCTCATCGTGGTGGACGACGGTTCCACCGACCGTTCGCTGGAGGTCGTGGCGCGCGTGGCGCCAGGCGCGCGCGTCTTTCGCCAGAGCAATGCCGGGGTGTGCCGCGCGCGCAACCGGGGCCTGGCCGAAGCGCGAGGCCGGGCCGTGATCTTCCTCGACCAGGACGACCTCTGGCACCCGCTGACGCTGGCCCGTGAACTGAGCGTGCTGGACGCCGACGCGGCGCGCGTGGCAGCGGTCTGCCCTTACCACCACTGGCCGCCGGTGGCGGGCCGCTACCCGGAGCCGGCGTCGATCTGGGGCGACGAGCGCCCCATCACGCTGGACCCGGAGTTCACCGGCTGGGTCTACCACCAGTTCCTGTTCGACTGCTGGGCGCTGACCAGCGGCACGCTGTTGCGCCGCGACGCCGTGGTCGCGGCGGGCGGCTTCGACGAGAGCCTGCCTTTCAGCGAGGACTGGGACCTGTGGCTGCGCCTGTCGCGCCAGGGCACCTTCGCGCTGCTGGAGTGGCCGGTGGTGCTGTACCGGCACCACGAGGTGCAGGGCTCGCGCCAGGTGCGCGAGCGCGACTGGCGCACGGAACTGCTGCTGCGCAACGCCGCCGAGCATGGGCTGGCCAGCCGCGACGGCCGCGCCATGGCGCCCGGGCGCTTCCAGGAACTGCTGGCGCGCTACGAGGCCGATTTCGGCTACCACCATCTGCAGTTCGGCGACCGCCAGCGAGGTGCGCGGGTGCTGCTGGCGGCCTGGCGCCGGCGGCCGCGCCACGTGCGGCGCCTGCTCATGGGCCTGGCGGCGCTGGCCGGCTGGCGGCCGCGCAGCGCGGCGCCGCAGGGGGGCGGCTGATGGTCGCGCTGCGGCAAGCCGCCGCCGGGGCCACCGGCCTGCTCTGCGCTGCGCTGCTGGCCGTGCTGGCGCTGCGCCACCCGCTGTCGCCGGCGGGAGCGCTGGCCGGCAGTGCGCTGGTGCTGGCGCTGGTGGCCTGGCGGCCGGGCCGCTGGCCGCTGGTGCTGCTGCCGCTGCTGCCTTTGGGGCTGATGACCTGGAGCGGCTGGATCGTCGTCGAGGAGTTCGACCTCGCCGTGCTGGCCGTGGCCGCCGGCGGCTACCTGCGCCTGGCCGCCGGCTGGCCGGGCCCGCGGGTGGGTGGGCTGCCGGCCACCCGCAGCCCGGCCAAGGTGGCATTGGTGCTGCTGCCCTATGCCGTTTCCGTTCTGCTGAGCCTGTTCGTCGGCGTGCAGGACGCCGGCGGTTGGGCTTTCGGCTGGTGGCAGGGCTACCGCGAGCCGCTGAACAGCCTGCGACTGGCCAAGCCGCTGTGCGAAGTGCTGCTGCTGCTGCCGCTGTGGCGCGCCGCCTGCCGGGCCGACGCCGAGGCCGCGTCGCGCGATCTGGTGTGGGGCCTGGCGGGCATGCTGCTCTTCGTGGCCCTGGTGGTGGTGTGGGAGCGCGTGGCCTTCACCGGCCTGGCCGACTTCTCCACCGACTACCGTGCCACCGGGCCGTTCTGGGAGATGCACATCGGCGGCGCCGCGCTGGACGCCGTGCTGGCCATGACGATGGCCGCCGCGGTGGCGTTGCTGGTGCAGGCGCGCAGCCCGCTGCGCTGGGGGCTGGCCGCGGGGCTGCTGGTGCTGGGCGTGTACGCGTCGCTGGTGACCTTCTCCCGCATCGTCTATGCGGCCGTGCCGCTGGCCGTGGCGCTGTTCATCGGCCTGCGGGCCGCCGCTGCCCAGGCGGCCGCGCCGGTGCCGGGTGGGCGCGGTGGGCCGGCCGCCGCGGCCTGGGTCGCCGCGTTCGCGGCGCTGGCAGCCTGGAGTTTTCCGACCAGTGGCTACCGCGGCCTGGCGGCGCTGCTGGGCGTGGCCGCCCTGCTGCTGCCGCTGCCCGGCGCCCTGGCCCTGCTGCGGCCGCTGCACCTGGGGCTTGGCCTGCTGCTGGGTGTGCTGCTGGCCTCGGGGGCGGCCGTGCTGGCCGGCTTCTGGGGCAAGGGCGCCTACGTGGCCTTTGCGCTGTGCTTCGGCATCGCGGCCTTGGCGCTGGCCGCGGCGCAGCGGCCGGGCGCCAAGGCCGGGCGCCGCACGGCTTCGCCCGAGCGGCTGGCGGCCGGGCTGGCGCTGGCGGGTTTCCTGGGCGCCCTGGCCGCCCTGGTGGCCGTGGGCGTGGTCTGGGGCGGGCCCCGGGCCGCCCTGCCTTCCGCGGGTGTGGCCGTTGTGGCCTTGGCCGCGGCCGTGGTGGCCGGCGTTCGCGGCCGGCGCGGGGCGGGCCTGTGGCCCTCCGCATGGCGCTGGCATGGGCAGGTGGTGGGCCTGCTGTTCGCGGCCGGGGCCACCGTGGCCATCTTCCACGGCGGTGCCTACATGACCCAGCGCATGACCAGCACGGCGCAGGACGGCGAAGGGCGCATGGAGCACTGGCAGCGTTTCACCGGCCTGCTGCAGGGCGCCGACTGGGCCTGGGGCAAGGGCCTGGGACGTTTCTGGGCGCGCGCGGCAGACACAGGGCGGCCTGAAGACCTGACGGGTGACTACCGCTTGCTGCCGGGCCCGGAAGCGGATGGCGGCCAGGCCGTCGTCCTGACCGCGGGCCAGCACGATCTCGGTTCGGCCCAGGCCTTCAGGCTGTCCCAGCGCCTGCCGCCGGACACCCGGCGCGCCGTGCTGCTGACGCTGGACCTGCGCATCGAAGCCGACGTCAAGATCGAGGTCGAGGCCTGTTCCCGCCATCTGATCTACCCGGGGCCCTGCATCGTCCAGCAGACGCTGGTGAAGGCCAGGCCGGGGCAGTGGCAGTCGCTGCAGATCTTCCTGCGCAAGGGAGAACTGCCCGCGGCGCGCTGGCCCTTGCCGGCCCTGAAGACCTTCTCGATCGCCCTCGGCAGGCATGGCAACCGCGCAGAGATCGACAACCTGCATCTCACCGACGACGAAGGCAACGAGCTCCTCCGCAACGGCGACTTCGAGCAGGGCCTGGCCCACTGGTACTTCAGCAGCGACCGCTGGCACATGCCCTTCCACGCCAAGAACCTGGCCGTGCACCTGCTGTTCGAGCAGGGCCTGCTGGGCCTGCTGGCCTTTGCGCTGGCGGCCGGCGCGGCGCTGTGGCGCACCACGCTGGGAGCGGCGCGACGCCATCCGCTGGCCCCCTTGCTGGCGGGCGCCATCGCCGGCGCGTTGCTCGTCGGCGCCGTGGACAGCCTGCTCGACATGCCCCGCGTGGCCTTCCTGCTGCTGCTGCTGATCGCCTTGGCGCTGGCGCTTCCCCGTGTCTCCCCGGCCTTGAAGGGGCCTCAGTCACCCTAAAATGCCGGGTTCGCCCGCTTTCGGCGGGCTCCCGACTTCCCGCCACCGCCCTTGTGCGGGCACGGCCTCAACCCAGGGACGCCTTCGTGTTCATCTCTTCCGCCCACGCCCAGACCGCCCCCGCCGCGCCCGCCGCCGGCGGTGCCGAATCGCTCCTCTTCGGCCCGCTGCCGATGATGGTGCTGATGTTCGTCGTCCTCTACTTCATCATGATCCGCCCGCAGATGAAGAAGCAGAAGGAACACAAGGCCATGATCGACGCGCTGGCCAAGGGTGACGAGGTCGTCATCGCCGGCGGCGTGATGGGCCGCGTGGCCAAGCTGGGCGAAAGCACGCTCGGCATCGAGGTCGCCAACGGCGTGGAACTGCAGGTGCAGCGCGGCGCGGTCGTGCAGGTGCTGCCCAAGGGCACGTTCAAGTAACCGAATCGGCCGGGCCCGCCCGGCCGCCGCGTGTCGCCCGCTGGCCGGGCCCGTTCGCGCGGCAGCGAGGAATCCTCATCATGAACCGCTACCCGTTGTGGAAGTACGTCCTGCTGGGCGTCGTGCTGCTCGTGGGCCTGCTGTACACGGCACCGAACTTCTACGGCGAGGCGCCGGCGGTCCAGGTGTCCGGGGCCAAGGCCACGGTGAAGATCGACGCCGGCATGGTGGCCACGGTGCAGCAGACGCTCACGGCCGCCAAGCTCACGCCGGACTTCGTTCGCTTCGACGGCCAGTCGGTGCGCGCCCGCTTCGCCGACATCGACGCCCAGAAGAAGGCGCGTGACGCCCTGCTGGCCGCGCTGAACCCGGACCCCACGAACCCGCGCTACATCGTGGCGCTGAACCTGGTCTCGCGCACGCCGGAGTGGATGGCGAAGATGCACGCGCTGCCCATGTACCTGGGCCTGGACCTGCGCGGCGGCGTGCACTTCCTGATGCAGGTGGACATGCGCGGCGCGCTCAAGCAGGCCGTGGAGACCTACGCCAGCGACAGCCGCGCCTCGCTGCGCGAGAAGCGCATCCGCTACGGCGACATCGTGCGCGAACCCAACGGCCTGACCGTGGTCTTCGCCGACCCGGCCGACGCCGGCAAGGCGCGCGAGATCCTCGTCGACCGCCTGCCCTCCATCACCTGGACGCAGGAGACCGAAGGCACCACCACCAAGCTGGTGGGTCGCCTGTCGCCCAAGGCCATCAACGACATCCAGACCCAGGCCGTCACGCAGAACATCGAGACGCTGCACAAGCGCGTCAACGAGCTCGGCGTCACCGAGCCCGTGATCCAGCAGCAGGGCGCCGACCGCGTGGTGGTTCAGCTGGCCGGCGTGCAGGACCCGGCGCGCGCCAAGGACATCCTGGGCCGCACCGCCACGCTGCAGTTCCGCCTGGTGGAGCCGGCCACCGAGAGCGCCGCCGAGACGGTGCCCTCGCGCGACGGCACGCGGGTGGGCCTCAAGCGTGACGTCATCGCCACCGGCGACCAGCTCAAGCAGGCCGCCGCCACTTTCGACAAGGACCAGCGCCCCGCCGTGAGCGTGCGCCTGGACGACGTGGCCGGCCGCAGCATGCGCACGGTGACGCGCGACAACCTCGGCAAGCCCATGGCCATCGTGCTGTACGAGAAGGGCAAGGGCGAGGCGCTGTCCGTCGCCACCATCCAGGGCGAGTTCGGCACCGACTTCCAGATCACCGGCAACTTCACGCCGCAGGAAACGGCCGACCTGGCGCTGCTCACGCGCGCCGGTTCGCTGGCCGCGCCGATGGAGATCATCGAGGAGCGCACCATCGGCCCCAGCCTCGGCCGCGAGAACATCGAGAAGGGCTTCGACAGCGTGATGTACGGCTTCGCCGCCATCGCCACTTTCATGTGCCTGTACTACCTGCTGTTCGGCGTGTTCAGCACGCTGGCGCTGGGGTTCAACCTGCTGTGCCTGGTGGCGGTGCTGTCCATGCTCCAGGCCACGCTGACGCTGCCCGGCATCGCGGCCATCGCGCTGACGCTGGGCATGGCCATCGACGCCAACGTGCTGATCAACGAACGTGTGCGCGAGGAGTTGCGCAACGGCGCCTCGCCGCAGATGGCCATCAACGTCGGCTACGAACGCGCCTGGGGCACCATCCTGGACAGCAACGTCACCACGCTGATCGCCGGCATCGCGCTGCTGGCCTTCGGCAGCGGCCCGGTGCGCGGTTTCGCGGTGGTGCACTGCCTGGGCATCCTGACGTCCATGTTCTCGGCCGTGATGTTCTCGCGCGGCCTGGTCAACCTCTGGTACGGGCGCCAGAAGAAGCTGAAGTCGGTGTCCATCGGCCAGGTGTGGCGCCCCGACGGCGCCAAGCCGGCGGTCGAAGAGTCCTGATCGGAAGGAGCAGAACATGGAATTCTTCCGCATCAAGAAAGACATCCCGTTCATGCGCCATGCGCTGGTGCTGAACGTCGTCTCGTTCATCACCTTCGGCCTGGCGGTGTTCTTCCTCGTCACGCGAGGGCTGCACCTGTCGATCGAGTTCACCGGCGGCACGCTGGTGGAAGTGGAGTACGCGCAGCCGGCCGACGTGAACCGGGCGCGCGTGGCCGTGGAGTCGCTGGGCCTGGGCGAGGTGCAGGTGCAGACCTTCGGCACCAGCCGTGACGTGCTGATCCGCCTGCCGGTGCGCGGCGACATCAAGCAGGGCGAGGTGGCCGAGCGCGCCTTCGCCGCCGTGTGCAAGGCCGAGAGCGGCACGCTGGGCACGAAGCAGTACACCACCGAGCAGGGCGAGCAGGTGACGCGCCCGTCCTGCACCGCGGCCGACGGCTCCGAGCCCGTCAAGCGTTCGCGCGTGGAGGCGGTGGGTGCCAGCGTGGGTGCCGAGCTCTACGAGAACGGCGCCTGGGCGCTGCTGGTCACCGTGCTGGGCATCATGGCCTACCTCGCGCTGCGCTTCGAGTGGAAGTTCGCGCTGGCCGGCATCATCGCCAACCTGCACGACGTGGTCATCATCCTGGGCTTCTTCGCCTTCTTCCAGTG
>CAZBUU010000214.1:0-7917 GCA_964495125.1 uncultured Rubrivivax sp.
GAGGTGGAACTGCTGCTCTTCAAGTGCCCCTGGGTGCAGGAGGCCTGCGTCATCGGCGCGCGCGACGCCTACCGTGGCGAGACGGTGAAGGCCTGCATCGTGCTGCGTCGCGAGGCCCAGGGCCAGGTGAGTGAACAGCAGGTGATCGACTGGGCACGCGAGCACATGGCGGCCTACAAGGCGCCGCGCATCGTGGAGTTCGTCGAGGCGCTGCCCAAGAGCGGCTCGGGCAAGGTGATGTGGCGCGTGCTGCAGGAGCGCGAGGCCGCGGCGGCGTCCCGCTGATCAATGCACGGACCGCGCCACGCGCGCAATGGCGCGCTGCAGGGCTCGCGCGTCGTTGCTGGCCCGGTGCCGCGTGAGGCCCATCTCGGCCACGGCGAGCCGGCGCGCCTCGTCCAGCAGCGCCAGGCGCGCCTCGTCCAGCAGCTTGCCCACCGATTCGAGCCGGAAGCTCGGGCTCAGCCCGGCTTCCTCGAACAGGGCGCCCAGCCAGCTGTAGTCGTGCGCCCAGCCGTCGCAGTAGACGGTGAGTCCGGCGAGGTCGCGATTGAGCGTCTGTGCCACCTCGCGCAGGTCGCGCCCATGCTGCGCCAGCACGCTGCGGGTGATGCCGTGCACGCGTTCGGCGCTGTCGTCCCAGTGCGTCCAGCCCTCTGCCGGGCGCACCAGCATGCAGGCAGCACGGCCGTCGGGCAGCACGTAGCCCACTTCGATGGGGTAGCTGCGGCGCCCGAAACCCGAGGCTTCGACGTCGATCACGCAGGGCAGGGCATCGGCGTCCGGCATGGGCGGATTCTGCAGCGCCCTTCTGCCTCATCATCGGCCCGCATGAGCTCCGAAGACAGCCAGATCGTCGTGCCCGCCGCGTTCGTGGCCCTGTTTGTGCCCGTGGGCCGCGTCAAGCCGAGCCTGCCGCGCGAGGAGATCGCCGCCCGACACGAGTTCTGTGAAGACCTGGCGCAGACGCTCACCGAGCATGCGCGCCAGCGACTGTGGGAACTGGGCGTCGCCGAAGAAGACGTGTTGGAGCGCATGCACCGCGGCCTGGCCGGCGGCGAGGCGGGTCTGTCGGCGGCCGAGGCCGCCTGGCTGGTCGGCCGCCTGGCCGAGGTGCTGGGCTGGCCGCTGCCGCCGTCGGTACCGGCGCCAGGCAGGTCAGAGGGCTAGCGGCCCGGCGCGGAAGATGCGCTCGTCCATGAGCGCCAGGTCCGGGGCCACGGCCACGGAGGCGCCGCAGGCTTCGAGCACTTCGCGCTGCAGGTCGACGCCGGGCGCGATCTCGATCAGCGTCAACGCCGGCGTGCCGCCTTCGCCCTTGCGCATTTCGAACACCGCGCGCTCGGTGAGGTAGCGCACGGGCACGCCGCGCCTCGCCGCGTAGGCGGCGTTGAAGCTGAGGTGCGAGACCGCCGGCACCAGCTTCTTCAGGCGGCCCTCGCGTTCGATCTTCAGCCGTCCGTCGTCCGCGCGCACCTGCAGGCCGCCCGCGGTGAGCGTGCCCATGAAGACCAGCGCCCGTGCCCCCTGCGTGATGTTGATGAAGCCGCCGACGCCGGCGATCAGCGCCGACGCGCCTTCACCGAAGCGGCTGACGTTCACGTTGCCGTCGGCATCCAGTTCGGCCAGGCCCAGCATGGCCAGGTCGATGCCGCCACCGTCGTAGAAATCGAACTGCGCAGGCTGGTCGACCACGGCCTCGGGGTGGGCCGAGGCGCCGAAGCTGAGACCATCGGCCGGCGTGCCGCCCACCGGCCCGGCTTCCACCGTGAGCGTGAACCCGCCCAGGCCGGCGGCGCGGGCCATGGCGCCCACCGCCGCCGGCATGCCCACGCCGAGGTTGACCACGCGGGGCCGGCGGGCCAGCAGTTCGAGGACGGCCCGACGCTGCACCAGCGTGCGGGCGTCCAGGGCCGGCTCCTCGAAAGCGGGCGGATGGTCGCCGTGCCAGGGCTTCAAGTAGGCCTCGTTGTGGGCCTCGCCGAAGGTCATGCGGTGATGTTCGGCGTCCTGGCAGAGCACGACATGGTCGACCAGGATGCCCGGCACGCGGATCGGCGCCAGCGCGTCGTGGTGTTCGACGATCTCGCGCACCTGGGCGATGACGATGCCGCCGCTGTTGCGCGCCGCCTGGGCGATGGCCAGCAGTTCGTGGTGGAAGGGCTCGCCGTGGCAGCTGAGGTTGCCACGGGCGTCGGCTGCCGTGGCTCGAAGCAGCGCGCAGTGGATGGGGAAGGACGGGTAGAAGAGCAGTTCCTCGCCGCGCAAGCTCAGCGCCTCGACCCAGGGCGCACGCCCCGCCGCCAGGGCCTCCAGGGCGCGCCGGTTCAGCGCGCCGCCCTGGTAGCGCGGGTCCAGGTGGCGGCGCGGGTCGACGAAGGTGTGCAGGCCTACCCGCGTCAGCAGGCCGGGCTGCCCCGCGGCGATGCTCCGGTACAGGTGTGTGATCACACCTTGTGGCAAGTTGTAACCCTCTGTCGCCTCCGAAAGTGCCAGTTGGGCCAGCCGCGGGGCCGCCCGCCAGTGGCCGCCGCAGACCGCCCGCACCAGGCCTGGATGGCCGAAATGGTTGACGCCCCGGCGGCCGCGGTCGCCCTGGCCGGCCGAGTAGACGAGGGTCAGGTCACGAGGGTGCGCCGTCGTGAGGAAGCGCTGCTCCAGGGCCTCGGTCACCGCCTCGGCGTGGCCGGCGCCGACGAAGCCGGCGCAGGCGACGGTCCAGCCGTCTTCCACCAGTCCGGCGGCGGTCTGGGCATCGATGAGGTTCACGGTGCACCAATCCGGAGCCTGGAGTGGGGAGCCCCCACCAGGACCCTACAAAGATTTGTAGTTACCCCAAAACGGATCTCCTGATGGAATCCACATCAACGACTTTTTCACGAACCCCGATACCTTTTCACTCGAGGAGATCTTCATGTACGAATTTTTCGCCGCTTTGGCCGAGCTGATCAGCTTCCCGCGCGACGGCGGCTGGTAAGGCCCCCAGCCATGCCCCGGCGGCGCTGACTCGCCGCCGCGCCGGCTCAACGGCGGCCTGAGGCCGCCCAGGTTTTCTCTGACGCATCGGCCTTGTCCCTCCGGGGCCCTTTCGTCTTGCGCCACCCCACTGTCGGGTGGCGCTATTTTTTCGGGCGCCCGATTTGCGCGCCTACAGCAAACCGGCTGCCTGTGCCTTGCGCACGGCGAGGTGCTTGCTGGAGACGCCCATGCGCGTCATGACATTGCGCAGGTGGAAGTTCACCGTGTTCTCGCTCATGCTGAGGATGTCGGCCACGTCGCGCGCCGACTTGCCCTCCATCGTCCATTGCAGCACTTCGCGTTCGCGGTGGGTCAGGTGGAGCTTGTCGCTGCTGGTCGGCTCGTCGGTGCCGAAGATGCGCACGGCTGCATCCTGAGCGTGCACCGCCAGCAGCTGCAGGTGGGCGAGCAGCCGCGTGATGCGGGCGTCGCTGCGCGGCAAGGGGGTCTCGCGGTCCACACCCAGCAGGAAGTGTCGGCCGCCAGGCAGGTGCAGCGCCATCGCGATGCCGGTGCGGTAGCCGAACGGGGCCTGCACGTCCCACAGGTCGGCTGCGCCCTCGTCGACGTACAGGCGCTGGTCGTAGATGAAGGGCACGCTCAGCTTCTTCAGCCGACGCAGCACGGGGTCGCGCCGCGAGTCGGGCACGTTCTTGGAAGCCTCGAGGAAGCCCTCCGGCCGATTCCCGGCGCTGATGAACAGCGACTCGCGTCCAGGCCGTTCGACGACGAGCGCCGTCGAAACCAGCCCGAAATCGAGCCGGTTGGCGAAGTTCAAGAGGCGGCTCTCGAACGACTCGCGGTCCTGCGCGAGGCTGACGTCGAGATAGTCCTGGTGCCTGATCATCGCCGCGGTCCGACCCCTACCAACTCTTGCAGCTTGTGCCCTTCGGAGGGCGCGTCAAGAATCGCTTCACAACAGATCACCCATGAAAGGCGCTTCATGCCGACACCCGTCTGGACCCTCGTGTCGTGGCCCAAGGTTTGGTGCCCCGCAGAAAGCCACGGCCGCCTGGCCACTCAATTCAGGCATTTGTCCACCTCCTTGACGGAAGACCGGGCCCATGACGGCGCGGTACGGGGGCAGGTGCTGTACGGCTTCGAGTTTCAGCAGAAGATGTTCGGTGTAGCCTGGGACTGGGTGGCCATCGGCGGGCGCTTCGTCGCCATGGCCGATCCGATGTCGATTGTATCGAACGTGTACTTCGTGACCGATGACGGTGTCACGCTCGACGACTCCGCGCGCATCGTCCAGCTCAACAACCTCATCCACCGGCTGTCGTGGCAGCGCCCGGTCAGCGGCTCGCTGCCCCGGCGGGAACGCAAGCGGCAGCCCGTGCGTGCGCGCGCGTCACACGCGCTGGCGGTGGCCAGCGCGGCCTGATCGCCGCCCGCTCAGCGCGGAGCGCGTGCCGGTGCCACCCGCTTGGGGCCCGGCTTGAAGCTCCGGCCCGCCGGGCCGCCCGGGGCGCTGCGGCGGTGGCCGGGCATGGGTTTCGGTCCCGCCCGACGAACGGTCTCCTGCGGCTCGGGCCGCTTCGGTTCCAGGCCTGCGATGGTCGCCGCCGGGATGCGCTGCGTGGTGTAGCGCTGGATGCGGTGGATCATGCCGCTGTCGCGGCGCTCGGCCAGCGTCACGGCCAGGCCGGTGCGGCCGGCGCGGCCGGTGCGGCCGATGCGGTGGACGTAGTCCTCTTCCTTCATCGGCAGGCCGTAGTTGATGACGTGGCTGATGGTCGGCACGTCGATGCCGCGCGCGGCCACGTCGGTGGCCACCAGCACGCGCAGGTGCTTGCTGCGCAGGCCCTGCAGCACGCGGTTGCGACGGCCCTGCGGCATGCCGCCGTGCAGCGAGGCGACGGCGTGGCCCAGCTCGGCCAGGCGGTCGGCCAGCCAGTCGGCGTCTCGCTGCGTGCTGGTGAAGATCACCGCCTGCTCGAGATCGGTGCCGGTCAGGATGTGGTCCAGCAGCGCGTTCTTGTGGTGGTGGTTGTCGGCCCAGTGCAGGCGCTGCTCGATGTTGACGTGCGTGTCGGTGTGCGAGGCGACGTCGATGCGCTGCGGGTCGCGCAGCAGGTTGCGCGCCAGGTTGCCGACGTTGCCGGCAAAGGTGGCGCTGTACATCACCGTCTGGCGCGCCGCCGGCACGTGGTCGGCGATGGTGGTGATGTCGTCGATGAAGCCCATATCGAGCATGCGGTCGGCTTCGTCGAGCACCAGCATCTCGACGTTCTCCAGCACGGCCTTGCCGGTCTGCAGGTGGTCGAGCAGTCGGCCCGGGGTCGCGATCAGGATGTCCAGCGGGCCGCGCAGCGCCTTCAGCTGGGCCGGATAGGGCACGCCGCCGACGATGGTGGCCACGCGCAGGCCCGGCACATGGCGGCCGTAGGTGTCGGCCGCCTTGGCGACCTGCATCGCCAGTTCACGCGTCGGCGCCAGCACCAGCACGCGCGGGCCGTAGACCACGCCCTTCTCGCGGCGCTTGGTGTTGTCGCCACGCGCGGCCAGAACGCGCTGCAGCGCCGGCAGGATGAACGAGGCTGTCTTGCCGCTGCCGGTGCTGGCCGAGACCATCAGGTCGCGGCCTGCCAGCGCGGGCGGAATGGCCTGCTGCTGGACGTCGGTGGCGCTGTCGTAGCCCGAATCGGCCACGGCTTTGGTCAGGGCGTCATGCAGGCCCAGGGAATCGAAACTCATTTGTCTCTTTCGCAAATGCAACGGCGCAGAACGCCGCCGGGCCGTCCATGCAGGACAGCCCTGATCAGGTCGCGGGGAAACTTCGTCGGAAGGCTCGTAGCGACGGCATCGCCGCCAACCGTGCCCACGCCGTTGCGGCGGGATGTTCCGAACGAGAGAGACGGAACGAGGTCGAAGGTGATGAACGGAAACGCCCGACCAGCAGTCGGGCGTTGGCCGGGATTGTAGCCGCTTTGCCGACGGCGTGCTGCGGCGCAACACGGCTCGCCTGTCATGACCTTGGTCAAGCGGCTGCCGCGCCGCCGCTGGCAGACTCCGAGTCCATGCGCGAAAGCCCTGCCCTCGTCGAGTCACGCCGCTTCGGCACGCGCACGGTGCCGCTGCTGCGCCCGCTGGGCTGGCTGGTGGCCGGCTGGCGCGACTTCGTGCGCTGCCCGCTGCCCGGCCTGCTGCACGGGCTGGCGCTGGCGCTGTTCGGCGGCACGCTGTTCTGGCTCGCGCGCAATCAGTTCTGGCTGCTGTCCGGCGCCTTCTCCGGCTTTCTGCTGGTCGCGCCCATCCTGGCCACCGGCCTGTACGCGGTCAGTCGCAGCCTGCAGCGCAGCGGCCGCGCCAATCTCGCCCTCGCGCTGGCCGCCTGGAAGCCGCGCGACGGCCGCCTGGTCGTGTTCGGCGTGCTGCTGGCCTTTGCCGGCACCGGCTGGGTGATGACCTCGGCCGCGCTCATCACCGGCTTCGCGCCGGCGCCGGTGCGCAACCCGATCGAGTTCCTGCGCGTGGTGGTGCTGGCCGAACAGGGCCACCTGTTCGAGATCTGGCTGGCGCTGGGCGGTGTGCTCGCAGCGCCGGTGTTCGCTTCCAGCGTCGTCGCCATCCCCCTGCTGCTCGACCGCGAGATCGGCATCCTGGCCGCGGTGTTCACCAGCTGGCGCGTGGTGATGGACAACCCGGTGCCGATGGCGCTGTGGGCCGGCCTGATCATGGTGCTGACGCTGCTGGGCATGGCCACGGTGATGCTCGGGCTGGTGGTCGTCGTGCCGTGGATCGCCCACGCCAGCTGGCACGCCTACCGCGACCTCGTCGACACCTCCGGCCTCGCCGAGCGGCCCTGACCCGCGCACGCCCGCCATCATGTTCGGCTACTCGGAAGACCAGATCGCATGGTTCGGGCTGACCTTCGGTGTCAGCGCGTTCATGCTCTACATGGTGTTCATCATCCTGCAGCTGGCGCGCGAATCGAAGGCCGGCAAGTTCGGCACCTTCGTGCTGCTGCTCGGCCTGGGCGTCGGCCTGATCGGCTTCGCCGCCAAGGGCCTGATCAAGTACTTCCTGGCGGGCATCGTCGAATGAGCCTGTCGACCGACGGCACGTTGCGCCACGCCTGGTACGACGATGCGCTGGCCTTCGTCACCGGCACGCTGTTCATCGCCTTCGGCGTGACCATGTACACCCATGCCGGCCTGCTGACGGGCGGCACCGCGGGCCTGGCCTTCCTGGCGCACTACGCCAGCGGCATCGGCTTCGGGCCGCTGTTCTTCGCCATCAACCTGCCGTTCTACGCACTCGCCTGGACGGCGATGGGCCGCGGATTCACGCTGAAGACCTTCGCCGCGGTGACGCTGCTGTCGGCGCTGACCAGCGCCATTCCGCGCTGGGCCGGCTTCGCGCAGCTCGACCCCTGGTTCGCGGCCATCGCCGGCGGGTTGCTGATGGGCGCCGGCTTCCTGGTGCTGTTCCGCCACCACGCCAGCCTGGGCGGGCTGAACATCCTCGTGCTGGTGCTGCAGAAGCGCTTCGGCTGGCGCGCCGGCTGGGTGCAGATGGGCATCGACGGCGCGATCCTGATCGGCTCGCTGGCGCTCGTGGAGCCCCAGCGCATCGCGATGTCGATCGTCGGGGCGGTCGCGCTCAATCTGACGCTCGCCCTGAACCACCGGCCCGGGCGCTACGTGGCGTTCTGAGCGCCTCAGTCTTCCAAGGTCTGCCCAGCCCACGCGCCTGCCGGCGCGTGGTCGTGACGCAGGCGAAGAAGAGTCCGCAGGGACTCTTCTTCGTCCGGCGTCACCCCATGTGCAGGCCGCCGTTGCACGAGAAGTCCGCCCCGGTCGTGAAGCCCGACTCCTCGCCGGCCAGCCAGCCGACGATGGAGGCGATGTCCTCCGGCGTGCCCAGGCGCTTGACCGGGATGCCGGCGACGATCTT
>CAZBUU010000215.1:0-7886 GCA_964495125.1 uncultured Rubrivivax sp.
GACATAGGCGCCGATGTTCACGTAGCTGGGCATCAGCACGGCACCCTTGGCGATGTAGCTGCCGCGCCGCGCCACGGCCGGCGGCACCACGCGCACGCCGGTGGCGCGCATGGTGGCCTCTTCCAGGTTGGCGAACTTGGTCGGCACCTTGTCGAAGAAGCCCAGGTCGCCGGCACGCATGAGCTTGTTGTCGTTCAGGCGGAAGCTCAGCAGCACCGCCTTCTTCACCCACTGGTTCACCACCCAGTCGCCGACGCCGAGCTTCTCGGCCACGCGCAGGCGGCCGGCGTTGAGGTCGGCGATGACCTGCTCCACCGCTTCGCGCACCTCGGGGGCGTTGACGGCCGAGATCTCGGTGCGGCTTTCCCAGGCGAGGTCGATGACGGGTTGGAGTTGGGCGGCGGACATCAGGCGGGGCTTTCGGTGCGTTGTGGCGTGCGTTCTTGCGTGTACCGGACGATGCGCCTGGCGGCTTCCAGGCACTCATCGACCGTGGCGACGAGCGCCATGCGGATGCGCCCGCTGCCTGGATTCGGCGGTTGGTGGCCCGGCACGGCGCGCGCCAGCAAGCTGCCGGGCAGGACCTGGACATTGTATTGAGCGAGCAGGCCGCGGGCGTAGCCGATCTCGTCACCGCCTGGAACGGCGGCCCAGAGGTAGAAGGCGGCGTCGGGCAACTGCACGTCCAGCACCTGCGCCAGCAGCGGCGTCACCTGGGCGAACTTGGTGCGGTAGAGCTCGCGGTTGGCCGCCACGTGGGCCTCGTCGTTCCAGGCCGCGATGCTGGCGCGCTGCACGAGGCCACCCATCGCGCTGCCGTGGTAGGTGCGGTAGAGCAGGAAGGCCTTGAGGATGTCGCGGTCACCGGCCACGAAGCCCGAGCGCAGGCCCGGCACGTTGCTGCGCTTGGACAGGCTGGTCAGTGCCACCAGGCGGCGGAAGTCGTCGCGGCCGAGCTGCCGTGCGGCCTGAAGAGACCCCAGCGGCGCTTCGTCGCGAAAGTAGATCTCGGAGTAACACTCGTCGCTGGCGATGACGAAGCCGAAGCGGTCGCTCAGCTCGAAGAGCTGCTGCCACTCGGCCAGCGGCATCACTGCGCCCGTGGGGTTGCCCGGCGAACACACGTACAGCAGCTGCGTGCGCGCCCAGGTGCTCTCGGGCACGGCGGCCCAGTCGGCGGCGAAGTTGCGGGCGGGGTCGCTGGGCACGTAGGCCACATCGCAGCCGGCCAGCAGCGCGGCGCCTTCGTAGATCTGGTAGAACGGGTTGGGGCAGACCACCAGGGCGCCGGGCCGCGTCGGGTCCAGCACCGTCTGCGCCAGCGCGAACAGCGCTTCGCGCGAGCCGTTCACCGGCAGCACCTGCGTGGCGGCGTCCAGGGTCACGGCATAGCGGCGCTGCACCCAGCCGGCGATGGCCTCGCGCAGCGCGGGCTCGCCCGCCGTGGCGGGGTAGCCGGACAGCGCAGGCAGGCCGCTCAGCAGGGCTTCCTCGATGAGCGCCGGCGTGGCGTGCCGGGGCTCGCCGATGCCCAGGCTGACGGGCTTGAACGCCGGGTCGGGCGTGATGTCCCGGGTGAGCTCGCGCCAGCGTTCGAAGGGGTACGGATGCAGGCGGGCAAGCAGCGGGTTCATGCCGGGGATTATCCCCGGCCCACCCGCGCGATCAGGCGTTCTGCAGCCGGAAGGCGGCCACCACCTGCACCAGCTCCTGGGCCTGGCTGCGCAGGCTTTCGGCGGCGGCGGCGCTCTGCTCGACGAGCGCGGCGTTCTGCTGCGTGGTGTGGTCCATCTGCGTCACCGCGCCAGCCACCTGCGCGACGCCGCTGCTCTGGTCGCGGCTGGCGGCGCTGATCTCGCTGACGATGGCCGTCACACGCCCGATGGCGCCGACCACCTCGTTCATGGTGGCGCCGGCCTCGTCCACCTGGGACGTGCCCTGTTCCACGCGCTCCACGCTGGCGGCGATCAGGGTCTTGATCTCGCGCGCCGCTTCGGCGCTGCGCTGGGCCAGGCTGCGCACTTCGCTGGCCACCACGGCAAAGCCGCGGCCCTGTTCGCCGGCCCGCGCGGCTTCCACCGCGGCATTCAGCGCCAGGATGTTGGTCTGGAAGGCGATGCCGTCGATGGTGCCGATGATGTCGGCGATGCGGCGCGAGCTCTCGTTGATGCCACGCATGGTTTCCACCACGCGCGTCACGGCTTCGCCCCCCCGCGTGGCGACGCTGCTGGCGTTGCGTGCCAGATCGTCGGCGGCCTTGGCGTGATCGGCGTTCTGGCGCACGGTGCTGCCCAGCTGCTCCATCGAGGCCGCCGTCTGCTGCAGCGCCGAGGCCTGCTGCTCGGTGCGGCTGGAGAGGTCGCTGTTGCCCTGCGCGATCTCGTCGCTGGCATGGGCCACCTGCTGGCTGCCCGAACGCACGCTGGACACCACGCGGGCCAGGCTGTCCTGCATGTGATGCAGCTCGGCCATCAGGCTGTGCGTGTCTCCCGCGCGCAGCGGCACGGGCGTGGTCAGGTCGCCGGCGGCCACGGCGCGTGCCACCTGCACCGCCGTGGCGGGTTCGCCGCCGAGCTGGGCGAGCAGGCTGCGCGTGATGATCACCGCCAGCAGGCCGCCGGCGGCCAGGGCGGCTGCCACCAGCCCGATCGTCCACAGGCGGGCGCGCTCGTACTGCGCGCTGGCGACCGCGGCGGTCTCGCGCCCGCCGGCCTTGTTGATCTCCGACAGGCGGTCGGCCAGGGCCACCGCCTCGTCGAGCGACATCTTGGAGGCGCCGTCGGCGAGGTCGCGGGCGTCCTCGGCCTTGCCCGCGCGCCCGAAGCCGATGACCTTCTGTGCGAAGCCCAGGTACTCGGTCCACTTCGCCTTCATCGCGCCCGCCAGTTGCCGCTCCTCGTCGTCGCCGATGTGTTCATCGTAGTCGGCCAGTGCCTTGGCGACCTGGGTGCCCGCTTCCTTGAGCTTGTCCTCGTACTCGGACATGTAGCTCTCGTCCTTGGCATTGGCGTGCTTGATCTCGAGCTCGCGGTACAGCAGCATCGCCGCGCGGGCTTCCGTCGTGTGCTCCACGCCGGGCAGCCACTTGCCGGCCAGCTGGCCGGCCGCGCCGTTCACGCGGGAAAGGTTCAGGATGGCCGAGCCACCGATGGCCGCCGTCAGCAGCAGCACGCTGCCGAAGGCGAGGGTCAGGCGGGTGCCGATGCGCAGGCCGGCGAAGGCCGCTCTGAGGCGTGCGAAGTGGATCATGATGGCGGCGCCGTGAAGTGGATCGGGTGCGGTGCAGCGTGGGTGGCCTCGGCAGGCCACCCTCGGGCCATCACTTCTTGTAGCCGACGTAGGTCAGGCCGATGACCTTGCCGCCACCGTCCTTGATCGGGTGGTAGCAGGCGTCGAAGGGCGTGCCCAGCACGTCCACCTGGCCGCAGTACTTGTCGCCTTTGCTCACGGCCTCGTAGGCCTTGGCACGGGCCAGCGGCGTGCCGACGCCGCGCTTGCCTTCGGGCGTGAGCACGTTGGTGCTGACGCGGATGAATTCGTCGCCATCCTTGACGAACACGGTCGCCGAAGCGCCGGTGGTCTTCTTGATCTCGTCGACCACGTCGTAGTTGTTGTTGATCTTGCGGGCGCCGAAGAAGATGGCGCCGACCGTCTTGTCGCCGGCCTTTTCCGTGCCTTCGAGCTTGGGGGCGCCGATCTTGGCCAGGCGGGCGTCGAGCGCGGCGATCGCCTCCTTGGGGTCGTTGGCGGCGTGGACGGCGTTGGCAGCGATCAGCAGCAGGGCGGCGGCGAGGGTCTTCGACATGGCGGGCTCCTTGTCTCGGTGGAGTGGATGGAACGCGGCGGAACGCTGCGGCCTGGCCGCCAGTGATTCCGCTCGACGACACCCATATCGGCAGGGCCTGTCTGGTCCTTTAGCGGGCGCAGGAGGCCTTTGCCGTCTTCCCCGGATTCAGAGCGCCCCGCGGCAGCCCGACACGCCACACCGGCAGGCCAGACGACCTTCGTGGTGGGTCTCGCCGTAGTCGACGGTGATCTCCTCGCCGGGCGAAACGTCGCGGAGCGCGTAGAACTCCACGCGGCCCTGGCGGATGCACAGGCGCGCGTTGGGCCGGCAACTGTGATTGGTGAAGCGCATGGGATCGGCCGACTTGCTGAAGTCGATGGCCTTCTTCGCCGACAGCTCCACGATCATGATGCGCTCGGTGCGCGTGGCGCGGGTGCGGGCCTCGGCGACGCTGATGCTTTCGCCGCGGATCTCGCCGATCTTGCGTCGCGCGGGGATGGGCTCCGCGGCGAAGGCGCCGTTGCCGTCGATGGCGCTCGGCCGCACGTCGACGGCGTACTTCTGGTACGCCGGCCGGGCCGGTGCAGCGGGCGCGTCCATCAGCCCTTGGGCAGTTCTACCGGGGGCAGGGGCTTCCACCCCTTCTTGCGGTGCTCGGCCGTCACGAAGGTGCGGATGCCGCCGCGCACGAACCAGTCGGCATGCAGGCGCACGAAGCGCGGCCGGATGGCCCCCACGATGTCGCTGACGATGGCGTTGGTCACCTTCTCGTGGAACGCGCCCTCGTTGCGGTAGCTCCAGAAGTACTGCTTGAGGCTCTTGGTTTCCACGCAGAGCTCGTCGGCCACGATCTCGATCTGGAAGTGCGCGAAGTCGGGCTGGCCGGTCAGCGGGCACAGGCAGGTGAACTCGGGCACGTCGAAGCGGATGACGTAGTCGCGCTCGGGGGCGGGGTTGGGGAACACGTGCAGTTCCCGGCTCGGTGCCGAGGGCGGCACGTCGGGCTTCGGGCGTTGCGGGGCGGTCTTGCGGGCCATGGGGCTGGCGGCTCCCGGCGCCGGGCCGAAAGCCGGGTGTCGGCAGGGGGCGCGATGCTATCATCCGCGCCGCTGGGCGCTCGCATCAAGAGCGCTTTTTTCCATTCAAATCAAGCACTTGCGCGAACCGTGGCGGCTCCTTGCCGGCGGTGCGCGACAGGCCTGCCGATGCGCCTCAACCAGATCAAGCTCGCCGGCTTCAAGTCCTTCGCGGAGCCCACCACCTTCCAGCTGCCCGGGCAGCGCGTGGGCGTGGTCGGCCCCAACGGTTGCGGCAAGAGCAACATCATGGACGCCGTGCGCTGGGTGCTGGGCGAGAGCAAGGCCAGCGAACTGCGCGGCGAGTCCATGCAGGACGTCATCTTCAACGGCAGCGGCAACCGCAAGCCGGCCAGCCGCGCCAGCGTGGAGCTGGTCTTCAGCAACGAAGACGCCCGCGCCGGCGGCCAGTGGAACGCCTTCGCCGAGATCGCCGTCAAGCGCGTGCTCACGCGCGACGGGTCCAGCAGCTACTTCATCAACAACCAGCCGGTGCGCCGGCGCGACGTGCAGGACGTGTTCCTGGGCACGGGCCTGGGCCCGCGGGCCTACGCCATCATCGGCCAGGGCACCATCAGCCGCATCATCGAGAGCCGGCCCGAGGAACTGCGCCTGTTCCTGGAAGAGGCGGCCGGCGTCAGCAAGTACAAGGAGCGCCGCCGTGAGACCGAGAACCGGCTCAAGGACACGCGCGAGAACCTGACGCGGGTGGAAGACATCCTGCGCGAGCTCACGGGCAACCTGGAGAAGCTGGAGAAGCAGGCCGAGGTGGCCTCGCAGTACCGCGGCCTGCAGGAGCAGGGCACGCTGAAGCTGCACCAGCTGTGGTTCCTGAAGCACCGCGACGCGGCCAGCGAGGAAGCGCGCGTCAGCGCTGCCGTGCTGGAGGCCACCAACGCGCTGGAAGCCCGCATGGCCGACCTGCGCCACGTGGAAGCGCAGCTGGAGCAGGTGCGCCAGGCGCACTACGCCGCCAACGACGTGCTGCACGGCAAGCAGGGCGAACTGGCCGAGGCGGCGCTGGAAGTCAGCCGGCTCGAAGAGCGCATCCGCTACGTCGTGGAGGGCCGACAGCGTGCCGCCGCGCGGCTGGCCGAACTGCAGTCGCAGAACGCGCAGTGGGCGCAGCGCCAGGACGACGCCAAGGCCGAGCTGGAAGACATCGCCGCGCAGATCGAGGCCGCCGATGAGCAGGCCGCCGTGCTGGCCGCGCAGGCCGAAGACCAGGTGCTGTCGCTGCCGCAGTTCGACGACGCGCTGCGCGCCGCGCAGGCCACCGCCAACCAGCAGCGCCAGGCGGTGGTGCAGGTGCAGCAGCAGATCCAGGTGCTGGCGGCGGAAAGCCGCAGCGTGGAAGAGCAGAGCCGCGCGCTCAAGGCCCGGCGCGAGCGGCTGGCCGGCGAGCGTTCGGGTCTGCAGGCGCCGGACATGGCCAGGCTGGAACAGCTGAAGCTGCAGGAAGCCGCGGCCGCCGAAGCCAGCGAAACAGCGGAAGCCCGCCTGCACGAACTGAACGAGCAGGTGCCGCAGCTGGATGAACAACGCCGCGCCGCGCAGGCCGCAGTGAATGCCGAAAGCGGCAAGCTGTCCGACATCGGTGCCCGCCTGGAAGCCCTGCGTGCGCTGCAGGAGAAGGTGCAGACCGAAGGCAAGCTCAAGCCCTGGCTGGAGAAACACGGCCTGGCCGGCCTGCAGGGCCTGTGGACGCAGGTGCACATCGAACCCGGCTGGGAGACAGCACTGGAAGCGGCGCTGCGCGAGCGGCTCAGTGCCCTGTCGGTGGGCCGCCTGGACACCGTGCGGGCCTTCGCCGCCGACGCACCGCCGGCCAAGCTGGCCTTCTACGCGCTGCCGGCCGGCGCGCCGCCGCACACGCACGAGACGCTGCCCCAGCTGGCCAGCCTGCTTCGCCTGGGTGACGCGGGCCTGAAGGCCTTGCTGTCGGACTGGCTGGAGGGCGTCTACACGGCCACGTCCATCGACGAAGCCCTGGCCCAGCGCGGCAAGCTCACGCAGGGCGAGGTCATCATGACCCGCGAGGGCCATGCCGTCAGCCAGCACGCCGTGGCCTTCTACGCGCCCGACTCCGAACAGGCCGGCATGCTGGCCCGCGCGCAGGAGATCGAGAACCTGTCGCGCCAGCAGCGCGCGCAGGCGCTCATCGCCGAGGAAGCCAAGAGTGCTTCCGTGCGCCTGGAAGCCGCCTACACCGAAGCCGCGCTGCGCCTGCAGACCGTGCGCCGCGAAGCCGCCGAGGCGCAGACCCGCGCCCACGGCCTGCACGTGGAACTGCTGCGCCTGAGCCAGCAGGCTGAGGCGGCCAACAGCCGTCGCGAACAGCTGGCCGAGGAATTGGCCGAAGTCGATGCGCAATTGGAAGCGCTGGAAGAGCGCCGCACGACGGGCGAGGCGCGCTTCGAGGAACTGGACATCGAGCTGGGCAACGCGCAGGAAAAGCATGCCGAGCTGGACGACGCCGTTATCGCTGCCGAGCGCGCGATGGCCGAGGCCCGCGAGCAGCAGCGCGCGCTGGAGCGGCAGGCGCAGGAAGCGCAGTTCCAGTCGCGCGCGCTGGCGGCGCGGCGTGGCGAGCTGCAGCGCAGCATCGAAACCGCCGCGGCCCAGGTGCAGGCCAACGAGCAGGCCGGCCAGCAGCTGGAACTGGAACTCGGCAGCTTCGACGACGCGGCCGCGCAGAGCGGCCTGCAGGCGGCGCTGGAGCTCAAGAGCCAGCGTGAACAGGCGCTGGGCCTGGCGCGCAGCGAGTACGACGACCTGTCCGCCCAGCTGCGCCGCGCCGACGAGCAGAAGATGGGGTTCGAGCGCAGCCTGGAACCGCTGCGCGAGCAGATCACCAAGCTGCAGCTGGAGCTGCAGGCCGCGCAGCTGGGCGGCGCGCAGTACCTGGAGCAGCTCACCGCCGCGGCGGTGGAGATGGACGCGCTGGCCAAGACGATCGAGGACGGCGGCGTCAAGCTCTGGGGCCTGCAGACCGAGATCGACCGCATCAACCGCGACATCAA
>CAZBUU010000216.1:0-7871 GCA_964495125.1 uncultured Rubrivivax sp.
TACGGGCTGCTGCGCACGCTGCTGGAGGCGCCCACGCGCATCCACAGCC
Source organism: uncultured Rubrivivax sp. (assembly GCA_964495125.1). Taxonomy (GTDB): domain Bacteria; phylum Pseudomonadota; class Gammaproteobacteria; order Burkholderiales; family Burkholderiaceae_C; genus Rubrivivax. The sequence continues at coordinate 50 of CAZBUU010000216.1, forward strand.
GCGAGGCGCTGCTGGCCGCGCTGTGGGGCCCGGCCACCGAGGCCAACGACCGCACGGTGGACACGCACGTGAAGACGCTGCGCGCCAAGCTGCGCGAAGTGGCGCCGGGCCGCGACCCCATCGTCACGCACCGCGGCCTGGGCTACGGCCTGGCGGCGGACTGAGCCGCACCCATGCACCTGGGCCTGCGGCTGCTGTTCGGCTTCTTCCTCATCGCCGGCATCGCGGCGGTGTTCATCCTCCGCGTCTTCCTGGCCGAGGTGAAACCCAGCGTGCGCGAGGTGATGGAAGACGTGCTGGTGGACAGCGCCAACGCGCTGGCCGAGCAGGCCGCACCCGACCTGCGCGCGCTGCAGCCCGGCGGCAGCCTGGAAGGCACGCGCTTCGCGCAGGCCGTCGCGGCCTACCGTGCGCGGCCCATCGACGCGCAGATCTGGGGCCTGCACAAGCGCACGCTGGACTTGCGCGTCTACGTGACGGACGCGACCGGCCGCCTGGTCTACGACTCCGGCGGCCAGCTGCCGCCCGGCACCGACTTCTCGCGCTGGCGCGACGTGCTGCTCACCTTGCGCGGCGAGTACGGTGCGCGCTCCACGCGCGAGCTGGCGGGGCAGGACGGCAGCACGGTGATGGTGGTCTCGGCGCCCATCACCGCCAGCGACGGCGGCGCACCCATCGGCGTGCTGGCGGTGGCCAAGCCGCTGGCCACGGTGCAGCAGTTCATCGACCGCGCCGAGACCAAGATCACCACCGCCGGCGCCTGGCTGCTGGGCATCAGCCTGCTGGTGGGCGTGGGCGTGACGCTGTGGACGGTGCAGGGCGTGCGCCGCCTGCGCCTGTACGCGCAGCAGGCGCGCGCCGGCGAACGCCACCCGGTGCCGCAGCTGCCCGGCGAGCTGGGCGAGCTGGCCGCCGCCATGGGCGAGATGCGCGAACGCGTGGAAGGCCGCGCGCAGGTGGAGCAGGCCATGCGCGCGCTGACGCACGAGCTGAAGAGCCCGCTGACCGCCATCGGCGGCGCGGCCGAGCTGCTGGCCGAAGACCTGCCGGCCCGTGACCGTGAGCGCTTCGCCGGGCAGATCGGCGACCAGGTGCAGCGCCTGCGGCAGATGGTGGACCGGCTGCTGGAGTTGTCGAAGCTGGAAAGCCTGCAGGCGCCCGAGCAGGTGCAGGCGCAGCCCTTGCCGGCGCTGCTGCGCAAGGAACTGGATGCCGTGGCGCCGCTGCTGGCGCAGCGCCGGCTGGCTGTGCAATGGGGCGAGGCCTGCGACACGCCGGTGCCGGTGGATGCCGAACGGCTGGCCTTCGCGCTGTCCAACCTGCTGGCCAACGCCATCGACTTCGCACCCGAGGGTTCGGTGCTCGAACTGGCCGTGCAGCGCACCCCTGCCGGCATGGCACTCAGCGTGCGCGACCACGGCCCCGGCGTGCCGGCCTTCGCGCTGCCGCGCCTGGGCGAGCGCTTCTTCTCCACGCCGCGCCCGCGCGACGGCGAGAAGGGCAGCGGCCTGGGCCTGGCCATCGCCCGGCAGGTGGCCGCGCTGCACGGTGGCAGGCTGGCCTTCGAGAGCGCCGAACCGGGGCTGCGCGTGGTGTTGACGCTACCCCTGCGCTGAGACTTCACGCCGGCTTCACAAACCCCTCACCCGCCCCGCAGGCCGCGCGGAACATGGCGCCACCCGATGGATGGATGGAGCCCTTCGCATGCGTTTCCCCCTGCTGACCAAAGTGGCCGCCATGGCCCTGGTGATGTTCCTGCTGAGCCTGGTGCTCCTGCGCATCGACCTGCTCGTCTCCGAGCGGCGCAGCCGCCAGATGCAAGCCGCCGCCAGCGTGGAGCAGGCGCTGGCCGGTGCGCAGACGCTGCTGGGCCCGCTGCTGCACCGCGCCTGCCAGGAGGAGTGGGACGTGGTCACCGGCGAGGGCAAGGACCAGCAGCGCGGCACCGAGCGGCGTGACTTCCACCTCACGCGCGCGCCGCAGACGCTCAGCGTGAGCGGCGACCTGCGCGCCGAAGCCCGCTACCGCGGTCTGTTCAAGGTCAACGGCTACAGCGGCGCGGTGGTGCTGCAGGCGCGCTGGGACGAACTGGAGACGCTGCAACCCGCGGCCACGCGCGCGGGCTCGCGACTGAAGTGCGGGCCGCTGACGCTGATGCTGAGCACCAGCGACGTGCGCGGCCTGCGCAGCGCGCAGCTCCGCCTGAACGGCAGCGCGCAGGCCGTGCAGGCCGGCACCGGCCACCCGGTCTACCCACGCGGCCTGCAGGCCGAGCTGCCGGCGGCGCTGAAGGCCGGCGCGCTGGACGCCCAGCTGACGCTGCAGTTGCTGGGCACGCAGTCGCTGGCCGTGGTGCCGGCCGCCGGGCGCACGGAACTCGCCTTGCGATCGGACTGGCCGCATCCGTCCTTCGGCGGCCGCTTCCTGCCCGTCACGCGCAGCGTCACCGACCAGGGCTTCGACGCGCGCTGGGAGATCAGCGCGCTGGCCAGCGCCGCGGGCACCGAGGTCGCCCGCAAGGGCGAGCTGTGCCGCAGCGGCCCGGCGCCCGGCGAAACCGTGGAAGAAGGCTTCAGCGGCGCACAGGGCCAGAACTGCCTGGACACTCTGGCCGTGGCCTTCATCGACCCCGTGAACCCCTACGTGCTGGCCGACCGCGCCATCAAGTACGCGCTGATGTTCATCGTGCTCACCTTCGGCTGCGTGGCGCTGACCGAGGTGCTGGCCGGCCGCCGCGTGCACCCGGTGCAGTACAGCTTCGTGGGCCTGGCGCTGGCGCTGTTCTTCCTGCTGCTGCTGAGCCTGTCGGAGCACATCGCCTTCGGCTCCGCCTACGCGCTGGCGGCCACGGCCTGCGTGGCGCTGCTCACGCACTACGGCGCGCACATGCTGGGCCACTGGCGCGCCGGGCTGGCCTTCGGCGGCGGCGTGGCGGTGCTCTACGGCGCGCTGTGGACGCTGCTGCAGATGGAGCAGGCCGCGCTGGTGATCGGCGCCGTGCTCATCTTCGCCTTCCTGGCGCTGCTGATGGTGCTGACGCGCAAGGTGAACTGGAGCACGGCCTTCAGCAGCCTGGCGGCGAAGCCGGCGGCGGCGCCGGGCACCTGACGCGGGCTACCAGGCGGCGGCCAGCGCGAGCGCGCGTTCGCGCAGGTCGGCCAGCGCGCGCCCCGGCGCGTAGAGCGACGAGCCCAGGCCGGCACCCGCCGCCCCGGCGTTGCGGAAGGCGCGCAGGTTGGACACCTCCACGCCGCCCACGGCGAACATCGGCACGCCGGCCGGCAACACGGCCTTCCAGCCCTTGAACGAGGCCGGGCCCAGCACGTCGGCGGGGAAGAGCTTGAGCGCCTGTGCGCCGGCGGCCAGGGCCTCGAAGGCTTCGCTGGGCGTGGCCACGCCGGGCATGGCCACCAGGCCCTGGGCCACGGCGGCGCGGATCACGGCCTCGTTGCGATTGGGCGCCAGCACCAGGCGCGCGCCAGCGTCGGCGCAGCGCCGCACGTCGGCTTCGGCCAGCACGGTGCCGGCGCCGACGACGAGTTCGCGGCCCCAGCGCGCCGCCAGCTTCTCGAGGCTGGAAAAGGGCTCGGGCGAGTTCAGCGGCACCTCGATGCTGCGGAAGCCCGCGTCCACCAGCACCTCGGCCACGGCCAGCACCTCGTCGGGCTTGACGCGGCGCAGGATGGCCACCAGCGGGTGGGCGAGCAACTGGCTCAGGGTGTCGTCGTTCATGGGCATGCTTCGTTCAGAAGGCCGGCGGCCTGGGCCACGCGCCAGAGGCCGCGTTCGGTGGCGCCGGCGGGCGCGAGCGTGCCCGACAGGCCCAGTTGCGCCAGCGCGCGGGCGTAGCGCTCGCACAGCGCCGGCTCGCCGATCAGCGGCAGCGGCGTGGTGGCGTCCACGCGTTCGCGCAGGCCCGCGATTTCCACGCCGATCAGCAGGCCGGAGAGATAGTCGGGCAGCGCCTCGCCCGCAAAGCCGCCCAGCAGCCCCGCCGTGCGCGCGGCAAAGAAGGCCTGCGTGGCCTGGGCGTGCTCGGCCACGCCCAGCGCCACGCCGGCGGCAAAGGCGGCGTCGTCGCGCTGACCATGCACCATCAGCCGGCCGGGCGTGCCGTGCTGCGTGAGCAGTGCGTACAGTTCACCCGTCATGCAGGTGTGGAAGCGGGTGATGCGGCCCTGCGCGTCCACCTGCACCCACTTGCTGTGCGTGCCCGGCAGCACGCACCAGCCGGCGCGCGGGGCGGCGCCCCAGACCTGCGTCTCTTCGCCGCGCATCACGTCGAAGCGGCCGGGCCGCGGCTGGTCCGACAGGCCCGGCACGATGTGCAGCACGCGCGGGCCGAAGGGCACCGGCATCAGCGCCGCCGCGGCCTGCGCCGGGCCGGCGGGCAGGCCCAGGTAAGGCGCTTCGCGCCAGCCCTGTCGGCTGCCGATCATGCCGCTGGCGATGAGCGGCAGGCCCGCCACCAGCCAGTCGGCGCACAGCGCGCGCAGCACGGCTTCGAAGGCGCCACCTTCCACGGCCATCACGCCGCGCGCGTCGCGCCGCGTGTCCAGCACCGCGCCGCCATCGCCCAGCAGGCTGGCGCGCAGGTTGGACGTGCCCCAGTCCAGCGCGATCAGCCGCGGCGTGCTCATGATTTCTTCTTGTTGTAGACGTCCACGCACACGGCCGCGAGCAGCACGAGGCCCTTGATCACCTGCTGGTAGTCGATGCCGATGCCCAGGATGGACATGCCGTTGTTCATCACGCCCATGATGAAGGCGCCGATCACCGCGCCCATCACCTTGCCCACGCCGCCCGAAGCGGAAGCGCCGCCGATGAAGCAGGCGGCGATGACGTCCAGTTCGAAACCCAGCCCGGCCTTGGGCGTGGCGGTGTTCAGCCGCGCCGCGAACACCAGCCCGGCCAGCGCGGCCAGTACGCCCATGTTCACGAAGCTCAGGAACACCAGCCGCTCGGTGCGGATGCCCGACAGCCGGGCCGCCTTCTCGTTGCCGCCCAAAGCGTAGATGCGCCGGCCCACCACGGTGCGCTGGGCGATGAAGTCGTAGGCCACCATCAGCACGGCCATCACGATCAGCACGTTGGGCAGGCCCTTGTACGAGGCCATCAGCCACGCCAGCGCCACCACGATGGCGCCGAACACCGCGCTGCGCAGCGCGAACAGGCCCGCCGGCTCCACCGCCATGCCGTGCTGCTGCTGGTGCGTGCGTGAACGCCAGCCCAGTGCCGCCATGGCCACGGCCACCAGCACCCCCAGGGCCAGCGAGGTGAGCCGCAGCTCGGTGCCGCCGAGGGGATCGGGGATGAAGCCCGAACTGAGCTTCTGGAACTCGTCCGGGAAGGGCCCCACCGACTGCCCCGCCAGCAGCGCGAGCGCCAGGCCCTTGAACACCAGCATGCCGGCCAGGGTGACGATGAAGGACGGGATGCGCAGCCAAGCCACGAACCAGCCTTGCGCCGCACCCACCAGCGCGCCCACCACCAGGCACACCGCGGTGGCCGGCACGTAGTGCCAGCCCTGCTCCACCATCAGCACGGCGGCCAGCGCGCCGACGAAGCCGCACACCGAACCCACCGAGAGATCGATGTGCCCGGCGACGATGACCAGCAGCATGCCCAGCGCCATGATGACGATGTAGCTGTTCTGCAGCACCAAGTTGGTCAGGTTCAGCGGCTGCAGCAGCGTGCCGTCGGTCATGACCTGGAAGAAGCCCATGATGGCCACGAGCGAGATCAGCATCCCGTACTCGCGCAGGTGCTGCTTCAGGAAATGCAGGGCGCCGCTGGCGGCGGGCGCGGTGGCGGGGGCGTTCATGCGGCGGCGGTCTCTTGGGCGGTGGCGCTGCCGACGATGGCGCGCATGATCTTTTCCTGCGTGGCGCCGGCGGCCGGCATCTCGGCGACGAAGGCGCCTTCGTTCATCACGTAGAGGCGGTCGCACAGGCCCAGCAGTTCGGGCATCTCGGAGCTGATGACGAGGATGCCGCGGCCTTCCTCGGCCAGGCGGGCGATGAGGGTGTAGATCTCGAACTTGGCACCGACGTCGATGCCGCGCGTGGGCTCGTCCAGGATCAGCAGCGAGGGGTTGGCGAACAGCCACTTGGCCAGCACCACCTTCTGCTGATTGCCGCCGGACAGGTTCACCACCGGCTGCTGCACGCCGCTGCTGCGCGTGGTCAGCCGCGTGCGGAAGTCGCTGGCCACGGCGAATTCGCGGCCTTCGTCGATGAGGCCGTGGTGCGACACGCCGGGCAGGTTGGCCAGCGTGGTGTTGAAGCTGATCGACTCGTTCAGCACCAGGCCCAGCGACTTGCGGTCTTCGGTGACGTAGGCCAGGCCCGCGGCCACGGCTTTCGGCACGGTGGAGAGGTCCATCACCTGCCCCGCCATGCGCGCCGTGCCGCTGATGCGCTGGCCCCAGCTGCGGCCGAACACGCTCATGGCCAGTTCGGTGCGGCCGGCGCCCATGAGGCCGGCGATGCCGACGATCTCGCCGCGGCGCACGTGCAGGTTGACGCCCTTCACGTGCAGGCGCCGGGCGTCCAGCGGGTGGTGCACGCGCCAGTCCTGCAACTCGAACAACACCTCGCCGATCTTCGGCGTGCGGCGCGGGTAGCGGTCGGCCATCTCGCGGCCGACCATGGCGCGGATGATCACGTCCTCGCTGGGCGGCGCCGCGCTGCAGTCCAGCGTGGTGATGGTGGCGCCGTCGCGCAGCACCGTCACGGCGTCGGCCACCTGCGCGATCTCGCCCAGCTTGTGCGAGATGAGGATGCAGGCGATGCCCTGGGCCTTCAGCTCCAGCAGCAGCTGCAGCAGCGCCTGGCTGTCGCTTTCGTTCAGGCTGGCCGTGGGCTCGTCCAGGATGAGCAGCTTCACGTCCTTGGCCAGCGCCTTGGCGATCTCCACCAGCTGCTGCTGGCCCACGCCCAGGTCGCCCACCGGCGTGGACGGCGACACGCGCAGCCCCACGCGGGCCAGCAGCTCGCGCGAGCGGCGGTGCGCAGCGCCCCAGTCGATGACGCCGGCACGCGCCGGCTCGTGGCCCAGGAAGATGTTCTCGGCCACCGACAGCAGCGGCACCAGCGCCAGTTCCTGGTGGATGATGATGATGCCGTGGCGCTCGCTGTCGGCGATGCCCGAGAAGCGCAGCTCGCGGCCTTCGAAGTGGATCTCGCCGTCGTACTCGGGGTGCGGGTAGACACCCGACAACACCTTCATCAGCGTGCTCTTGCCGGCGCCGTTCTCGCCCACCACGGCGTGGATCTCGCCGCGGCGCACCTGCAGGTTCACGTCGGCCAGCGCCACCACGCCGTGGAAGCGCTTGCCGATGCCACGCATCTCCAGCAGGGCGGCGCCCGCCTGGCCCGCCGTCACTTGATTTGCGTTTCTTTGTAGTAGCCGCTGTCGATGAGGATCTTCTTCCAGTTGGAAGCGTCCACCGCCACGGGCTTCAGCAGGTAGGCCGGCACGACCTTGACGCCGTTGTTGTAGGTCTTGGTGTCGTTGATCTGCGGTGCCTTGCCGGCCAGCACCGCCTCCACCATCTCGGCCGTGACGCGCGCCAGTTCGCGCGTGTCCTTGAAGATGGACGAGTACTGCTCGCCCTTGAGCATGGACTTCACCGAGGGCACCTCGGCGTCCTGCCCGCTGACCGCCGGGCAGGGCTGCTGCGGCGTGCAGTAGCCCACGCCCTTCAACGACGACAGGATGCCGATGCTGATGCCGTCGTACGGGCTCAGCACGGCGTGCACCTTCTCCTTGCCGTAGAAGGCCGACAGCAGGTTGTCCATGCGCGCCTGCGCGGTGGCGC
>CAZBUU010000217.1:0-7807 GCA_964495125.1 uncultured Rubrivivax sp.
ATGCGCGTGAGGAACATCTTCATCTGCTCGCGCGTGGTGTTCTGCGCCTCGTCCAGGATGACGAAAGCGTGGTTGAGCGTGCGGCCGCGCATGAAGGCCAGCGGCGCGATCTCGATCAGGCCCTTCTCGAAGGCCTTGGTCACGCGGTCGAAGCCCATCAGGTCGTACAGCGCGTCGTAGAGCGGGCGCAGGTAGGGGTCGACCTTCTGCGCCAGGTCGCCGGGCAGGAAGCCCAGGCGCTCGCCGGCTTCCACCGCCGGACGCGTGAGCACGATGCGCTGCACGCCGTGTCGCTCCAGCGCATCCACCGCGCAGGCCACGGCCAGGAAGGTCTTGCCGGTGCCTGCCGGGCCGATGCCAAAGGTGATGTCGTGGGCCAGGATCTGCCGCAGGTACTGGCCCTGGTTGGGCGTGCGGCCGGTGAGGTCGGCATGGCGCGTGTGCAGCACGATGTCGGCCGGCGGCTCGGCACCGCCTGGCGCTGCGGCCGCAGCCGCGACGGCGGCGTACTTCACCAGCGCCAGTTGCAGCGCGCGCTCGCCGATGGGCTGCGCGGCGTGGGCATGCAGGTCGTCCAGCAGGCGCACGGCCCGCTCCACGCCGTCGCGCGGGCCTTCGATGCGGAAGCTCGCATCGCGGCGCGCCAGGGTGACGCCCAGCGCGGCCTCGATGCGGCGCAGGTGCGCGTCCAGCGGCCCGCACAGGTGGGCCAGGCGGCGGTTGTCGGCGGGTTCGAAGCTGTGGCGGCGGATCAAGGTGGTGGCGGCCTGCACGCGTCAAAGCGCACGGGCCGCGCATTGTGGCAGCGGCTGCCTGCGGGTGCCGCGGGCACAATGCGGCGCCGATGCCGTCGCCCGTGGCCCTCGCCCTCCGCTGCCTGCTCCTGCTGGCGCTGGCGCTGGCGCTGGGTCTGCCCGCGCCACCGGCTGAGGCGCAGACCGTGCGCCTGACGGCCGCGCTCAGCGCCCCCGGCCAACTGCCCGCCTTTCCCGAACCCGGCCAGGCCACCACGGTGACGCTGCCCGACGAGTGGTCGGCCCGCCTGTCGGGCCGGGACGCCGCCGTCTGGTACCGCGTCGAGTTCCCGCGCGTGGCGCCGCTGGACAGCGACGACCTGATGGCGCTGTTCATCGAGCATGTCTGCAGCAACCTGGAGGTCTACCTGAACGGCCACCTGGTGCACAGCGGCGGCCGCATGACCCGCCCGCTGACGAACAACTGCAACCACCCGCAGCTCGTGTCGCTGCCTTCGGCGCTGCTGCGCCCCGAAGGCAACACGCTGGACCTGCGCGTGGCCGGCCACCCGCTGGCGGAAGTGGGTTCGCGCGACCGCGCGGGCGCGCTGTCGGTGCTGGAGATCGGCCCCCAGTCGGATCTCTCGCTGCGCCACGCGCGGCGCACCGCCTTGCAGGTGTGGGCGCCGCAGGCCGTGAGCGCCACGCTGGTGCTGATGGGTGGCTTCATGTTCGTGCTGGGCTTCATCACGCGGCGCGAGAGCCACCTGGCCTACTTCGGCGCGCTGTCGGTGGGCTGGGCGCTGGTGGACATGCGGCTGTGGCTGCGCAGCGTGCCGCTGGCCCACTCGGGCGTGGAGTTCCTGCTCTGCGCGATGCTGGGCTTCATCGCCTGGGCCAGCGTGCAGTTCCTGCTGCGCTACGCCGGCGTGCGCCACAAGGGCGTGGACATGGCGCTGCCGGCGCAGTGCGCGCTGCTGGCGGTCTCGCTGGTGGCCGCCGGGCCGCAGCGCCTGCACGCGGTGGCCAGCTTCTGGTACGTGGTGCTGGCGCTGGAGGTGGTGGCCGCCGCGCTGTGGCACCTGCGTGCCATCCGCAAGAGCCGCGCGCTGTGGCCGATGGCCGCGATGCTGGGCGCCGTCGCCCTGGCCGGCGTCGTGGAGTTCTACTCGCAGTGGACCGGCCACCGCCCGCTGGCGGCGCTGCTGGCACAGCAGGTGGTGCCGGTAACTTTCGTGCTGGTGGGGCTGCGCCTGGTGCAGCAGCACGGGCGCGCGCTGCACCACGCCGAGCAGGGCAAGGCGCAGCTGGAGCTGCGCGTGCGCGAGGCCACGGCCGAGATCGAGCGCAACTTCCGCCAGCTGGCCGAACTGCGCGTGGAGCAGGTCACCGAGCAGGAGCGCAAGCGCATCGCCGCCGACCTGCACGACGACCTGGGCGCCAAGCTGCTGACCATCGTGCATACCAGCGAAAGCGAGCGCATCAGCACGCTGGCGCGCGAGGCGCTGGAGGAGATGCGACTGTCGGTGCGCGGCCTCACGGGGCGGCCGGTGCGCCTGAGCGACGCGCTGGGCGACTGGCGCGCCGAGGTGATCTCGCGGCTGGCGCAGGCCGGCATCCAGGGCGACTGGGAGGGCCCGGACGAACTGCCGCAGACGCTGAGCGCTCGTGCCTACGTGCAGACCACGCGCATCCTGCGCGAGGCCACCAGCAACATCATCAAGCACAGCGGTGCCACGCACTGCTCGGTGGTCGTGCGCATCAGCAACAACGACTTCCAGTTCGTGCTGCACGACAACGGCGACGGCATCGCTCCGGTGCCGGAAGGCCGCCTGGACCGCGGCCACGGCCTGGCCAGCATGAAGTCACGTGCCAAGCAAATGCAGGGGCAGTGCCTGGTGGAGTCGGGGCCCGGGTATGGAACCGTGATACGTCTCACGATTCCTCTGGACAGGGCCGTGCAACCCTCGTGAGGAGGATGGACGCGCCGATAAGATCGAACGCTATCCCGCCCCATGCCGATGAAAACCATCCTGCTGCTCGAAGACCTGCCCGAGATCCGGGCCTGGATGCGCAAGCTCGTGCTGCAGGTGTTCCCCGGCGCCACCATCTCCGAGAGCGCGCGCGTGCAGGACGCCATCGAACTGGTGGCCGCGGTGAAGTTCGATCTGGCCCTCGTCGATCTCGGCCTGCCCGACGGCAGCGGCGTCGACGTCGTCACCAAGCTGCGTGACGTGCAGCCCGAAGCGCAGAGCGTGGTCGTCACCATCCACGACGACGACGAGCACCTGTTCCCCGCGCTGCAGGCCGGCGCCTTCGGCTACATCCTGAAGGAGCAGCCGCGCGAGCTGATCACCGAGCAGCTGCAGCGCATCAGCCAGGGCGAGCCGCCGCTGAGCCCCAGCATCGCGCGCCGCGTCATGGCCTACTTCAGCGCCAAGGCCAAGCCGCAGCCGCAGCAGCACCTGATGCCCAACGTGAGCCTGACCGACCGCGAAAGCGAGGTCCTGCTGCGCGTGGCCAAGGGCTACACGCTGCCCGAGATCGGCGTGCAGCTGGGGCTGAGCCGGCACACCATCGCCGACTACGTCAAGCAGATCTACCGCAAGCTCAACGTGAGCTCGCGCGCGGAAGCGGCGCTGGAAGCGCAGCGCCTGGGGCTGTTCCGCTGAAGACCGCGGGGCAGCGGCAGCTGCCCATAATCCGGTCTCCGCATAAGCCAGGGGCATCGCCCCGCCCGCCGTGAACTTCCAGCAGCTCCGCTCGGTGCGCGAGACCGTCCGCCAGGGTTTCAACCTGACGGTGGTGGCCGAGGTGCTGCACACCTCGCAGCCCGGCGTGAGCCGCCAGATCCGCGAGCTGGAGGACGAACTGGGCATCGAGATCTTCGAGCGTGCCGGCAAGCGTCTCACCGGGCTCACGCCGCCGGGCGCCACGGTGCTGCCCATCGTCGAGCGCCTGCTGCAGGAAGCCGACAACCTCAGGCGCGCCGGCGAGGAGTTCGCCGCCCAGGGCCGCGGCACGCTGACCATCGCCGCCACGCACTCGCAGGCGCGCTACGCACTGCCGCTGGCGGTGCGCGACTTCAGCGCCACGCACCCGCAGGTGGCGCTGCACCTGCACCAGGGCTCGCCCCGGCAGGTGGCCGAGCTGCTGCTGGCCGGGCAGGCCGACATCGGCGTGGCCACCGAGGCGCTGGCCGACTTCCCCGATCTGGTGGCCCTGCCCTGCTACCAATGGACGCACAAGGTCATCGTGCCGCCGGGCCACCCGCTGGCCGAGGACGCCCAGCACGGCGTGCCGCTGACACTGGCGCGGCTGTCGCAGTTCCCGCTCATCACCTACGAGGCCGGCTACACCGGCCGCAGCCACATCGACGCCGCTTTCGGCCGCCAGGGGCTGACCCTGAACCTGGTGCTGTCGGCGATGGACGCCGACGTCATCAAGACCTACGTGGAGCTGGGCATGGGCGTGGGCATCATCGCCGCCATCGCCCACGACGAGCAGCGCGACGCCCACCTGCAGGCCATCGACGCGCGCCACCTCTTCGCCAGCAACATGACGCGCCTGGCGGTGCGCCGTGGCGCCTTCCTGCGCGGCTACGTCTACGGGTTCATCGAGACCTTCGCACCGCCGCTGACGCGCGCCGTGGTGGAACGCGCCATGGCCGCCGAGCCGGGCAGCGATTTCACGCTCTGACCCCCGCAGGCGGGGTTCGGGCCGGCCCGCCGCAGCGGCGATACTGAGCGTCCTCAGCCTCTGCTCCGGGAGTGGACCCTTGAAGACGTTTTTCTGCCGGGCCTGGCTGGCCCTGGTGTGCTGCGGCAGCGCCGCTGCCGTGGACTTGCCCGCACCCACCGTGCCCGCGCAACGCGAAGCCGTGTCGGTGGCGCCGCTGGGCTTGACCGTCAAGTTCGCGGTGGACCGCCTGAAGACCACCATCCTGCCCGGCGACGAACTGGGCCATGTCAGCGGCGGCATGTTCTGCAGCGGCCGCCAGCCGATCCGGGCCACCGAGGAGGTGGTGAAGAACACCGGCGGCTTCGAGACCTCCGTCGCCACGCAGCAGCTGAAGAAGCTGGGCTACCCGATGGCCAGCGTGGGCACGGCCTCGGCGTACAGCAGCGACGTGGCGTCGGCGCCGGACTTCCGCCTGGGCGGCATCATCCGCGAGGTGAAGTTCGAGACCTGCCGCACGGGCGACGAGGCCGAAGGCTGGTTCTACATCAAGATCGACTGGGCGCTGTACTCCGAGCGCGAGCAGAAGGTCGTCTTCCAGCTCACCACCGAGGGCCTGGCCAACAGCCCGAAGAAGATCGCCGACCTGTCACGGCGCGCGATCCTGTCCTCGGTGGACAACTTCCTCGGCGCGCCCGGTTTCCTGGCGGCCGTGAAGCCCGACGCCGCGGCCTTGCTGGCCGCCGGGGCAGCCTCGGCGCCAGCGGCGGCCGCGCCGGCCGGCAAGCCCGGCGACAGGAAGCCGCCCGATGTGGCCGTGCTCGACCCCGTGAAGGCCCATGGCCAGAACCTCAGCGTCAAGCTGGGCGTGGACCCGCTGAAGATCGGCCTGCTGCAGGGCGACGAACTGGGCAACGCCAGCTACGGCGGCTTCTGCATCAACTCGCAGCCGCTCAGCGTGGGCGAGAACTTCCTCAAGAACTACGGCAACTTCGTGGCCAGCGTGGCGCAGCAGGCCTTGAAGAAGAACGGCTACCCGCTGGCCAACCAGAGCAAGACCAGCGCCTTCGACACCGAGCAGGCGGCGGCGGCCGATTTCCGCGTCGGCGGCGTGCTGCGCGAACTGCGCATGGAGGTCTGCCACGGCACGAACGCCAGCGAGGGCTGGATCTACGCCAAGATCGACTGGGCCCTGTACTCCGAGAAGGCCAAGCGCGTGGTCTTCCAGCGCACCACCGAGGGCTTCATGTTCAGCAAGGACAAGATCCCCGACCTGGGCAACCGCGCGCTCACGGTGGCGGTGGAGAACTTCCTGGCGGCACCCGAGGTGATGGCCGCGCTGAAGGCGCCGGCGGCGGCGCCCGCGGCGGCGCAGGCCGCGGCACCTTCGGCCTCGGCCGCCTCGGCGGCTGCCGTCGCCGCGTCAACACCCGCCGGCACGGCGGTCGCCGGCGCCGGTGCTGCGGCGTCGCTGCAGCTGGCCGGCGGCACGGCCGCGCCCGGGGGTGCACAGAAGAACCAGGCCCGGCTGCGCGCGGCCGTGGTGACGCTGGAGACGGCGCGCGGCTCCGGCAGCGGCTTCTACATCGATCGCACGGGCTACCTGCTGACCAACTTCCACGTCGTCAGCGGCTCCAAGTTCGTGAAGGTCAAGCTGCTCAACGGCGACAAGCTGGTGGCCGAGGTGCTGAAGGTGAGCGAGCGCGACGACATCGCGCTGCTGAAGTCGGTGCCGGTGGACTTCGACCCGCTGGCCGTGCGCCCCGACGCGCTGGAAGTCGGCGAGGAGGTCTTCGCCATCGGCACGCCGCTGGGCGTGCTGACCAGCACCATGACACGCGGCGTGCTCAGCGCCGACCGCGTGAGCCAGGGCGTGCACGAACTGCAGAGCGACGCCGCCGTCACCTTCGGCAGCAGCGGCGGCCCGTTGCTGGACGGCGAAGGCCGTGTCATCGGCATCACCAAGAGCGGCCTGCGCGGCGAGAAGGGCTTCAACTTCTTCATCCCCGTGCAGGACGCGCTGAAGGCCCTGGACATCGGCATCGGCAATCGCTGAGCGCCGCAGGCACCAAGGGGTGGCCTAAATCCCCGCCCCTTCGTCGAAGCGAGTGATGCGCTTGGGTCGCAGGTGCAGCCTGGCGCCCGGCGTGAGGTTGACGCTCTGTCGCAGCGCCGTGTAGGCGGCACGCGGCAGTTCCACGTCCACGTAGCCGCCGTCAGCGCCGGCCGGGCCTTCGCGCTTGAACTCGATGCGCGTGTTCGGGCCCACGGTGAGCGTCTGGCTGAGCGTCACAGGCCAGGTGTCGTCGTCGGCCTCGGCCACCACCTCCAGCTCGTGCGGGCGCACGTAGGTGACGTCGCCTTCGTTGCCGAGCCGGCCGTGGAACAGGTTCACGTCGCCCAGGAACTGCAGGACGAAAGGCGTTGCCGGGTGGTCGTAGACCTCGTCGGGCGTGCCCTGCTGTTCGATCCTGCCGTGGTTCATGACGACGACGCGGTCGGCCACTTCCATGGCCTCGTCCTGGTCGTGCGTGACGAAGACGCTGGTGACGTGCACTTCGTCGTGCAGGCGGCGCAGCCAGCGGCGCAGTTCCTTGCGCACCTTGGCATCCAGCGCGCCGAAGGGCTCGTCCAGCAGCAGCACCTTGGGCTCCACCGCCAGCGCGCGGGCCAGCGCGATGCGCTGGCGTTGGCCGCCCGAGAGCTGGTGCGGGTAGCGGTCGGCCAGCCAGTCCAGCTGCACCAGCTTCAGCAGGGCCATGACCTTGCTCTTGATCTCGGCGTCCGAAGGCCGCGTCGGCTTGGGCCGCACGCGCAGACCGAAGGCGACGTTCTCGAAGATCGTCATGTGGCCGAAGAGCGCGTAGTGCTGGAACACGAAGCCGACCTGGCGGTCGCGCACGTCGGTGTGGGTGGCGTCCTCGCCGTGGAAGCGCACGCTGCCGCTGTCGGGCACCTCCAGCCCCGCGATGATGCGCAGCAGACTGGTCTTGCCCGAGCCCGAAGGCCCGAGAAGCGCCACCAGTTCACCCGAAGGGATGTGCAGGTTGATGTCGTCGCAGACGACGGT
This sequence comes from uncultured Rubrivivax sp., assembly GCA_964495125.1. Lineage (GTDB taxonomy): Bacteria > Pseudomonadota > Gammaproteobacteria > Burkholderiales > Burkholderiaceae_C > Rubrivivax. Next base: position 7,483 of record CAZBUU010000217.1, read on the forward strand.
CGCGCCAAAACGCTTGTTGAGGTTGCGGACTTCGATGCTCACTCTGATCTCTCCCCGGCCTGCCGCTTCTGGCCCTTGACCCGCTGTTCCACCACGTACTTCAGCACCAGCGTCACCAGCGCCAGGCCGGCCAGCAGCGAGGCCACGGCGAAGGCCGCGGCGAACTGGTATTCGTTGTAGACGATCTCGATGTGCAGAGGCATGGTGTTGGTCTGCCCGCGGATGTGGCCACTGACCACGCTCACGGCGCCGAACTCGCCCATCGCCCGCGCGTTGCACAGGATCACGCCGTACAGCAGCGCCCACTTCACGTTGGGCAGCGTCA
>CAZBUU010000218.1:0-7757 GCA_964495125.1 uncultured Rubrivivax sp.
GCACGTCGCCCACCTTCACCGGCGCGGCCACGATCACGCGCTTGGCGCCGCGGTCCAGGTGGCCCTGCAGGGTCTCGGGCGTGAGGAACTTGCCGGTGCATTCCAGCACCAGGTCCACGCCCAGCTCGCCCCAGGGGATGTCGGCCGCGGTGGTATGGGAAGAGAACGTGAGCCGCCGGTCGTCGATGCGCACCGTCTGCTCGCCTTCGGCGGCGATGTCGGCGCGCCAGCGGCCCTGCACGCTGTCGAAGGCCAGCAGGTGGGCCGTCGCCGCGGCGCCGCCCTTGATCTCATTGAGGTGCACGACCTCCAGCCGGTGCCCCGCCCTGGGGTCGTCGGCCGGTCTTTCGGCGGCGCCCATCGCGGCGCGCAGGGCCAGGCGGCCGATGCGGCCCATTCCGTTGATGCCAACTCTCATGGTGATGCGGGGCAGACGGGGCCGGCCCAAGGTTCGATGTTTCTATTGTTGTCGAATCGTAGGGCGGCCGTGTGACGGAACGGTGACAGGCCGCACCCGGCCCTCAGCGAGCGCGGCGCGTGCTGACCACGATGCCGCCGACGATCAGCACGAACGCCAGCGCGTGGTACGGCTGCGGTGCCTGCCCCAGCACCACCGCCGACAACAGCCCCGCGAAGAGCGGCGTGAGGTTGTTGAAGAAGGCGGCCAGCGCTGGCCCGCCTTCGGCCACGCCCAGCCCCCAGGCGCGGTAGGCGACGATGGACGCCGCCAGCGACACGTACAGGAGTGCACCGAACACGCCCCAGCTCCAGTGCACCGTCGCCTCGGTCAGCAGGTGTTCGCCGGCGGTGAAGGTGCTGGCGGCGAGCAGGCCGAACAACACCTGCACCCACAGGAAGGCGGCCCAGTCCCAGGCCGGCCGCGTGCTGCCGCGCATGTGCGCCGGTGGCCGCGCCAGCAGCCAGCTGTAGCCGGCCCAGCCGATGGTGGCGGCCAGCGTGAACAGGTCGCCCGGCACGAAGTGCACGTTCAGCAGCGTGTGCAGCGAACCGCGCCCGATGACCACCAGCACGCCCAGCAGCCCCAGCGCCGCGCCGGCCCACTGCCGGCCGCTGGCGTGTTCGCCGAAGAACACCCGGCCCACGATCAGCATCCACACCGCCATGATGCTGTTGACCAGCGTGACGTTCAGCGGCGTGGACGTCACCAGCGCCAGGTATTGCAGCGAGTTGAAGAGGCCCACGCCCAGCACGCCCGTGGCCAGCAGGTAGGGCCAGCGCTCGCGCAGCTGCGACCAGGGCCCCAGCGTGCGCAGCGCCAGCGGCGCCAGCAGCACGGCGGTGACGCCCCAGCGCAGCAGGTTCAGCGTCATCGGCGGCACCTGGCCCACCATCAGCCGGCCGATCACGGCATTGCCGGCCCACAGCAGGGGCGGCAGGGTCAGCAGCAGGACGAGGCGCGGGTGCAGGGCGGTCACGGCGCAGGGCGCATGGCACCGCAGCGCCAGCATTGCTCGAACGGGCCGTCGATGCTCTCGCCGCAGCCGCGGCACAGCCAGTGCACGTGCGGCGGATGGCGCAGCTCGCGCATGAGCAGCTCGGCGCGTCCGTGCTCGGCGTCGTCCAGCACCCAGACCTCGGGCAGCGCCTGGTCGGGCGGGATCTCGCCCGCGATGCCGCTGGCGTAGGCCCGCTGCACATTGGCGGCGATGCCGGCGCCCGACAGCATGTCGGCCCACAGCGTGGCCAGGGCGATGTTCGGGGCTTGCAGCAGGCGCTTCATCGGGGTGCCCGATGGTGCCATGCGCCACGCGCGCCGCGGGCCACGCCGTGATGGCGTACGCTCGCGGCCGACGTTTCGAGCCACCTTGAGGAGTCCACCGTGCCGCGCGCCATCCAGATCACCGCCTTCGGCGGCCCCGAACAACTGCAACTCGTCGACCTGCCGGTCGGCGAACCCGGCCCCGGCGAAGTCCGCATCCGCCACCACGCCAGCGGTCTGAACTTCATCGACGTCTACCAGCGCACGGGCCTGTACCCCAATGCGCTGCCGCTGACGCTGGGCGCCGAGGGCGCGGGCATCGTGGAAGCGGTGGGCGAGGGCGTCACGCACCTGGCCGCCGGCGACCGCGCGGCCTACGCCAGCAACGTGCCGGGCAGCTACTGCGAGAGCCGCGTCATGCCGGCCAGGCACGTGGTGAAGCTGCCCGAGACCATCGCCTTCGACACCGCTGCGGCCATGATGCTCAAGGGCCTGACGGCGCAGTACCTGCTCAAGCGCGTGCGGCCGGTGGAAGGCCTGGAGGCGGGCGATTTCGTGCTCTTCCACGCCGCTGCCGGCGGCGTGGGTCTGATCGCCTGCCAATGGGCCAAGGCGCTGGGGCTGCAACTCATCGGCACGGCCGGAAGCCCTGCCAAGTGCGCGCTGGCGAAGGCCAACGGGGCCGAGCACGTGATCGACTACGTCAAGGAAGACTTCGTCGCCCGCGTCAAGGACATCACCGGCGGGCGGGGTGTGAAGGTGGTCTACGACTCGGTGGGCAAGGACACCTGGGAAGGCAGCCTGAGCTGCCTGCGTCCCTTCGGCCTGATGGCCAGCTTCGGCAACGCCAGCGGCCCGGTGCCGCCTTTCGCGCCCGGCATCCTGGGTGCCAAGGGTTCGATCTACGTCACCCGCCAGACGCTGTTCAGCCACATCGCCACGCGCGAAACCACGCAGGCCATGGCCGAGGACCTGTTCGACGTGGTAGCGGGCGGCACGGTGAAGATCCACATCGAACAGCGCTACCCGCTGGAGCAGGTGGCCCAGGCCCACCGCGACCTGGAAGGCCGCAAGACCACCGGCAGCACCGTGCTGCTGCCCTAGAACGACAAAGGCGCCGCAAGCGGCGCCCATCAAGCAAGAGCGGAGGACGGGTTCACCCCGGCCTCACGCGAGCACCCCCTCGGGGGGCGCGAGCGCGAGCGAGCTGGGGGCTCAACGTCCGGAGAACTTGTAGTCCGTCTTTGCCTTGCTGCGCAGCTCTTCCTGGAACTGCTGCAGCTTGACCTGCTCCATGCGCTGCTTGATCTGGCCCTTCACGTCGTCGAAGGCCGGGAAGCTGGCTTCGCGCGTGTCTTCCAGGCGGATGATGTGCCAGCCGAACTGGCTCTTCACCGGGGCGTCGGTCATCTCGCCCTTCTTCAGCTTCTGCAGCGCGCCGGCAAACTCCGGCACGTAGCTGTCGGCCTTGGCGAAGTCGAGGTCGCCGCCGTTCGCGGCCGAGCCCGTGTCCTTGCTGTTGGCCTTGGCCAGGTCCTCGAACTTGTCGCCGGCCTTGATCTTGGCGATCAGCGCCTTGGCGTCCTCTTCCTTCTCCACCAGGATGTGGCGGGCGCGGAACTCCTGGCCGGCGGACTGCTTCTTGAACTTGTCGTACTCCACCTGCGCGTCGGCGTCGGTGACGGGGTTCTTCTTCTTGTAGTCCTCGAACAGCTCGCGGATGAGGATGCTCTCGCGGGCCAGCGTCATCTGCGCCGCGAAGTCGGGGCTGGCGGCGATGCCGCGCCGGGTGGCTTCCTGGGCAAAGATCTCGCGCAGCACGACCTGGTCGCGCGCCTGCTGCTCCAGTTCGGGCGAGACCTGCTGGCCGGCACGCTTGGCCTGCTGCAGCAGCACGTCCACGCGCGACTTCGGCACGGCCTTGTTGTTCACGGTGGTGATGTTCTGGGCGCCGGCCAGCAGCGGCGCGAGCAGGGCGGCCGTGGCCAGGGCTGTCGCCGCGCGCGCGGCAAGGGTCTTCGGCATCATGGACAGGGGGACCTTCAAGGACGGTGGGGCGGCGGCCAGCGAGGGCGGCCTGGACAAGCGCGCGGTGCGCGCTACTCGGGTTCGCCCGGGGCCCGGGCCACGATGGCCAGGGCATGAACGCCCTGGGCGCCCAGCGAACCGAGGGCATCATACACAAGGCGATGCCGCGCCAGACGCGACAGACCGGCGAAGCGGCCGCTCATGACGCGCACCGTGAAATGGCCGCCTTCGCGGGCGCCGGCGTGGCCTGCGTGGTGGTGGCTGTCGTCCTCCACGGCCAGCGCCTCGGGGGCCAGAGCGGCGCGCAGGCGGGCTTCGATCTCCGCCGCCGACAGTCGAACGGCGCTCATTCGGTGCCTTCGGGCTTGAAGGCGATGGCGGCCGAGTTGATGCAGAAGCGCTCGCCGGTGGGCTCGGGGCCGTCGGGGAAGACGTGGCCCAGGTGCGTGCCGCAGTTGCGGCAGCGCACTTCCACGCGCACCATGCCCAGCGTGGCGTCGGTGACGCGCTCCACCACCTCGCTGTTCACCGGCTCCCAGTAGCTGGGCCAGCCGCAGCCGGCGTCGAACTTGGTGCGGCTCTCGAACAGCGGCGTGCCGCAGCCCACGCACAGGTAGCGGCCGTCGTCGAAGTGGTCCCAGTACTTGCCGGTGAAGGCGCGCTCGGTGGCGGCGTGGCGGGCCACCTGGTACTGCATCGGGTCGAGCTGGGCGCGCCACTCGGCGTCGGTCTTGCGCACGGGGTAGCGGGGGTCGTCGTGGTCGTGGGGCTGGCTCATGGCGATGGGCACCTGGGTTTCGCGAGATGCCGGGGATTGTCGCCGCCGGGCTTTCCCTCTGTCGCGACCGCGACATGTTCGGGGTAGTCCCTGAGCGTCAGGGCCATTGCGTTCCGCTACCTTCGCGCGACTCGAACACAACCTGACGGAGACAGACGATGAAGCTTTCCACCACACTGCGCCAGGTTCCGGCGGCGGCGCTGGCGCTCATGCTTGCCGGCACGGCCTGGGGCCAGGCCGGGCAGACCGTCAAGATCGGCTTCATCGACCCGCTGTCCGGGGCCTTCGCCAACGTCGGCCAGAACCAGCTCAAGAGCTGGCAGTTCGCCGCCGAGCAGTTCAGCAAGAAGAACGCCGCCGGCGTGAAGTTCGAGTTCGTGGCCTTCGACAACAAGGGCTCGCCGCAGGAGAGCCTGAACGTGCTGAAGGCGGCCATCGACCAGGGCATCCGCTACGTCGTGCAGGGCAATGGTTCCGGCGCCGCAGCGGCCATCCAGGACGCCGTGAACAAGCACAACGAGCGCAACCCGGGCAAGGAGGTCGTCTACCTCAACTACGCCGCGGTGGACCCCGACCTCACGGGCAGCAAGTGCTCGTACTGGCACTTCCGCCTGGACGCCGACACGTCGATGAAGATGGAGGCGCTGACCAGCTTCATGAAGGACCAGGCCAAGGTCAAGAAGGTCTACCTGATCAACCAGAACTACTCGCACGGCCAGCAGGTCTCGCGCTGGTTCAAGGACACCATGGCGCGCAAGCGGCCCGATGTGCAGGTGGTGGGCGACGACCTGCACCCGCTGGGCCAGGTGAAGGATTTCGCGCCCTTCGTGGCCAAGATCAAGGCCAGTGGAGCCGACAGCGTGGTCACCGGCAACTGGGGGCAGGATCTCACCCTGCTGGTGAAGGCCGCCAAGGACGCCGGCCTGAGCGTCGACTTCTACACCTACTACGCCGTCACCAGCGGCGTGCCCACCGCCATGGCCGCGGGTGTGAGCGGCACGGTGCGCGTGGTGGGCATCGGCCACACCAGCGTACCCGGCGTGCAGAAGTGGATGAACGAGTACAAGGCCAAGTTCAACGACGACTGGTACACCTTCCAGACCTACAACGGCCTGGCGATGCTCTCCGAGGGCATGGCCAAGGCCAAGAGCGTCGACCCCGTGAAGGTGGCTGCCGCCATGAGCGGCCTGCAGTTCAAGGGCTTCGCCGGCGACGTGGAGATGCGCAAGACCGACCACCAGCTGCAGCAGCCCATGTACATCAGCGAGTGGCGCAAGGCCGACCCGAAGAACCCGTACAGCGTCGAGAACACGGGTTTCAACTTCCAGGAGGTGCGCGCCATTCCGGCCTACGTCGCGAGCACGCCCACCTCCTGCCAGATGAAACGTCCTTGAGGAGCCTCGGCAGCTAGAGTCTGCGGGTGGACAGCGCCTACTTCCTCATCTCGCTGCTGAACGGCCTGTCGGTCGGGCTGCTGCTGTTCATGCTGGCCTCGGGCCTGACGCTCATCTTCAGCATGATGGGCGTGCTCAACTTCGCCCATGCCAGCTTCTACATGCTGGGCGCCTACGTGGCCTACAGCCTCACGCAGGGGCTCGGGTTCTGGTGGGCGCTGCTGCTGGCGCCGCCCATCGTGGGGCTGATGGGCGCGGGCTTCGAGCGCTTCGCGCTGCGGCGGGTGCACAAGTTCGGCCATGTGCCTGAACTGCTGATCACCTTCGGCCTGAGCTACCTGATCTTCGAGATGGTGAACCTGGTGTGGGGCCGGCAGGCGCTGAACTTCGTGCCGCCGGTGGGCCTGCGTGACGCCCTCTTCACCATCATGCAGATGCCGGGCAGCGGCCTCGGCCTGGCCTGGGGCATGCCGCCGAAGGAATGCGCCAGCGTGGCCGGGGCCGTGTGCACGCAGTTCCCGGCCTTCCGTGCCTTCGGCATGGGCGTGGCGGTGCTGATGCTGGTGGCGGTGTGGCTGCTGCTGACGCACACGCGCATCGGCCTCGTCATCCAGGCCGCGCTGACGCACCCCGAGGCCGTGGAGGCGCTGGGTCACAACGTGCCGCGCGTGTTCATGATGGTCTTCGGCGGCGGCTCGGCACTGGCCGCGCTGGCGGGCGTCATCGGCGGCGTGCTGCGGGTCACCGAGCCTTCGATGGCCGGCGCCGTGGGCGCGGTGGTGTTCGCCGTCATCGTGATTGGCGGCATGGGCTCGCTGGCCGGGGCTTTCGTCGCCTCGCTGGCGCTGGGCGTGATCGAGAGCTTCGCGGTGGGCAGTGACCACTCGCTGGCCGACCTCTTCACCGGCCTGGGCCTGGCCATCACGCCGCAGACCTTCGGTTTCGCGGTGTGGAGCGTGAAGATGAGCCAGGTGGCAGCCATCCTGCCTTACCTGCTGCTGGTGCTGATCCTGATCTTCAGGCCCAAGGGCCTGTTCGGCACGCGCGAAGGCTAGCCCGATGCACCACACCGGCCCGGTCTACCACTTCAAGCCCTACAACGTCGGCCGCTGGCTGGTGTGGGGTGCCTATGCGCTGGTGATGCTGCTGGCGCCGATGCTCTGGAAGAGCAGCCTGGCGCTGACCATGCTCACGCAGATGGGCATCGCCATCATCGCCTGCCTGGCCTTCAACATGCTGCTGGGGCAGGGCGGCATGCTGAGCTTCGGTCACGCCGTCTACTCGGGCCTCGGCTCCTTCTTCGCCATCCACGCGCTCAACCTGGTGTCGCAGGGGGCCTGGTCCCTGCCCGTGAGCCTGATCCCGCTGGTGGCCGGCGTGGCCGGGATGGCCTTCGCGGTGCTGCTGGGCTACGTGACGACCAAGAAGGCCGGCACGCCCTTCGCCATGATCACCCTGGGCGTGGGCGAACTGGTCGCTGCCATGGCGCTGATGTTCCCGGGCTTCTTCGGCGGCGAAGGCGGCATCAGCGGCAACCGTGTCGTCGGCCAGGCCGTGTTCGGCATCAGCTTCGGGCCGCAGATCCAGCTGTACTACCTGATCGCCATCTACACGCTGGTGTGCACGGCGCTGATGTTCGCCTTCACGCGCACGCCGCTGGGCCGCATGCTCAACGCCGTGCGCGACAACCCCGAGCGCGTGGAGTTCATCGGCTACGACACGCAGTGGGTGCGCTACATCGCCTTCGTCGCCAGCGGCTTCTTCATGGGCATCGCGGGCGGCCTGGCGGCGCTGAACTTCGAGATCGTCACCGCCGAGGTGGTGGGCGCCACGCGCT
>CAZBUU010000219.1:0-7740 GCA_964495125.1 uncultured Rubrivivax sp.
ATCATCAGGAAGAAGAAGGGCAGCGTGACCTTGGCGATCCAGCCGATCTCGCGCCTGGTCATGCCCTGCAGCACGAAGAGGTTGAAGCCCACCGGCGGCGTGATCTGCGCCATCTCGACCACCAGCACGATGAAGATGCCGAACCACAGCGGGTCGATGCCGGCCTTCTGCACCGTGGGCAGGATCACGCCCATGGTCAGCACCACCATGCTGATGCCGTCGAGGAAGCAGCCCAGCACGATGTAGAAGACCATCAGCACCAGCAGCAGCTGCCACTGCGCCAGGCCCAGCGTGCCGATCCACTCCGCCAGGTGGCGCGGCAGTCCGATGTAGCCCATGCTCAGCGTGAGGAAGGCAGCGCCGGCCAGGATGAGCGCGATCATGCAGAACAGCCGCGTGCCGCCCAGCAGGCTGTCGCGGAAGGTGGGCCAGGTGAGCGAGCCCTGCGCGGCCGAGATGAACAGCGAACCCAGCACGCCCACGGCCGCCGCTTCCGTGGCCGTGGCCAGGCCGCTGTAGATGCTGCCCAGCACGGCGGCGATGAGCAGCACCACGGGAATGAGGTGGCGCGATTCGACGAGCTTTTCGCGAAAGCTCATTTGCGCATCGGCTGGCGGCACCTGCTGCGGGTTCCGCCAGGCCCAGAACATCAGGTAGCCCGAGAACAGCAGCGCCAGCATCACGCCCGGCAGCACGCCGGCAATGAACAGCTGCGCGATGGAGACCTCGGCACTGACGCCGTAGACGATCATGATGATCGACGGCGGGATCAGCAGCCCCAGCGTGCCGGCGCCGGCCAGGCTGCCGATGGCGATGCCGTCCGGGTAGCCGCGCTTCTTCAGCTCGGGCAGGCTCATCTTGCCGATGGTGGCGCAGGTGGCGGCGCTGCTGCCGGAGACGGCCGCGAAGATGGCGCAGCCCACCACGTTGACGTGCAGCAGCCGCCCCGGCAGCCCCTGCAGCCACGGCGCCAGGCCGCGGAACATGTCCTGGCTGAGCCGCGTGCGGAAGAGGATCTCGCCCATCCACACGAAGAGCGGCAGCGCGGTCAGCGTCCAGCTGCTGGACGAGCCCCAGATCGTCACCGCCATGGCATCGCCAGCGGGGCGACTGCTGAAGAGCTGCATGCCGATCCAGGCCACGCCCGACAGCGTGAGGCCGATCCACACGCCGCTGCCCAGGATGAGGAAAAGCGCCGCGATCAACAGCCCCGTGATGGCGAGGTCGTTCATTCGTTGTGCAGCGCTTCTTCGGTGGCTTCGGCGGAGCGCCGGCCTTGCAGTTCCAGCACCAGTTCGTCGACGAAGGCGATGGCCAGCACGGCAGTGCCCGCGGCCATGGCCAGCTGCGGAATCCACAGCGGCGTGGCGTCGTTGCTGGTGGAGACGTCGTTGAACAGGCGCGACTGCCACACCAGCCGCGCGCTGTAGAAGGCCGACAGCAGCGCCAGCGCCGTGGCCGCGGCCAGCGCCCACAACTCCAGCGCCCGCCGCGCACCGCCGCTGAGGGCGTTGAGCACCAGCGTGACGCGGATGTGCTCGCCCTTCTTCAGCGTGTGCGCCAGCGCCAGGAAACCGGCACCGGCCATCAGGTAGCCGGCGTAGGCGTCGGTGCCCGGCACGTGGAAGTTCAACTGGCGGCTGACGATGGACAGCAGCACCATCGCCAGCAGGCCCACCATGCACAGCGCCGCCGCCCAGGCGGCGCCGTCATAGAGGGCATCGAGCGCGCGTCTCATGCGCTGCGGGGTGGGGTCACTTCCGCACCGCGTCGATCAGCGCCTTGCCGTCGGCGCCGGCCTTCTCGACCCATTCCTTCAGCATGGTCTCGCCCACCTTGCCCAGGTCGGCCTTCAGCGCGGCCGGCGGCGGCAGCACCTGCATGCCGTTGGCCTTCAGCTTGTCGAGCGTGTCGACGTTGACCTTCTTGCTGGCGGCCCAGCCGCGCGCCTCGGCATCGGCCGCGGCCTTCAGCACGGCGGCCTGCGTGGGCTTGTCCAGCGCGTCGAAGGCGGCCTTGTTGACGATGACGGCGTTCTTCGGCAGCCAGGCCTGCGTGTCGTAGTAGTACTTCAGGTGCTCGTAGAGCTTGCTGTCCACGCCGGTGGCGCCGCTGGTCATGGTGCTTTCCACCACGCCGGTGGCCAGCGCCTGGGCGAACTCGGCAGCCTGCACGGTGACGGGCTGCGCGCCCACCAGTTCGGCGATGCGGCTGGTGGCCGGGCTGTAGGCGCGCCACTTGATGCCCTTGAGGTCGGCTGCGGAGTTCAGCGCCTTCTTCGTGTACACGCCCTGCGGCGGCCAGGGCACGGCGTAGAGCACCTGCATGCCCTGCTCGGCCAGCTTCTTTTCCAGCAGCGGCTTCTGTGCGCGCCACAGCTTGGCGGCCTCGTCGTAGCTGTCGGCCAGGAAGGGCAGGCCGTCGGCACCGTACACCTGCCACTCGTTCTGGAAGTTGACGAGCAGGATCTCGCCGATCTGCGCCTGCCCGCCCTGCACGGCGCGCTTGATCTCGTTGGCCTTGAACAGCGAGGCGTTGGCGTGCACCGTGATCTTCAGCTTGCCGCCGCTGGCCTTGTCGATGTCGGCGGCGAAGTCGCTCAGGTTCTGGGTGTGGAAATTGGTGGCCGGGTAGGCGGCGGGCAGGTCCCACTTGGTCTGGGCGTGGGCGGCGGCGCTCAGGGCCAGGGCCAGGGCGGTGCCGAGCAGGGGACGGATCAGTCGCATGGGGGTCGCTCCGGGTGTGCAGGTTCAGGAGGCGGCTAGCATAGGCCGTGCCCGAAGGCGCCCGGCCCGGGGCTTCCCCTCACCATTCCGAGCCGACGTGAACCTGCGCTTCGTCGAGGCCTTCTACTGGGCGGTGACGCTCAAGAGCGTGACACGCGCGTCGGAGAAGCTCTTCGTCACGCAGAGCGCGCTGTCCAGCCGCATCGCCGCGCTGGAGGCCGAGCTGGGCGTGCTGCTGCTGGACCGCCGCGACAAGCAGTTCCGCCTCACCACCGCCGGCACGCGCTTCCACCGCCATGCCGAGCGGCTGCTGAACCTGCAACGCGAGATCCGGGCCGAGCTCGGTGCCGGTGCGGCCGAGCGCGCCATGGCACTGCGGCTGGGCGTGATCGAGTCGGTGCTGCACTCCTGGCTCATCGAATGGGTGCAGGGCCTGCGCCGCGACCACCCGGGCCTGGAACTGGCGCTGACGGTGGAAACCTCGCCCGTGCTGCTGGACCAGATGCGCCGCGGCGCGGTGGACGTGGTGCTGGCCGCGCTGCCGGCCGAAGGCGACGGTGTGCGCAGCCGCGCGCTGGCGCCCATGCCCATGGTCTTCACCGGCCAGCGCCAGCGGCATGGGCGCAAGCGTTTCGCCCTGGCCGACCTGGTGCAGGGCGACGAACTGCTGACCTTCCAGCGCGGCTCGCAGCCGCACGTGGCGTTGCTGGACCTGTGCCGCCGCGAAGGCGTGGAGACGCCGCGCGTGCACACCATCTCGTCGATCTCGGCCATGGTGCAGCTGGTGGAGCAGGGCTTCGGCGTGGCCACGCTGCCGCAGGCCGCGGTGGCGCGGCTGGCCGATTCCATGCAGCTGTGCGCCGTGCGCTGCGACGGTGTGCTGGCGCCCTTGCCCATCCACCTCAGCTGGCGCGACGACCCCGGCGCGCCCTTCGTCGCGCGCGTGGTGGACTCCATCCAGGCCTTCGACCGCACCCCGGCCAAGCCGCGCGCCTCATCGAAAAAATCGATCAAGCCATAGAAAGATTTCTCGTTTGCGGCGCGGCGACCGTGCCGCCAAGAATCGCGCCCATCGCAAGCACGCCGGGGGCGAGGGGATGAAGGACACCGCAGCCGCACTGCAGCACGCCACGCCGGCCGAGGTGCGCAGCGCCTGCCGCCGCGGCGTCTTCAGCGGCCACACCAGCGGACTGGCGCAGCGCCACGTGCAGGGCAACCTGGTGATCCTGCCGCGCGCCGATGCCGAGGACTTCCTGCGCTTCTGCCAGCGCAACCCCAAGCCCTGTCCCGTGCTGGCCGTCAGCGAGCCGGGCGACCCATCATTGCCGACGATGGGCCAGGACATCGACCTGCGCCACGACCTGCCGCGCTACCGCGTCTGGCGCGATGGCCTGCTGGTGGACGAGCCCACCGACATCGCCGCCCTCTGGCAGCGCGACTTCGTCGGCTTCCTGCTCGGCTGCAGCTTCAGCTTCGAGCAGGCGCTGATGGACGAAGGCCTCCGGCTGCGCCACGTGGAGCAGGGCCGCAACGTGGCCATGTTCCGCACGAACATCGCCACCGCGCCGGCCGGCCGCTTCGGCGGGCCGCTGGTGGTGACGATGCGGCCGCTGGTGGCGGCCGACGCCATCCGCGCCGTGCAGATCACCTCGCGCTACCCCGCCGTGCACGGTGCGCCCGTGCACCTGGGCGACCCGGGGCTGATCGGCATCCGTGACCTTGGCGCGCCCGACTATGGCGACGCCGTGGAAGTGATGCCCGACGAACTGCCTGTGTTCTGGGCCTGTGGCGTCACGCCGCAGGCCGCGCTGGTGCAGGCGAAGCTGCCGCTCGCCATCACCCATGCACCCGGCGCCATGCTGGTGACCGACCTGCTCAACCACCAGCTCGCCGCTTTCTAGCCCCGCCCCCACCACCCCCGGAGATCCACGATGAAGCACCTTCTCGTGGCGCTGGCTGCCGCCTGCGCCTGGCTGACCACCACCCCCGCCACGGCCCAGACCCAATGGGACCTGCCCTCGGGCTACGGCGTCAATACCTTCCAGGTGCAGAACCTGCAATGGTTCGCCGACGAGGTGGCCAGCGCCAGCGGCGGCAAGCTGAAGATCACGCTGCACCCGGGTGCCTCGCTCTTCAAGGCCAACGAGATCAAGCGCGCCGTGCAGGGCGGGCAGACGCAGATCGGCGAGTTCATCCTCTCGGGCTCGGCCAACGAGAACGCGCTCTTCGGCGTCGACTCCATCCCCTTCCTGGCCACCACCTACGCCGAGGCGAAGAAGCTCGACGCCGCGTCCTTCCCCGTGCTGGAGAAGCTGCTCGCCGGCCAGGGCATGAAGCTGCTCTACACCGTGCCCTGGCCCGGACAGAGCCTCTACACGAAGAAGCCGGTGGCCGGCCTGGCCGACCTGAAGGGCACCAAGATGCGCGCCTACAACCCGGCCACCACGCGCATTGCCGAGCTCATCGGCGCGCAGCCGGTGACCATCCAGCTGGCCGAGCTGCCGCAGGCCCTGGCCACCGGCACCGTGGACAACTTCCTCACCAGCAGCGCCAGCGGCGTGGACAGCAAGCTCTACGAGCAGGTGAAGTACTTCTACGACGTCAACGCCTGGCTGCCGCGCAACGCCGTGGTGGTGAACCTGAAGGCCTTCCAGGCGCTGGACGCGGCCACGCAGGCCGCCGTTCTGAAGGTGGCCGCCGCCGCCGGTGCCCGGGGCTGGAAGATCAGCGACGAGAAGGACGACGAGTACCTGAAGACGCTGGCCGCGCGCGGCATGACGGTGGACCGCAGCAGTGAGAAGCTCAAGCGCGAGCTGAAGGCCATCGGCGAACGCATGAGCGCCGAGTGGCTCAAGCAGGCAGGACCCGACGGCCAGGCCATCCTCGACGCCTACCGCAAGTGAGCCGGCCGTGCGACGCGCGCTCGACGCCTTCTACGCCGCGCTGATGGCGCTGGCCGCCGCGGCCATGGTGGCCGCCTTCGCCTGCGTGATGCTGGGCATCGCCGACCGCCAGTTCGCCTTCGGCCTGCGCGGGCTGGACGCCTACGCCGGCTACGCGGTGGCCGCGGCGCTGTTCCTGGCACTGCCGGGCACGCTGCAGAAGGGCGAGCACATCCGCGTCACGCTGCTGCTGCAGCGCGTGCCGGCAGCCTGGCGCACGGGGCTGGAGTGGTGGTGCCTGATCGGCGGCTCGCTGCTCGCGGCCATGCTGGCCTTCTACGCGGTTCGGCTGGTGTGGCTGTCGTGGCTGACGCACGACGTCTCGCCGGCCAGCGACGCCACGCCGCTGTGGCTGCCGCAGCTGGCCATGGCGCTGGGCTGCATCGGCCTGGCCGTGGGTCTGCTGGACAGTGCGCTGTCGCGCGCCGCCGGTCTGCGTTTCGAGCTGAACGCGGGCGCTGAAGCCGCGCACGTGGAGTAGGCCCATGGACATCGTCACCGCTGCGCTGCTCATCGCGCTGCTCGTCGCCGTGCTGGCCTCGGGCTTCTGGATCGGCCTGGCCCTGTTGGGCGTGGCCGTGTTCGCGATGGAGGTCTTCACCAGCCGGCCGGTCGGTGACAGCATGGTGTTCACGATCTGGGGCAGCACCAGCAGCTGGACGCTGACCGCGCTGCCGCTCTTCCTGTGGATGGGCGAGATCCTGTTCCGCTCGCGCCTGACGGCCGACCTCTTCAAGGGCCTGGCGCCCTGGCTCAACCGCGTGCCGGGGCGGCTGCTGCACGCCAACGTCATCGGCTGCGGCATCTTCGCGGCGGTGTCGGGCAGCAGCGCCGCCACCTGCGCCACCATCGGCAAGATCACGCTGCCCGAGCTGAAGCAGCGCGGCTACCCCGACGCCATCAGCCTGGGCAGCCTGGCCGGCGCCGGCACCTTCGGGCTGATGATCCCGCCGTCGATCATCATGATCGTCTACGGCGTGGCCACCGACACCAGCATCAGCAAGCTCTTCGTCGCCGGCATCGTGCCGGGGCTGCTGCTGATGGCGCTGTTCTCGGGCTACCTGGTGATCTGGGCGCTGCGCCACCCGGGCCAGGTGCCGGCGGCCGATGCCGCAAGCAGCCTGGCGGACAAGCTGCGTGCCGCGCGGCACCTGATGCCGGTGGTGTCGCTGATCGCTGTCGTGATCGGTGCCATCTACAGCGGCATCGCCACGGCCACCGAATCGGCGGCACTGGGCGTGGCCGGCTCGCTGATGCTCAGCCGCTGGGAAGGCACGCTCACCTGGCCGGCCTTCAGGGACGGCCTGGCTTCGGCCTGCCGCGTGTACTGCATGATCGGCCTCATCCTCGCGGGTGCCAGCTTCCTCACGCTGGCCATGGGCTTCATCGGCCTGCCGCGTGAGGTGGCGGCCTTCATCGGCCAGCTGCACCTGTCGCCCTTCTGGCTGCTGATGCTGCTGATGGCCTTCTTCATCCTGCTCGGCTGCTTCCTGGACGGCATCAGCATGGTGGTGCTCACCATGGCCGTGCTGCTGCCCACGGTGCAGGCGGCGGGCATCGATCTCGTCTGGTTCGGCATCTACGTGGTGCTGGTGGTGGAGATGGCGCAGATCACGCCGCCCGTGGGCTTCAACCTCTTCGTGCTGCAGGGCCTGACGCAGCGCGAACTGCCGGAGCTGGCGCGCATGGCGCTGCCTTTCTTCGGCCTCCTGGTGCTGGCGGTGCTGCTCATCTGGGTGTTTCCCCAGACGGTGCTGTGGCTGCCGAGCCTGATGTAATGCCACCCCGCGCCGAGGAATCCTCAGATGACGACAACCGCACCCCGCTGGCAGTTCTGGATCGACCGCGGCGGCACCTTCACCGACGTGGTGGGCCGCGCGCCCGACGGCGCGCTGCACACGCTGAAGCTGCTGTCCGAGAACCCCGAGCAGTACGCCGACGCCGCCGTCGAAGGCATCCGCCGCCTGCTGGGCCTGCAGCCCGGCGAAGCCATCACCGCCGAGCGCGTGGACTGCGTGAAGATGGGCACCACCGTCGCCACCAATGCGCTGCTGGAGCGCAAGGGCGAGCGC
>CAZBUU010000220.1:0-7735 GCA_964495125.1 uncultured Rubrivivax sp.
CCCATCCCCAGAAGAGCTCGAAGCGCCGGCGGTCCCAGACCACGGGGTCGAAAGGCGCCAGCAGGCGCACCTCGTCGTCCAGCGCATGGCGGCGGCTGCAGGGGTTCTCGCCGGCGGGCCAGTACCAGCACACGCCGTCCACCGTGGCCGAGGGCAGCCGGGCCTTGGCGCGCGCCAGCGCCGGGCGCACGTGGGGCGTCCACTGCGGTGCGCCGAAACGCAGGCGGCTGACCAGTTCGGACAGCGTGCGTTCGGGCAGCGGCGCGTACTTGCCGACGACCACGTTCACCAGCGTGTCCAGCGCCGCCGCGATGTCGGCCACCGGGGCGTGCGCTTCGCTCGCCGCGTACAGGCGCACGCCGCCTTCGCGCCCGGCGATGCGCACCAGGCCGCGGTAGTGCATGCCGTCCAGCAGCTGTGTGCTGGCGTTGCTGGAGCCGCCGAACCAGTTCTTCACCTTGCCGTGCGCGAACTGCGCGTCCACCTCGCGCGGGTGCACGCGGCCGCGCTCGCGCACGAAGGCCAGCACCTCGTGCGCCTGCGCCCAGCGCGCCTTCGTCCACGCCGTGCGCGCCTGGCGCGGGTGCAGCAGTGCCTGCGTGGCGCGCGGCAGGAAGCCGTAGTTGACGAAGAAGTCCTCCTCGATGGGCAGCTTCGGGTAGCGCGCCTCCAGGTCGCCGGCGCGGTAGCCGGCCACGCGGTGGCGCAGCGTCAGGTCTTGCGCGCGCGCCGGGGCGCGGATGGGATCGGCCTGCACGAAGCCGAGCCTGGCGATGGCGCGCGGCAGCGTGGTCGGCCTGAAGAGGCTGCGGGCCAGCGCGTGGCGCGTCAGGTCGGCGAGGGTGGGCGTCTTCACGGGCAGGGAGCGTAGCCCAACGCGGCGGTAACGCTTGGATAACGGCTGCGCGTGTACAAGCTGGATTGACGCTGTCATCGCGCCGACACTCCGGGAAAGAAGAAAGCCGACGCCCATGCCCGCCCCGACTGCCGTCCGTGTTGTCCGCCTTCGGCTGGGCGGAACGCCGGGCGTGCAGTCGGGTGACGGTGCCTGGCTGCCGCTGGCGCCGCTGGACGCCGCCCTGCTGGCCTGGCTGGCGCTCGAAGGCCCCACGCCGCGGGCGCGGCTGGCGGCGCTGCTGTGGCCGGGCAGCGATGCCGAAGCGGCGCGCAATTCGCTGCGCCAGCGCCTGTTCAAGATGCGCCGCCAGAGCGGAGCCGACCTCGCCGTGGGCAGCGCCACGCTGGCGCTGGCCGACGGCGTCGAGCACGACCTGGAAGACGCCGAGACCGTGCTGGGCGAGTTCGAACTCTCGCTGGGCGGCGACTTCGACGCCTGGCTGGCGCAGCAGCGACAGCGGCGGCATGAACGCATGCAGGCGGCCCTGCTCTCGCTGTGCGAGATGGCCGAGGCCGCCGGCGACTGGCCCGACGCGCTGGCCCACGCGCGCGAGCTGCTGAGCCTGGCGCCGCTGTCGGAAGAGGCGCACCGCCGCGTCATCCGGCTGCACTACCTCACGGGCGACCGCAGCGCCGCGTTGCTGGCCTTCGACCGCTGCGAGCGGGTGCTGAAGGACGAGGTGGGCATCGCCCCCGCGCCCGACACGCTGGCGCTGCTGAGGATGGTGGAGGCTGCGGTCGTGCCGCGGCCCGCGCGCCTGCCCGCCCATGCACTGCCACCGGCCGTGATGCGGCCACCGCGCCTGGTGGGGCGCGATGCCGAGATCGCCGGCGCCGAAGCCGGCTGGGCGCGCGGCCAGGTGGTGGCCCTGGTGGGCGAGGCCGGCATGGGCAAGACGCGGCTGTTGCAGCACCTGCTGCCCGAAGGCGCCCTGGCCGTGGCCGCGCGCCCGGGCGACGCCGGCGTGCCGCTGTCCACGCTGGCCCGGTTGCTGCGCGCGCTGGGCGAGCAGGCGCCGCAGGCCCTGCCCGCGCCGGCGCGGCGCGAGATCGCGCGCGTGCTGCCCGGCTGGGACGAGGCCGCCGCGCCGGCGCCGGCCGGCCAGCGCCTGGTGCTGCAGCGCACGGTGGCCGCCGTGCTGTCCGGCGCCGCGGTGGTGTCGGCGCTGGCGCTGGACGACCTGCATTTCGCCGACCCGGCCAGCCTGCAGATGCTGCTGGCCTTGCTGGACGAAGGCGCCGTGCCGCAGCGCTGGCTGCTGGCCTACCGTCCGGCGGAAGCCGGCTCGGCCCTGCAGCAGCTGGCCGGCGGCCTGATGGAGCAGGCGCGCTTGCAGGCCGTCACGCTGGCGCCGCTGTCGCGCCAGGCGCTGGCCGAGCTGGTGGATGCGCTGCAACTGCCCGGCGTGCACGGCGAGGCCCTGGCCGCGGGCCTGCTGGCGCGCACCGGCGGCAACCCGCTGTACGTGCTGGAGACGCTCAAGCAGGCCTGGGTCGACCAGACGCTGGGGGCCCTGGCCACCGAGCTGCCGGGTGAACGCGAGGGCGCCGCCGTGCTGCCGCGGCCCGCAGCCGTCATGCGCCTGGTGGAGCGGCGCCTGACGCAGCTGTCGGCCCAGGCGCTGGCGCTGGCGCGCTGCGCCGCGGTGGCCGGGCAGGACTTCAGCTCCACGCTCGCCGCGCGCGTGCTGGGGGCGCCGGCGCTGGCGCTGGTGGACGCCTGGGCCGAGCTGGAATCGGCGCAGATCCTGCGCGACCAGGCCTTCGTGCACGACCTCATCCAGGACGCCGCGCTGGCCTCGGTGCCGGCGGCCATCGCGCGCCAGTTGCACGGCGAGATCGCTGCGCACCTGGAGGCTGACGGCCGCGCCGCTGCGGCGCGTATCGCCCGCCACTGGCTCGATGCCGGCCTGCCCGCGCGCGCCGAGCCGCAACTGGAGCGCGCCGCGCAGGACGCCGCACGCGCGCTGGAGCCCGGCGAGGCAGCCCGCATGTGGAGCCAGCTGGCCGAACTGCGCAGCGCCGCCGGCGATGCCGACGCCGCCTTCGCCGCCGCCGGCCAGGCGGTGCAACTGCTGCGTTCCGACACTGCCGGCGCGCCGCTCGGGGCGGCCATCGATCGCCTGCAGGCGCTGGCCCGCTCCGGTGTGCAGCGCGCGCAGGCCCTGGAGGCACGCGCCACCATGCACCACATGCGCGGCGAGGTGGCGCTGGCCGCCGCCGCGCTGGAAGCCGGCCTGGCCGAACTGCCGCCCGACGCACCGCCCCAGGCGCGCGTGGCGCTGCTCAACATGCACGGCGTGGTGCTGCGCCGCGCCGGCCGCAACGATGACGCCCGCCAGGCCTTCGACGCCGCACTCGCGCTGGCTCGGCGGGTGCGTGACGAAGGCGACCTGCCCGCCGTGCTGAACAACCTGGGTCTGCTGCTGCAGGACCAGGACGAGCACCTGGAAGCCATCGCCCTGATGCAGGAGGCGGCGGCGCGCCAGCCCGACCCGCTGGTGCGCGCGCGTGTCGTCAACAACCTGGCCACCTCGCTGGAAGAGCGCGGCCAGTCGGCGCTGGCACGCGAGCAGTGCCTGGCCGCCGCGCGCCAGGTGCAGGGCGCGGCCGCCGTGGTGGAGCTGAACCTGGCCATCAAGCTCGGGGCCGGGGCGCGCCAGCTCGGCCGCTGGCGCGACGCGCTGGCCCACTTCGAGCATGCCGATGCCCTGCTGGCGCAACAGCCGAACAAGCGCGAGGAAGAACTGCACCGTCAGCGCGCCCTGCTCTGGCTGGACCTGGGCCGCCCGCACCTGGCGCGCGAAGCGCTGGAGCGCGGTGCTTCACGGGCCCAGGGCGTGCCGGTGGATGCCGCGCTGGCGGCCACCGTGCAGGCCCGCATCGCGCTCGCCGCGGGCCAGGACGCGCTGCCGCTGCTGCGGCCTGCCGAGTCCGTGCTGCAGGCCGCCGGCGAGCGGCGCGCGCTGCGCCGGCTGCGCGGCGTGCTGGTGCAGGCGCTGCCGCCCGAAGAAGCGCTGGCGCTGCTGGAGCGGCTGGCCGCCGACCCCGCCGTGAGCGACAACGCCTGTGCCCGCCTGCCCTTCGAAATGTGGCGGGCGCAGGCCCTGCTGGCGCTGGGCCGGGCGGCACCGGCCTGGCGCCATGCGGAGCGCGCCGTCGACTGGCTGGCCGCCGTGCAGCCGCTGGACGTGACCGTGCCCGAGGTGTGGCTCACGCTGGCCCGCTGTGCGCTGGCGGCCGGCGAAACGGCCGCCGCCGCCGAGGCGGCCACCCGCGGTGCGGACTGGCTGCGCCGCCACGCCGACGATCATCTGGACGCGCTCTACCGTGACAGCTGCCTGCAACGCAACCCGGTGCACCGCGAGTTGCTGGCCCTGGCCGGCCGGCTGGCGGCGACCTAGCGCTTCGCTGTCCGCGCGCGCAGCGGCGCCGTGCCATCGGCCGCGATGGCGACGCGGCGCAGGGGCTGGTCGTCCTTCAACATCACCACGGCGAAGGCCGCGTCGGGGGCTTCTCGCAGCACGCCGCGCGTTTGCTGCAGCGCGTCGCAGGCAAAGCTGTTGCAGATCTCGGCGCGGTCTTCGCGGGACAACGCGCAGCCCTGTGCACCGTGGTACAGGCAGGACCCTCGCGTGTGGCGCTGCGGCAGCCGCGCCATGAAGAAGTCCACGGCCGCCTGCAGCGTGCGCCCCGGCTCGCGCCCTTGCCAGCGCAGCAGCTGCGGCAGCGTGATGAAGGCGTGCTGCCTGCCGCCTTCGCCGCAGCAGCGGCCGCGGCAGTGTGCGCACAGGTGGCCTTCCTGAGGGCCGGCGGGGGCCACGTCCGCGGGCGGCTCGGGCAGCGGCCGGTCCGGCCCGGGCGCGGCCGTGTCGATCAACGACTGCAGGAAGGCCTGGTGGGCCGAGCGGCGCGCCGCGGCCACCGGCACCTGCCGCGTCGGGCTGGCACGCAGCCACAGCAAGGCCGTGGGCGCGCGGCCCAGCCGGGCCGTGGCCTCGCTCCGGGCGGCGGCGCCGAGCGTGGCATCCAGCCGCTGCAGCCGGGCCTGGGCCTCGCGGTGGCGGCAGCCCGCGTCGCCGCAGTCGCGGCCCTGCTGCCGTTGCAGTGCGCTCAGCGGCTTGTCGCAATGCGCGCAGGTGAGGGGTCGCGGCGACATCGGCCTCAGTCCCCGGTGTCGTCTGCCTTCTGGCGGTACATGTCGGCATCGGCGCGCTTGAGCAGCGCTTCGACGTCCTGCCCGTCCTCGGGAAAGATGGCCATGCCGAAGGACGCGCCCTGCAGCAGGCCGTCGGCGTCCAGGTCCTTCAGCGCAGCCAGCGGCTGCAGCAGAGCCTGCTGCAGGTGCGCACGGACGGCCTCGGCCTCGCGCCGGCGCTCCACCGATTCGAGCAGGATCACGAACTCGTCGCCGGCATAACGCGCCACCAGGTCGGTGTCACGCACGGCGCCGCGCAGGCGCTGCGCCAGTTCGCGCAACACGGCGTCGCCCACGTCGTGACCGTGGCGGTCGTTGACGAGCTTGAAGCGGTTGAGGTCGGCGAACAGCACGGCGAAGGGGCGCGTGTCGCCGCGGCGTCGCGCCTGCACGATGCGGTCTTCGATGCGCCGAAGAACGGCCTCGCGGTTGGCCAGGCCGGTGAGCGGGTCGGTGAGAAGCCGTTGCTGCATCTCGGTGAAGCTGCGTGCCAGGTCGCCGAGTTCGTCCTTCCGGGTCGTGTGCAGCGGCGCAGCGGTCTGGCCCTCGCCCAGCGTGCGCGCCGCGGCGGCCAGCTGCCGCAGTTCGCGGCTCACCCCGGACAGCACCGCCAGGCCGATGGCCACCACGGCGGCGGCCGCCAGCAGGCCCAGCACGCCGGTGAGCACGAAGTTGTCCTCGATGCGGTGCAGGAAGTCGTGGCGCGGTACGGCCACCATGATCAGCCAGTCCAGGCCCGCGTCGTCCTGCAGCCGCGCGTAGCCCACCTGCACAAGGCGGCCGTCGTCGGCGCGGAAGACCCGTGTGCGCGGGCGGCTGCTGTCCAGCGCGGCGGCTTCGGGCTGAACGGCGCGGTAGGTGGCGGCCACCAGGGCGTCGCTGCTGTCGGCCGCGTTCAGGCGCGCGTTGGCGCCACCGCTGCCGGCGCGCAGGTGCGGTCCGCGCGACACGCCGATGAGCTGGCCGTCGGCTTCCACCACCATGGCCACGCCGTTCTCGCTGAGCTTCAGACGCTTGAGGAAGGCGTTGACCTGCTGCAGCGAGAGGTCGGTGGCGACCACGCCTTCGAAGTCGCCCGCCGCGCCGTTGACGCGCCGCGCCCGCGTGGCCACCAGTTCGGCCGTCTTGAAGTCGATGTAGACCGAGGTCCAGGTGGGCGTGGCGCTGCCCTGCGCGGCCCTGAACCAGGGGCGCTCACGCGGGTCGAAGATGCGCTCCTCGGGCGCCGGCGCCTGCAGCTCGCCGGTGATACCGGTGAAGCGGTAGATGGTGCGCGGGCCGCTGCCTTGCAGGCGCAGGCGCAGCTCGGCTTCGCTCTCGGTGTAGCGCCACAGGCCGAGGAAGCGGCCCTGGCGGTCGCCGTAGTAGGCGTAGTTGTTGGGGTCGCGGTGCACGCTGGTGGCCAGCCAGAAGCGCGTGCGCAGCGCCGGCAGTTCGGCCTGCAGGTCGGCGGGTGCGGCCACGCCCTTGGGGAAGGCCGACTCCAGCACCGCGGCCGAACCGGCCACGTGGCGGTCCACGGCCTGCGCGATGCGGTAGACAGTCTCCACCAGCAACTGGCCGCTGAGGTCGTCCACGGCGCCCTTGCCGGCGCGGTAGGACAGGGCGCCCAGCGCGAGTGCGAGAACGGCCACGAGGGCGACGTAGGGCAGGATCAGCTGCGAGCGCAGGCTGAGGCGGGAGAGCATCGGGGGAGCGATCGGTACAGTGGCGAATGATTATGGAGGGCGCGCCCGCGCACGACCTGAACGAAAGTGCTGGTGCGACCGTCCGTGACGACCTGGCGCGGGCAGCGGCGTAGCACTCTTGTGCTGCGCTGACTGCCTTCAACGCCTGGGATCCGCCTGATGAGCACCACGACGATCCGCTTGCCCGACGAACTGAAGGCTCGCGTCGAGAAGCTGACCGCGGCCAGCGGCACCTGCGCGCATGCCTTCATGGTGGAGGCGATCGCCGAAGTCGCCATGCACATGGAGCGTGGTCAGGACTTCCACGCCGAGGCGCAGCGGCGCTGGAAGAAGATGCTGCGCCCCGGCGAGTACCCGACGCACGACGATGTGCGCGACCCTGTGCCCGCGCGGGCCCGCGGCGAAAGCCCAGCGCCGCCGCGTCCGCGCAAGATGACGGCAGAAGCGTTGTCCCGCGTGCGAGCGTCGGCGAAGCGCATGGGCGATTCGTGAGCTCGCTGGGCTACGACCCTGCCTTTCTCGAAGACATGCAGCGGGTCGTGCATCAACTGCATGCTCACGACGCGACTGATGTCCCCGAGCGGATCGTCGCGACCTTCGATGAAGCGGGGTGAAAACGACGACGGGCGACTCCCGTCGCCCGTCAGAAGTGCGGCTTCGCCGTGTGTTCCGTTGTCTCCGACCGGGCCCGGGGGCCTTCAACTTCGGGCGCAGCCCGAAGTTGGCCTGCGACGGAGGACCGGCAAACCTCGCGCCGCAGGCGCGAGGCGCCCTTACAGGCCGGCTGCAGCGCGCAGCGCCGCAGCTTTGTCGGTACGTTCCCAGCTGAACTCCGGCTCTTCGCGGCCGAAGTGGCCGTAGGCGGCGGTCTTCTGGTAGATCGGGCGCAGCAGGTCCAGCATCTGGATGATGCCCTTGGGCCGCAGGTCGAAGTGCTCGTTGACCAGCGCGG
>CAZBUU010000221.1:0-7717 GCA_964495125.1 uncultured Rubrivivax sp.
CTGCTGGCTGGCGGTGGTGAAGGCCGGCGGCATCGCCGTGGGCAGCATGCCGCTGCTGCGGGCACGCGAGCTGGTGGCCATCGCGCAGAAGGCCGAGATCAGCCACGCGCTGTGCGACGCCCGCCTGGCCGACGAACTGCGGGCCGCGCAGCCGCAGTGCCCCACGCTGCGCGAACTGCACTGCTTCGGCGATGAAGCCTTCGACGCCGCCGTCGCTGCCGAGCCGCCGCAGTTCGACGCGGTGGACACCGCGGCCGACGACATCGCGCTGATCGCCTTCACCTCGGGCACCACCGGCACGCCCAAGGGCACGATGCACTTCCACCGCGACGTGATGGCCGCCTGCGCCTGCTGGCCGCCGCACGTGCTGCGGCCGGTGGCCGACGATGTCTTCATCGGCAGCCCGCCGCTGGCCTTCACCTTCGGGCTGGGCGGCCTGCTGGTGTTCCCGCTGGCCGTGGGCGCGAGCACGGTGCTGCTGGAGAAGGCCTCGCCCGATACGCTGCTGCCGGCCATCGCCCAGCACGGCGCCACCGTCTGCTTCACGGCGCCCACGTCCTACCGCGCCATGGCCGCCCAAGTGGCGCAGCACGACCTGCGCTCGCTGCGCAAGTGCGTCTCGGCCGGCGAGGCGCTGCCCGCCGCCACGCGCTTGTTGTGGAAGCAGGCCACCGGCATCGAGATCATCGACGGCATCGGCTCCACCGAGCTGTTCCACATCTTCATCAGCGCCGATGAGGCCCACGCCAGGGCGGGCGCCACCGGCCTGCCCGTGCCGGGCTACCGCGCGGCCGTGGTCGGCCCCGACGGCCAGTCGCTGCCGTCCGGCCAGGTGGGCCGCCTGGCGGTGCAAGGCCCCACCGGCTGCAAGTACCTGGACGACCCGCGCCAGGCCGACTACGTGCAGAACGGCTGGAACCTCACCGGCGATGCCTACCTGGTGGACGCCGACGGCCAGTTCGTCTACCAGGCGCGCACCGACGACATGATCATCTCCGGCGGCTACAACATCGCCGGCCCCGAGGTCGAAGGCGCGCTGCTGCTGCACACGGCGGTGGCCGAGTGCGGCGTCATCGGCGTGCCCGACGAAGCGCGCGGCATGCTGGTGAAGGCCTTCGTCGTGCTCAAGCCCGGCCACGAGCCCGGCGACGCCATGGCGCGCACGCTGCAGGACTTCGTCAAGCAGACCATCGCGCCCTTCAAGTACCCGCGCCTCGTGGAGTTCCGCGACCGCCTGCCGCGCACCGAGACCGGCAAGCTGCAGCGCTTCAAGCTCAAGCAAGAGGGATCCTGACCATGGCCGATGTGCTGCAACCTGCCGGCTGGGCGCCGCCGCGCGGCTACGCCAACGGCGTGGTCGCCAGCGGGCGGCTGGTCAGCGTGGCCGGCCAGATCGGCTGGAACGCGCAGGCGGAGTTCGACAGCGACGACCTCGTCGGCCAGGTGCGCCAGGCCCTGACCAACGTGCGCGCCGTGCTGGCCGAAGCCGGCGCCACGCCCATGCATCTGGTGCGCATGACCTGGTACGTGACCGACAAGCGCGAGTACCTCGCCCGCGGCCGCGAGATCGGTGCCGTCTACCGCGAGGTCATCGGCCACTACGCCGTGGCGATGTCGGCCGTGCAGGTGGTGGCGCTGATGGAAGACCGCGCCAAGGTGGAGATCGAGGCCACGGCCGTCGTGCCCTGAGGCTGGAAACCGCTCAGGCCGAGGCGGCCGGTGCCGGCGCGGGGTTCTTGCGCGGGCGCGGCCGCCCGTAGGTGACACGTGCCCACAGCGCCTCCAGCGGCCCGCGCTCATGGCGCTTCAGCCACCAAAGGCTCAATGGCACCTGGATGCCCCAGAAGATGGCCACGGCCAGCAGCAGGCTCAGCGCCGGCCCCACCTGCATCCACAGACCCAGTCCCCAGTGCTGGAAGAGGGCAAGGCCGATGGCGGTCTGCATCAGGTAGTTGGTCAGCGGCATGCGGCCGGCCGCCGCCAGCGGCGCCAGGCGTCGCTGCCACACCGGCAACTGCGCCAGCCGGACGATGACCAGCACGTAAAAGACCATCATGCCCAGCCGCGACAGGCTGTAGCAGATGCCGCCCAGCACCTTGATGAGCGAAGGCCCGGGCGTGCGGTTGAACTCGAAGATCAGCGTGAAGGCCACGCCGCAGCCCAGGCCCACGGCCAGCGCCACCCAGGTGAGGCGGCGGACCTGCGGCATCAGCTCGGCCGCGCGCTGCACCCAGCGGCGTCGCCCCGCCAGCAGGCCGATGAGCATGGTCAGGCTCATCATCACCCACCAGCCCAGCGTGCCCCACAGGTTTACCCAGCCGCTGTAGAAGAAATTCATCATGCGCGTGTTCTCGCGCACCATGTCCCGGAAGCTGCCCTGGCCGAAGGCGATGTTGTTGCTGGCCTCGAAGGCCTTGGCCAGTGCGGTGCGCTCGGCCACCATCTCGGGCGTGAAGATCAGCACCCGCAGCAGGCCCGAGATCGCCGGGTACAGCAGGCAGACGGTGATCAGCAGCATCACGGCGCGGTCGCTGATGCGGCGCAAGCCCAGCACCAGCAGCAGGCCCAGCAGCGCGTAGGTGTGCAGCACGTCGCCGGGCCAGAAGATCCACGCGTGCACCACGCCGAACAGCGCCAGAACCGAGAGGCGGCGCAGGTAGACGCCGGTGGCGTGTTCCGGGTCGCGTTCCAGCATGCGCGTGAACTGGATGGTGAAGCCGATGCCGAAGAGCATGCTGAACATGCTGTTGAACTTGCCCGAAAACAGGGCCTCGCGCACCATTTCGGCGATCCGGTCGACGGGGCCGGGCCAGAGGTGGCTGCCGTCGGCTTCGACGAAGAACGAGGTGTTGAAGCCCGGCATGTTCATGATGAAGATGCCCATCAGCGCGAAGCCGCGCAGGATGTCCAGCGTGGCGATGCGCTCGGCGGCGGGCAGCGAGGTGGCCGCAGGCGCGGCCGTCGTTGCGGCGTTCATGGCGGTCCCCCTGTTTCGCGAAGAGGGCGATGGTGACGGCAAGTCGACCTTTCGTCATCCCCCTTGCGGCTGGGCGCAGGGGAAGTCACCCTTGAACCGTGGCGCGGTTTGTGTAGGCTTGTCCGCATGACAGCCGGCCGCGCCGGCAGGAGATGGCCATGAAGCCGGTGTCCGAATTGTTGAGGAACCGCGAAGGCACGCTCTGGCACGTGCGTCCCCAGGACACCGTGTACGCCGCGCTCGAACTGCTGGCGCGCTACGAGGTGGGTGCGTTGGTGGTGATGGACGGCGGGCACATGGTGGGCGTCGTGTCCGAGCGCGACTACACGCGCAAGGTGGCGCTGCAGGGCCGCAACTCGAAGGAGACGCAGGTCGCCGAGATCATGACGCGCCAGGTGGTCACCGTCGGTCCGCACACCGGCACGCGCGAGTGCATGACGCTGATGAGCGAGCGCAAGATCCGCCACCTGCCGGTGCTGGAGGGCGGCACGGTGATGGGCATGATCTCCATCCGCGACATCATGGACGACATCATCCGCACGCACGAACAGACCATCGCGCAGCTGGAAACCTACATCCAATCCTGAACTTCGGCAGGGGCCACGGTGCGGCGCCCACCGTGGCAGGCGGTATCCTCCCCGGGCCATGACCGCACCTGACGGCATCGATATCGCCATTCGCCGCAGGATGCTGCGGGTGGCGGTGCGCAATGCGGCGCGCAGCGTGCCGCTGCTGGTGCTGGTGGTGCTGTTCTTCGCTGCCCTGGCCTGGGAATCCGGCAGCCGCTGGCTGACGTTCATGATGCTGGGCATCGGCCTGCCGGTCTCGGCCTGGCGGCTGCTGCTGCTGCGCCACCACGGCGAGCGCGAGGCCGCCACGGCCGCGCAGATCGACGGCGTGGTGCGCCAGCTGGAAGGCAACGCGCTGATGGTGGGCGTGATGTGGGCGCTGGCCACGCTGTTCCTCTATCCCGGGCTGCGCGGGCACACGGCGACGGTCTACGTGGCCATCGTGTGCGGCTCGGTGTCGCTGGCCGCTTTCTTCATGTCGATGGCCGGACGCAGCTTCCTGCTGCTGACGGTGTTCCAGCTCGGCTCGCTGGTCGTGGCCTCGCTGCTGCCGGGGCCGGCGCAGTCCTGGCCGCTGGCGCTGCTGGCGGTGGTCTTCGGCCTGACGATGATGCGTGCCACTCGCGAGTTCGCCGACACCGCGCTGGCCGGCCTGCGTCACAGCCTGGAGGCCGACGAGGCCAACGACTCGCTGCGCGCCGCGAAAGAGGCGGCCGAGGCCGCCAACGTCGCCAAGAGCCAGTTCCTGGCCACCATGAGCCACGAGATCCGCACGCCGATGAACGGCGTGCTGGGCGCGCTGGACCTGCTGCGCCAGACCAGCCTGGACATGCGGCAGCGCCGGCTGGTGAAGACGGCGGCGGCGTCGGGCGAGTCGCTGATGGACATCCTCAACGACGTGCTGGACCACTCCAAGATCGAGGCCGGCAAGCTGGTGCTGGCGGCGGCGCCGATGTCGCTGCACGCCGTGGCCACGGCCGCCACCGCGCTGTTCCGGGCCAACGCCGAGTCGCGGGGATTGAGCATCGCGCTGGAGATCGCGCCCGAGGTGCCCGATGGCGTGGTGGGTGATGCCCCGCGCCTGAAGCAGGTGCTGCTGAACCTGCTGGGCAACGGCGTGAAGTTCACCGAGAAGGGCGGCGTCACGCTCTCGCTCGGGCTGGGGCCGCGGCCCGCCGGCAGCACGCTGCATGCCGTGCGCTTCGAGGTGCGCGACACCGGCATCGGCATCCCGGCCGGGGCGCTGGAGCAGGTCTTCCAGCCCTTCCACCAGGTGGACAGCACGAGTTCGCGGTTGCGCGGCGGCACCGGCCTAGGCCTGGCCATCAGCCAGCGCATCGTGCAGGCCATGGGCGGCCAGATCGTCGCCGAAAGCCGCGTCGGCGCCGGCTCCTGCTTCCGCTTCACGCTGCAACTGCCGGCTGCTCCGCATGCGCCGCCCGTGCAACCCGACTCCGATTTCGCCGCGCTGGACGCCCCTGGCGACCTGTCCGGCGTCGTGCTGCTGGTGGAAGACAACGTCGTCAACCGCATGATCGGCGCCGAGATGCTGAAGTCCTTCGGCGTGGAGGTGATGGAAGCCGAAGACGGCGCTCAGGCCGTGGCGCTGCTCGAGAAGCAGCGCGTGGACCTCGTGCTGATGGACATCCAGATGCCCGTGCTCGACGGCTACGAAGCCACGCGCCGCCTGCGCGAGCGCGAGACGCGGCTGCGCGTGCCGCGCGTGCCCATCGTGGCGCTCACCGCCAATGCCTTCGACGAAGACGCCGCGCAATCCATGGCCGCCGGCATGGACGCGCACCTGGCCAAGCCCTACTCGCGCACCCAGCTGCGCGAACTGCTGCGGCGCTGGCTCTAGCCGGCTGGACTAGAGTGCCAGCCGGTGGCTCTGAAAGAGGAGCAGACCTTCGAAGATCAGCGTGTCCACGGTTTCGAAGGGCGGCTCGGTGGCCGAGGCCAGCTTCGCGGCGGCGCCGCCCGTCATCAGCAGCAGCGGTTCTTCGCCGGTGCGCCGGCGCAGGCGCTCGGCCTGGCGCTCCAGGGCGCCGACGATGGCATTGGTGCCGCCGCTCATCAGGGCATCGCTGGTGTTGGTGGGGAAGTCCACGACCTCCCCGGTGGGTACCTTCAGGCTGGCCGTCCCGAGTTCCAGCGCACGCTGCATGAGGCCGAAGCCGGGCAGGATGAGGCCACCGAGGAATCGGCCGTCGCCGTCCAGGGCGTCCACGGTGACGCAGGTGCCCACCATCACCACCACGGCGGGGCGCGGGCGGCCGCCCGGCGGCACCTGCGCCAGCACGCGCGCCCGCGCGCCGGCCAGGGCCACCCAGCGGTCGGCGCCCAGGCGGCCGGGGTGGTCGTAGCCGTTGGTGATGCCGGCGGCGTGCTCGGAAGGCACCACCCAGTGCGGCTCCACGTCCCACAGCTCCAACTGCGCCTCCACGCCGTGGCGCACCGCATCCCCGGCCACGCAGCAGCCCAGCATGCTGGCGGGCTCGGGCAGGCCCTTCCAGTGACGTTCCGAGAGTTCTTCCAGCGCCTCCAGGAACACGGCGCCCTGCTGCAGCAGCACGGCCCCCGGATGCGGCGCGGCGTAGAGCGCCCACTTCAGGCGCGTGTTGCCGATGTCGATGGCGAGAAAGGTCATGGGACAGGCGGTGACGCCGGGCGGCGGGCGGCGCGATCGTAGCCCCCCGGCAAGCCCCGCATGGCATCATTTGCCACTTGACGTTGACGTAAACGTCAACCAGCCCTTCCCAGAACGATGGAGACGACCGCGCCATGTCCGACCTCGCCGCCGAAGCCCAGGCCCTGGCCGCCTACCGCCCGACGAACAAGGTGCGCTTCGTCACCGCCGCCAGCCTGTTCGACGGCCACGACGCCGCCATCAACATCATGCGGCGCATCCTGCAGGGCATGGGCGCCGAGGTCATCCACCTCGGCCACAACCGCAGCGTGGAGGAGATCGTCACCGCGGCGCTGCAGGAAGACGCCCAGGGCATCGCCATCAGCAGCTACCAGGGCGGCCACGTCGAGTTCTTCAAGTACATGGTCGACCTGCTGAAGGCGCGCGGCGGCGAGCACATCCAGGTCTTCGGCGGCGGCGGCGGCGTCATCGTGCCGGCCGAGATCCGTGAGTTGCAGGCCTACGGCGTGGCGCGCATCTACAGCCCGGAAGACGGGCAGCGCATGGGCCTGAACGGCATGATCGGCGAAATGGTCATGCGCTGCGACCATGACCTGTCGCCCTATGCGCCGAAGGCCGTGGCCGCCTTGCAGGGGCATGGCGAAGCCGCCTGGCGGGCCCTGGCGCAGGCCATCACGGCGCTGGAGAACGGCAAGGCCGATCCCGCGTTCAAGGCCGCGCTGGCCGACGCCGCCGTGGGCAGCCGCATCCCCGTGGTGGGCATCACCGGCACCGGCGGCGCGGGCAAGAGCAGCCTCACCGACGAGCTCATCCGCCGCCTGCGCCTGGACCAGGGCGACGCGCTGCGCATCGCCGTGATCAGCATCGACCCCTCGCGCCGAAAGAGCGGCGGTGCGCTGCTGGGCGACCGCATCCGCATGAATGCGATCACGCCTTGGCAGAACGGGCCCCGCGTCTTCATGCGCAGCCTGGCGACGCGCGACTTCGGCAGCGAGATCAGTCAGGCGCTGCCCGACGTCGTCACCGCCTGCAAGGCCGCCGGCTTCGACCTCATCGTGGTGGAGACCAGCGGCATCGGCCAGGGCGACGCCGCCATCGTGCCGCTGGTGGACGTGCCGGTCTACGTGATGACGCCCGAGTTCGGCGCCGCCAGCCAGCTGGAGAAGATCGACATGCTCGACTTCGCCGAGTTCGTGGCCATCAACAAGTTCGACCGCAAGGGCGCGGCCGACGCACTGCGCGACGTGGCCAAGCAGGTGCAGCGCAACCGCAATGCCTTCGGCACGCCGGCCGAGCAGATGCCGGTGTTCGGCACCATGGCCAGCCGCTTCAACGACGACGGTGTCACCGCACTGGCGCAGGCTTTGATGCCGCGCCTGGCGGCGCTGGGCCTGCCTCTGGCCGAGGGCCGGCTGCCGAAGGTGGGCACGCGCCACAGCACGCACCAGGTGCCCATCGTGCCGGCGGGACGCGTGCGCTACCTGGCCGACATCGCCGACGCCGTGCGCGCCTACAAGCGTCGCG
>CAZBUU010000222.1:0-7701 GCA_964495125.1 uncultured Rubrivivax sp.
TCCAGCTTGATGAGGGTGACCTTGAGGCCGCGTGACTCGAGGATGGCCGCCAGGGAGGCCGCCGCAATGCCCTTGCCGAGCGAGGACACCACGCCGCCGGTGACGAAGACGAACTTGGTCATTTCTTGCAGCACGTGGCGGGAGGTTCGCGCGTGCTGTGGTGGTAAAGCGTGAGTATATCGGCCGGGGTGCCTGCGCCGGCCGGCTGGGCCCGCGTTCGCGGCCCGGCCGTGCAACCCTGCGCGCCACGACCTGCGTCAAGAAGACGCGCCCGGGGCCTCGGGTAGCATCCGCTTCGCTTGCACCAGGTGCCTGCCGTGCCCGCTGAAGCACGGCGGGTTCAACGGGAAGCCGGTGAGGGCGTGGATCCAGTTCCATGCGCGATTCCGGCGCTGCCCCCGCAACGGTCAGCGAGGAGCTTGCAGCTTCACGAGCCACTGGGCCCACGGGCCTGGGAAGGCGCTGCAGGCTTCCGGGGAGGTTCGTCCGCCCCGGCACTCGCGAGCCCGGATACCGGCCTGACGCATGGGCGCTGGCACTGCGGAGGGCGGTGCGGGTGGTGGGGTGCGTGTCGGGGTTCCGGCCGGCACTCCGCCTTCTCGTCATGTCCTTCTGCAGACCGGCTGACAGGTCTGTTCCGCACGGGGTGTGCGGATGGAGGATTTCCCTTGTTCGCTGTTCGTTCGCGGCGCGCCCTGACGCGCCTGACACCACTCTGGGCTGCCGCACTGGCGGCCCCCGTCCCGGCCGCCGCGCAGGCCGATGCCACCGTCACCGTCACCGCCACGCGCACGCCCGTGCGGCTGAGCGAGGCCGTCAGCGAGGTCACGGTCATCGACCGCGCCACGCTCGACCGCGCCGCCGGCCGCACGCTGGCCGAACTGCTGGCGCAACAGCCCGGCCTGCAGCTCAGCAGCAATGG
Organism: uncultured Rubrivivax sp.; assembly: GCA_964495125.1. Taxonomy (GTDB): domain Bacteria; phylum Pseudomonadota; class Gammaproteobacteria; order Burkholderiales; family Burkholderiaceae_C; genus Rubrivivax. The sequence goes on from CAZBUU010000222.1 coordinate 923, forward strand.
CGGCCTGGGCAAGACGGCCTCGGTCTTCATGCGGGGCCTGGAAGCGCGCCACACGCTGCTGCTGGTGGACGGCGTGCGCGTCGGCTCGGCCACCGTCGGTTCGCCCTCGCTGGACAACCTGCCGCTGGAGAGCATCGAGCGCATCGAGATCGTGCGCGGGCCGATGTCCTCGCTCTACGGGGCCGGCGCCATGGGCGGCGTGATCCAGGTTTTCACGCGCCGCGCCACCACCGGCAGCACGGTCAACGCCAAGGCCGGGGTCGGTTCGCACGGCTGGGGACAGCTCAGTGCGGGCGGCACCTGGGGCGACGGCCGCTTCGACGCCGCGGCGCAGCTGCAGCGCACCAGCACCCGCGGCCGGTCGGCGTCGAACCCGAACGTGCCTTTCGGCAGCTACAACGCCGACGACGACGGTTTCCGCCAGACCGGCGGCAGCCTTCGCCTGGGCTGGAACCTGCGGCCCGACTGGCGCCTGGAGGCGCTGGTGCTGGACGCGCGCGGCACCACGCAGCTGGACGACGGCCCCGGTGCCGACGCGAGGGCGCGGCTGACCAACCGCGTGGCTTCGCTGTCGGCCAGCGGACGCGTCACGGGTTCCTGGCGCACGCGGGTGAGCGTGGGCGAATCGGCCGATGGCTACGACACGCTGACCAGTGCCAGCGCCTTCGCGTCGCTGGGCAGGATCGAGTCGAAGATCCGCCAGATCGGCTGGGAGAACACCGTGCTCACGCCGCTGGGCACGGCGCTGGCGCTGGTGGAACGGCAGACCGAGAAGGTGAGCCGTCCCGGCGCGCCTTTCACCGTGAGCGAGCGCGACATCGACGGCCTGGCCTTGGGCCTGAACGGCCGCGCCGACGCGCACAGCTGGCAGGCCAGCCTGCGCCACGACCGCAACTCGCAGTTCGGCACCAAGAACACCGGGGCCTTCGGCTACGCCTACGTCATTGCCCCGGCCTGGCGCGCAGCGGCCAGCGTGGGCAGCAGCTTCGTCGCACCGAGCTTCAACCAGCTGTACTTCCCGAACTTCGGCAACGACCAGCTCGAAGCCGAGATCGGCAGGCATGCCGAGCTGAGCCTGCGCTGGTCGGGAGAGGCACAGTCGCTGCGCGTGGCCAGCTACGAGCACCGCTACCGCGGCTTCATCACCAGCGGCGCGGCGCCGCAGAACCTGCCGCGGGCGCGCATCACCGGGCTCACCGTGGCCTGGGAAGGGCGCTGGCGCGACCTGGCGCTGTCGGCATCGGCCGACCGCACCGACCCGCGCAACGACACCCTGGGCAACGCCAACTACGGCAAGCAGCTGCCGCGTCGGGCGAAGGACGCGCTGCGGCTGGGCGCCGACTGGAGCGGGGGCCCCTGGGCGGCCGGCGCCACGGTGGCGGCCTTCTCGCACCGCTTCGACAACGCCACCAACACGCAACGCCTGGGCGGCTACGCCACGCTGGACCTGCGCGCCGAGTGGGCCGCCTCGCGCGAGCTGGTGGTGGGCCTGAAGCTGAACAACGCGGGGGACAAGCGCCACGAGACGTCGCTGGGCTACGACCAGCCGCGTCGAGAGACCTTCGTCACCTTGCGCTACACACCGAAGTGAACGGCGTCCTCAGACTCGTCGTCGTCCTGGCCGCTGCCGTCTCTGCGGTGGCGGCCTCCGCCGCCGGCGTCACGGTGGTGGACGACCGCGGCAAGCGCGTCGAGCTGCCCGCCGCGGCAATGCGCGTGGTGACGCTGTCGCCGTCGCTCACCGAAACGGTCTGCGCCCTGGGCGCCTGCGCACGCCTGGTGGGTGTGGACCGCTATTCCAACTGGCCGGCGGAGGTGAAGGCGCTGCCGCAGCTGGGCGGGCTGGAGGACACGCAGATCGAGCGCATCGTCGCGCTCAAGCCCGACGTGGTGCTGGCCGCGGCGTCCATCCGCGCCATCGACCGCCTGGAGGCCCTGGGCCTGCGCGTGCTGGCCTTGGAAGCCAAGGCCTACGCCGACGTGCCGCGCGTCATCGAGCGCGTGGCGCAGGCGCTGGGCGAGCCGGCGTCCGGCGCGGCGTTGTGGCAGCGGCAGCAGGCGCGCCTGCAGGCCGCGGCCGCGCGCGTGCCGGCAGGGCTGCGCGGGCGCAAGGTCTACCTGGAGGTGGCGTCGGCCCCCTACGCCGCCGGCGAGGCTTCGTTCGTGGGCGAGGTGCTGGCCCGCCTGGGGCTGGGCAACGTGGTGCCGGCGGCTCTCGGGCCCTTTCCGAAGCTCAACCCGGAGTTCGTGGTGCGCGCGCAGCCGCAACTGATGATGGGCAGCGCACGCGCCGTGGCCGAGATGGCGCAGCGGCCGGGCTGGGCCGGCCTGGCCGCTCTGCGGGATCGCCAGACCTGCGGCTTCGAAGCGGCCGCGTGGGACACCCTGGTGCGCGCCGGCCCGCGTCTGGCCGACGCGGCCGAAGCCATCGTCGACTGCCTGGTGAAGCTGGAGCCGCGTTGAGCACCGGTCCGCAGCACGCCAACCCCGCCGCACTGGCCGCCCTGCTGGTGGCGGCGGCGCTGGCGCTGGCCGTGCTGGGCCTGGCGGCGGGCAGCGAGGGCTGGTCCTTCACCTGGCGGCAGGAGTGGGAACTCGTCAGCGCCATCCGCGCGCCGCGCACCGTGGGCGCGTTGCTGTGCGGCGCGCTGCTGGGCCTGGCCGGTGCCATCGCGCAGGGCCTGTTCCGCAACCCGCTGGCCGACCCCTACCTGCTGGGCAGCGCCGCCGGCGCCGGCCTGGGCGTGGTGCTGGTGCTGGCGGGCGCGGGGGCCTTCGGCGTCTCGCTCGGCAGCGCCACGGCCGACGCGCTGCAGCGCCTCGGCCTCGTGGGCGCGGCCTTCGTCGGTGCTCTGGCGGGAGTGTCGCTGACCCTGATGCTGGCGCGCGGCGCCGGGCGGCCCACGGTGCTGCTGCTGGCCGGCGTGGTGGTGGGCATCCTGATGTCCTCGCTGTCCGAACTGCTGCTGCTGGTGGCGCCGGAGGCCTTGCGCGGGCGCCAGATCTTCATGCTGGGCACCACCGGCTACCTGGGCTGGCCGGCCGTGGCCGTGCTGGCCACGGCGCTGGCGCTGGCCTTGCCGCTGGCGCTGCGCTTTGCCCGTGCGCTGGACGCGCTGGTGCTGGGCGAGGCCAGTGCCGCCAGCCTGGGCATCGCATTGCCGCGGGTGCGGCTGCTGATGGTGTCGCTGATGGCGCTGGCCACGGCCACGGCCGTGGCGCAGGCCGGGTTGGTGGCCTTCGTCGGCCTGGTGGCGCCGCACCTGGTGCGCCGCCGCGTGGTCGTCACGCATGGGCCCCTGCTCGCCTTGTCGGCCTTGGCCGGTGCCGTGCTGCTGCTGGCGGCCGACGTGGCGGCGCGCAGCGTCATCGCGCCGCAGGAACTCCCGGTGGGGCTGTTGACGGCGGTGCTGGGCGGTGGCTTCCTGCTGTGGTTGCTGCGGCAGCGGGGGCGCCCGTGACGGCCGCCGCGCTGCGGGGCGAGGGCCTCACGCTGATGCTGGGTGGGCGCAGCGTGGTGGACGATGTCTCCGTCGGTTTCCGGGCCGGCGAGTGGACGGCCGTGGTCGGCCCGAACGGGGCCGGCAAGAGCACGCTGCTCTCGCTGCTGGCCGGCCTGCGCGCGCCCGACATCGGCCAGGTGCTGCTGCAAGGCCGGCCGCTCGGTGCCTGGAGCGCCCGTGCGCGCGCGCAGACGCTGGCCTGGCTCTCGCAGCAGGGCGAAGCCGATGGCGACATCGCCGTGCGCGACGTCGTGCACCTGGGCCGCCTGCCCCGCCACGGCCTGCTGGGCGCGCCCGATGCCGACGGCGAGGCCGCCGTCGACCGGGCGATGGCCGCCACGGAAACCACGGACTTCGCCGCGCGGCGCCTGAGCGAACTCAGCGGCGGCGAGCGCCAGCGCGTGCTGCTGGCCCGCGCGCTGGCCGTGGAGGCGGCCGTCCTGCTGCTGGACGAGCCCACCACGCACCTGGACGCCCCGCACCAGCGCGCGCTGTGCCGCGGCCTGCGCGAGCGCGCCCGGGGCGGTGCGGCGGTGGTAGCCGTGATGCACGACCTGACCCAGGCCCTGGGTGCCGACCGCCTGGTGGTGCTGCGCCAGGGCCGCGTGCTGGCCGATGGCGCCCCGGGCGACGCTGCACTGCACGGTGCGCTGGCCGTGGCTTTCGGCGGCGCCTTCAGCATCCAGTCCGTCGACGCTCCTTGCGGCCCGCGCTGGGTGGCGGTGCCCGCGCCATGACGCGCACGCTGGTCGTCTGGGGCACCAGCAGTGGTGCCGGCAAGAGCCTGCTGGCCACGGCGCTGTGCCGCAGCGCCGCGCGGCGCGGTCTGGACGTGGTGCCCTTCAAGGCCCAGAACATGAGCAACAACGCCCGCGTGGTGCCGCGCTCGGAGGACGGCGGCGCGGGCGAGATCGGCTCGGCGCAGTACTTCCAGGCGCTGGCCGCACGCGCCTTGCCGCACACCGACATGAACCCGGTGCTGCTGAAGCCCGAGCGCGACACGGCCAGCCAGGTGGTCGTGCACGGCGTGGTGGATCGCAGGCTGTCCGCGATGGGCTGGCGCGAGCGCAGCGCGTCGTTGGCCGCTTCGGCACGCCAGGGCTTCGAGCGGCTGGCGGCGGCGCATGAACTGGTCATCGTCGAAGGCGCCGGCTCGCCGGCGGAGATCAACCTGGCGCCGCAGGACTACGTGAACCTGGGCACCGCGCGCTGGGCGCGCGAGCTTGGCGAGGTGGCGGCGCTGCTGGTCACCGACATCGACCGCGGTGGCGCCTTCGCCGCCTGCCACGGCACCTGGGCGCTGCTGCCCGACGACCTGCGCGGCCTGCTCGCCGGCTACGTGCTCAACCGCTTCCGTGGCGATGCCGCACTGCTGGCCCCCGGCCCCGAGATGCTGCAGGCGATGACGGGCGTGCCGCTGACCGGCGTGCTGCCCATGCGCCGCGGCCACGGCCTGCCCGAGGAGGACGGCGTGTTCGACGAGGGCGCGCGCGGCGAGGGCGAGGCGCGGCTTCGCTTGGCCGTGCTCGCGCCCCCGCACATCAGCAACCTGGACGAGTTCCAGCCCTTGTCGCGCGTGCCCGGCCTGCACCTGCGCTGGGCGCGCGAGCCCGGCCAGCTGGCCGGGGCCGACTGGATCGTGCTGCCGGGCAGCAAGCAGGTCAGTGGCGACCTCGCCTGGCTGCGTGCGCGCGGCCTGGACGCGGCCGTGCTGCGCCACGCCGCAGCGGGCGGCGCCGTGCTGGGCGTGTGCGGCGGCCTGCAGATGCTGGGTCGCATGCTCCACGACCCGCTGGGCCATGACGGCGAGGCCTTCGACACGCTGGCCGGCCTGGGCCTGCTGCCCCTGTCCACGCATTTCGGTGCCGACAAGCGCCTGCGCGAAGGGCCGCTGCGCTTCGGCCCCGCCCGGGGCCCCTGGGCGGCCCTGCAGGGCGCGCAGGCCCGCGGCTACGAGATCCGCTGCGGCCACACCTCGGCCGCGGCGGGTGCCGCCGTGCTGCACGACGCCCAGGGTGAGGCCATCGGCTGGCAGGCAGGCCCGGTGCTGGGGGTGTACGCGCATGGCCTGTTCGAGAACCCGACCGTGCTGCGCGCGCTCTTCGGCGCCACCGTGCCGACGATGGACGACGCCTTCGACGGCCTGGCCGACCTGGTGGACGAGCACCTGGATGCGCCGCTGCTGCGTCGGCTGCTGGGCGCCTGACCGCCCATCCGGCGCACCTGCAGTTCGACGCGTGGGGCCGTCGCTTCATCGCAGCGGGCTCGCGCCGCACGGGCGCAGCGACGACATTGCCGTCATCGCAGCCCGCACCGGAGCCCACCATGTCGCAAAGCCTGATCCAACGCAGCACCTCGGCCTGCCTGGCCGTGTTGTTCACGCTGGCGCTGCTGGGCAGCATCGATGGGCTCACCCAGCCGCACGAAACCGTCATGCAGTGGGCCCAGCAGTCCTCCATCCAGGCCTGAGGGGGTGACATGAACACGCTGCTGCTCTTCTTCGCCTGGCTGGTGCTGCTGGTGGTGTGCTGGCCGCTGGCGCTGCTGGCGCTGGTGCTGGCGCCCCTGGTCTGGCTCATCGCGCTGCCCTTCCGCCTGCTGGGCGTGGCGGTGGAGGGCGTGTTCGCCCTGGTGCGCGCGCTCTTCATGCTGCCGGCGCGTCTGCTGGGCCACCGTTAGAGGGGCCGGCGCGCAGCCCCCTGCGTGCCAGAATCCTCGCGCCGCGATCGACGGCAGGGAGGATTCCAATGAAGGCATGGCATGCACTTGGGGCGTTGGGCGCCCTGCTCGGTGTCCTGGCGTTCGCGCCGCTCTCGCAGGCCCAGGCCCCGGCGCCCGATGCGCGCAGGCAGGCCTTCGAAGAGGCCCGCAAAGTCGCCAGAAGCGGCCCGCAGGAACTGCCGCTGGCCGCCAAGGCCGTGCTCCGGCTGCCTGCCGGCCATGCCTTCGTGCCGCAGCCGCAAGCGGGCCGGCTGCTCAATGCCATGGGCAACCCGGGCCAGGACACGAAGCTCGTGGGCCTCATCTTCCCCGAGAGCGATGCCGGCTGGTTCATGACCGTGCGCTACGAGGACTCGGGCCACATCAAGGACGACGACGCCAAGGACTGGAACGCCGACGACCTGCTCAAGAGCTACCGCGAAGGCACCGAGGCCGCCAACGAGGAACGCGTGAAACTGGGTGCGCCGGCGATGGAGATCATCGGCTGGGCCGAGAAACCGGCCTACGACGCTGGCACGCACCGGCTGGTGTGGGCCATGAGTTCGCGCGACAAGG
>CAZBUU010000223.1:0-7696 GCA_964495125.1 uncultured Rubrivivax sp.
TCGGCAACCTGATGCTGGTGATCCTGAACCTGCCGCTGATCGGCATCTGGATCAAGCTGCTGACGGTGCCCTACCGCTTCCTGTTCCCGGCCATCCTGAGCTTCTGCTGCATCGGCCTGTACACGCTCAACAACAACAACTTCGATGTCTTCATGGCCGCGGCCTTCGGCATCGTGGGCGTGGTGTTCTACAAGCTTGGCTGCGAGCCCGCGCCGCTGCTGCTGGGCTTCATCCTCGGGCCGATGATGGAAGAGAACCTGCGAAGAGCCTTGCTGCTCAGCCGCGGTGACTGGAGCACCTTCCTCACGCGGCCGCTCTCGGCGGGCCTGCTCATCGCGGCGGTGCTGATGATCGTGGTGGTGATGCTGCCGAGCATCAAGAACAAGCGGGAAGAAGCGTTCCAGGATGCAGATTGACGCCAGCGGCGTCACCGAGGCCCCGCCCTGCGGGGCCTTGTCGTTTGTGCATTAGCCTCAGGCCGCCATGCAACTGCCCGCCGCGCTCGCGCCGCTGAGAGGCCCGGTCTTCCGGGGCCTGTGGTTCGCGTGGCTGGCCGCGAACATGACGATGTGGATGAACGACGTCTCGGCCGCCTGGCTGATGACGCAGCTCACCACGAGCCCGGTGATGGTGGCGCTCGTGCAGACGGCCAGCACCCTGCCGGTGTTCCTGCTCGGCCTGCCCAGCGGCGCGCTGGCCGACATCCTGGACCGCCGGCGCTACTTCGCGGCCACGCAGCTGTGGGTGTCGCTCAACGCGCTGCTGCTGGCCGGGCTGTCGCTGGCCGGGCTGCTGACGGCGCCGCTGCTGCTGCTGCTGACCTTCACCAACGGCATCGGCCTGGCGATGCGCTGGCCGGTGTTCGCGGCGATCGTGCCGCAGATCGTCAGCCGGCCCGAGCTGCCGGCGGCGCTGGCGCTCAACGGCATCGCGATGAACCTGTCGCGCGTCATCGGCCCGGCCGTGGCCGGCGCGCTGCTGGCGGCCTTCAGCCCAGCCGCGGTGTTCGTGCTGAACACGCTGCTGGCGGCGGTGGCCTTCACGCTGATCCTGCGCTGGAAGAGCGAGCCGCGCGTGAGCACGCTGCCGGGCGAACGTTTCGTCGGCGCCATGCGCACGGGGCTGAACTACGCCTGGCAGTCGCCGCGCCTGAAGGTGATCCTGTTGCGCATCTTCCTGTTCTTCCTGCAGAGCACGGCGCTGGTGGCGCTGCTGCCGCTGGTGGCGCGCGGGCTGCACGGCGGCGGCGCCGGCACCTTCACGGTGATGCTGTCGTGCATCGGCGCCGGCGCCATCACCGCGGCGCTGTACTTCCCGCGCTGGCGCGAGCGCTTCAACCGCGACCAGTTCGTCATCGCCGGCACCGTGCTGCACGCGGCCTTGTCGGCGCTGATCGTGCTGGTGCCCGAGATATGGGTCGCGCTGCCGGCGATGGTGCTGATCGGCATGGCCTGGATCTCGGTGGCCAATTCGCTCACCGTCTCGGCCCAGGTGGCGATGCCGAACTGGGTGCGCGCACGCGGCATGTCGATCTACCAGATGGCGCTGATGGGCGGCTCGGCCTTCGGCTCGGTGCTGTGGGGCCAGGTGGCCGAACACATCGGCGTCAAGGGTGCGGTGCTGGCGGCGGCGGCCTGCGGCGTGACCCTGCTGCTGCTGACGCGCAAGCTCACCGTCGAAGGCGGGGTCGACATCGACTTCACGCCCGCCGCCGTGCGCAGCGTGCCCGAACCGGCCTTCGAGATCGGCCCCGACGAAGGCCCCGTGATGGTGACGCTGGAATACCAGATCGACCCCGCACGCGCCGCCGAGTTCGCCGAGGTGATGCAGCGCACGCGCCGCGCCCGGCTGCGCCAGGGCGCGCTCAGCTGGGGCCTGTTCCGCGACGTGGCCGTGCCGGGCCGCTACGTGGAGTACTTCGTCGACGAGAACTGGCTCGAGCACCAGCGCCGGCTGGAGCGTTTCACCGCCTTCGACGCCGGGTTGCGCGAGCAGCGTTTGGCCTTCCACATCGGCCCCGAGCCGCCCGAGCTGCGCCGCTACGTCTCGCACGGCGGCGAAGCCCCGCCGCCGGTCTGAACCGGCGCGCCCGGCTACGATCGCCGGGCCATGAACACCCACCACACCTTCGACTGGAGCACCGGCTACGCCAGCCAGCGCAGCCCCGTGTTCGCCCGCAACGTCGTTTCCACCTCGCACCCGCTGGCCGCGCAGGCCGGGCTGCGCATGCTGCAGGCCGGCGGCAACGCCGTCGATGCCGCCATCGCCACTGCGGCGGTGATGACCATCGTCGAGCCCTGCAGCAACGGCCTGGGCTCCGACGCCTTCTGCATCCTCTGGGATGGCCAGGCCCTGCACGGCCTGAACGCCAGCGGCTGTGCACCACAGGCCTGGACGCCGGCGTACTTCAAGGGCAAGTACGGCACCGAGGCGAAGACACCGCCCAAGCGCGGCTGGGACAGCGTCACCGTGCCCGGCGCGGTGGCAGGCTGGGTGGCGCTGCACGGCCGCTTCGGCAAGCTGCCCTTTGCCGACCTGTTGGAGCCGGCCATCGAGATCGCCGAGCGGGGCTATGCCGTGCCGGTGATCGTGCAGCACAAGTGGCACAACGCCGCCACCCTGCCCGAGATCACGCAACAGCCGGGCTTCGCCCAGGCTTTCCTGCCGCACGGCCGCGAACCGCAGGTGGGCGAGCGCTTCGCCTTCCCCGAGGCCGCGCGCACGCTGAAGCTGATCGCCGCGACGCAGGGCGAGGCCTTCTACCGCGGTGAAGTGGCAGCAGCCGCCGAGGCGCACGCCAAGGCCCACGGCGGCGCCATGACCGCCGCGGACTTCGCCGCGTACCGGCCCGAGTGGGTGACGCCCATCGCGCAGCACTACCGCGGCCACACGCTGCACGAGATTCCGCCGAACGGGCAGGGCATCGCCGCGCTCATCGCCCTGGGCATCCTGGAGAACTTCGAGCTCGGCGCGCTGCCGGTGGACGGCGTGGCCTCGCAACACCTGCAGATCGAGGCCATGAAGCTGGCCTTCGCCGACGTCTACCGCTACGTGGCCGATCCGCGCAGCATGCGGCTGACGCCGGCGCAGATGCTGGACCCGGCCTACCTGGCCGCCCGCGCGAAGCTGATCGACCCCCGGCGCTGCCAGGACTTCGGCCCCGGCCACACGCCGCAGGGCGGCACCATCTACCTCACCGCCGCCGACGAGAGCGGCATGATGGTCAGCTTCATCCAGAGCAACTACATGGGCTTCGGCTCCGGCGTGGTGGTGCCGGGCTACGGCCTGAGTCTGCAGAACCGCGGCCACGGCTTCACGCTGGACGAAACGCGCGAGAACGTCGTCGCCCCGGGCAAGCGGCCCTTCCACACCATCATCCCGGCCTTCCTGACGAAGGAGGGCCGACCGGTGATGAGCTTTGGCGTGATGGGCGGCGACATGCAGCCGCAGGGCCACCTGCAGACCGTGGTGCGCATGCTCGACTACCGCCAGCAGCCGCAGGCCGCCTGCGACGCGCCGCGCTGGCGCTACTGGGGCGGCATCGTCAACGCCGAGGACGGCTTCAGCGCTGCCACCGCGCAGGGCCTGCGCGAACTGGGCCATCGCGTGGAGCCCTTCGCCGACAGCTACCAGGACTACGGTGCCGGCCAGTTCATCTGGCGCTTGGGCGACCCGGCGGTCGAAGGCTACGCCGCGGCCAGCGACCCACGCCGCGACGGCCAGGCCGCGGGCTTCTGAGCCGTGCGCCTGGCGGACCTGCGGCCAGGCTGGCGCAGCGAGTTCATGCTGCATGCCTACGGCGGCCGCGCGCTCGAGCGCGAGGACTGCCTGGTGGTGCTGACGCCGACCAACCCGCTGTACTACTGGGGCAACTTCCTGCTCCTGCCCTGCGCGCCGCGCGATGATGAACTGGAGCACTGGGAAAGGCGCTTCCAGGAGGAGATCGTGGCCGTGCACGCGGGCTCCGCGCACCGCTGCTACGGCGTGAACGCGCCGCCCGCCGGGGAGCAACTGCCGGCCTGGCAAGCCGCAGGCTTCGAGATCCAGTTCACGGCCGTGCTGGCGCAGGAGCCGGGCGGGCTGAGGCCGCCGCCACGGCGCGCGCGTGGCACGGTGGAGTTCCGCGGCTTCGACCTCACGCTCGAGATTGAGACGCTGGTGGCCCAGCACTGTGCCGACGCCCAGGGCTTCGAGCCACGTGCCTTCGAGACCCACCGGCGCCAGCAGATGCAGCGCTATGCGCAGATGCAGCGCGACGGCCTGGCACGCTGGTTCGGCGTCTGGTGCGACGGCGTGCTGGCCGCCGACTGCGGCCTCATGCGCGAACACGCCGGAGCGGGCGCGCTGGGCCGCTTCCAGCACGTGGGCACGCATCCGCATTGGCGCCGGCGCGGCCTGGCCACGGCCTTGGTGCACCGCGTGGCGGCCTGGGGCTGGGAGCACTGGAAGCTGTCGCGAACGCTGATGTGCGCCGACCCCGAGGACGTGGCCATCGGCATCTACGAATCGCTGGGTTTCGAGCGCATCGACGACGAATGGGGCCTGCAGCGCCGGGCGCCGCAGGACCTGGCCGCCGCGTGAGCGACGCGCGCACGCCCTGGGCTGGCTTGGCGCTGGCCGCCGCTGGCTCCATCGCGTTCTCGGGCAAGGCCATCATCGTCAAGCTGGCCTACCGCCACGGCGTGGACGCGGTGACGCTGATCATGCTGCGCATGCTGTTCGCGCTGCCGCTGTTCGTGGCGCTGGCCTGGTGGGCGGGGCGGGGCAAGCCGACCCTGGCGCCGCGTGACCTGTCCGTGGTGGCTGCGCTGGGCTTCTGCGGCTACTACCTGGCAAGCTTCCTCGACTTCGCCGGCCTGCAGTTCATCAGCGCCAGCCTGGAGCGGCTGGTGCTCTACCTCAACCCCACGCTCGTGCTGCTGCTGGGCCTGGCGCTGGGCACGGCGAGCTCCAACGCACGCCAGTGGCTGGCGCTGGCCCTCAGCTATGCCGGCGTGCTGCTGGTCTTCGGCCACGAGGCGCGTCTTGCCGGGCGCGACGCGGTGCTGGGTGCCGCGCTGGTGTTCGGCAGCGCGGTCAGCTATGCCGTCTACCTGGTGGGCAGCGGGCAGGTGGTGCGTCGCATCGGCGCGCTGCGGCTCACCGGCTGGGCCACGGCCGTGGCCTGCGTGCTGTGCATCGCGCAGTTCCTGCTGCTGCGGCCGGGCGTGCCGCTGCTGGCGGTGCCGGGGCCGGTGATCACGCTGTCGCTCGTCAACGCCGTGGCCTGCACCTTCGCGCCGGTGCTGATGGTGATGATGGCCATCGAGCGCGTGGGTCCCACGGTCACGGCGCAGACGGGCATGATCGGGCCGCTGTCGACCATCGTCATGGGCGTGCTCATCCTGGGCGAGCCGCTCAACGCCTGGATCGGCGCGGGCACGGCGCTGGTGCTGGCCGGCATCTGGCTGCTGGCCCGCGCGCGCTGAATTCATTCGGACAAGGAACGGACATGGATCTCGGAATCGCAGGCAGGTGGGCGCTGGTGTGCGCCGCCAGCAAGGGGCTGGGCAAGGGCTGCGCGCTGGCGCTGGCGAAGGAGGGCGCGAACGTGGTGATCACCGCGCGCGGCGCCGAGGCGCTGGAGGCCACGGCGGCCGAGATCCGCCTCGCCGCGCCCGGCGTTCAGGTGCTGGCGGTGGCCGGCGACATCACCACGCCCGCCGGCCGCGCGGCGGCGCTGGCGGCCTGTCCGCAGGTGGACATCCTCGTCAACAACGCCGGCGGCCCGCCGCCCGGCGACTTCCGCGACTGGGACCGCGAGGCCTGGATCAGGGCCGTGGACGCCAACATGCTGACGCCCATCGAGCTGATCAAGGCCACGGTGGACGGCATGGCCGAGCGCGGATTCGGCCGCGTCATCAACATCACCTCCGGCGCGGTGAAGGCGCCCATCGACATCCTGGGCCTCAGCAATGGCGCGCGCTCGGGGCTCACGGGCTTCGTCGCCGGCCTGGCACGCCAGGTGAAGTTGGCCAGCCGCAACGTCACCATCAACAACCTGCTGCCCGGCGCCTTCGACACCGACCGCCTGAAGGTGACGATGGCCGGCACGGCGCAGAAGACGGGGCAGTCCATCGAGCAGGTGGCCGAGGCCCGCAAGCTGCTCGCGCCCGCGCGGCGCTTCGGCACGGCCGAGGAGTTCGGCGCCACCTGCGCCTTCCTGGCCAGCGCGCAGGCGGGCTTCATCACCGGGCAGAACATCCTCTCGGACGGCGGCGCCTACCCGGGCACGTTCTAGCGGGCGAGCGTGGTTTCGGCTCAGCGCGCCAGCGCGTGGGCCATCACGAAGTCGGCGATGGCCTCGATGTCGGCCAGCGCCAGGCGCGGCACGCCGGGTGCGGGCAGGGCACCGTCCGCGGCGTCCGTGGCCATGGCCACGATGCCCGGCCAGGCCGGCCACAGGCAGGGCTTGCCAAGCTCGGCGCGCCAGACCTCCAGCTTGGGAAAGTCGCCGCCCTTGAAGCCTTCGACGAGCACCAGGTCGCAGTGCTGCAGGCGTTCGATCAGGTACTCCAGCGGCGGCTCATCCGCGCCGCGCAGCTCGTGCATGAGCGCCCAGCGGTCGTTGCCCAGCAGCAGCACTTCCTGGCAGCCGGCTTCGCGCAGGCGGTAGGAGTCCTTGCCGGGGCGGTCGATGTCGATGTTCTTGTGGCTGTGCTTGATGAGCGACACCACCAGGCCGCGCGACGAGAGCGCCGGCACCAGTCGCTCCAGCAGCGTCGTCTTGCCCATGCCGGAATGGCCGGCGATACCGAAGATCTTCATGTCAGGCCTTGCTGTGCGGGCGTACCGCTGGCCGGTGGCCCTGAATACCCGACGGGCTTGTTCAGGCTTCCAGCCGGTGCCTCCGCAGTATTGCGCTGCCTCAAGTTTCGAGAATTGTGGAAGCGCAAAGTCTCGCTCACCGAAGCTTTGATCCAGAACCGAGGACAAGCCCCATGAAGCTGACGAGACGAACCTTCATCATGGCCACCGGCGCAAGCGCCGGTTGGCTGGTCACGGGCTGCGCCACCGAGCCTGCCGCCACGGCAGGCGCCCCGCGCACCAGCGCCTTCGTGCCCCGTGCCGCCAAGCCTTCGGCACCCGCCGCGGGCACCTGGGTGGGCAGCACCTGCCAGGGCTGCACGCAGTGGTGCGCCATCCAGATCTTCGTGCAGGACGGGCGCGCCACGCGCGTGCGCGGCAACCCGCTGAGCAAGACCAACCACGGCTATGTCTGCCCGCGCGGCCACATGATCCCGCAGCAGATGTACGACCCCGACCGCGTGAAGACGCCGATGAAGCGCACCAACCCGGTCAAGGGCCGCGGCGTGGACCCGAAGTTCGTGCCCATCAGCTGGGACGAGGCGCTGGACACCGTGGCCGAGAAGATGATGGCGCTGCGCCGCGCCGGTGAGCCGGGCAAGCTCATGTACATGCGCGGGCGCTACTCGCCCACGTCCACCGACCTGCTGTACGGCACGCTGCCCAAGATCTGGGGCACGGCCAACTACTTCTCGCACAGCGCCATCTGCGCCGAAGCCGAAAAGATGGGCCCGGGCCTCACGCAGGGCTTCTACGGCTACCGCGACTACGACCTGGAGAAGACCAACTGCCTGGTGGTCTGGGGCTGCGACCCGCTGGCGTCCAACCGCATGGTGCCCAACACCATCCA
>CAZBUU010000224.1:0-7694 GCA_964495125.1 uncultured Rubrivivax sp.
CCAGCATGCCGGTCTTGATGGCTGCGTGGCTGCCCTTGATGCGTGAAGCGTTGAGCGTGCCCGCGTCGCAGCCCACCAGCGCACCGCCCGGGAACACCAGCTTGGGCAGTGCGTTCAGGCCGCCGGCGCAAATGGCGCGCGCGCCGTAGCCGATGCGCTTGCCGCCTTCGATGTGCGCACGGATGGCCGGGTGCGTCTTCCAGCGCTGCATCTCTTCGAAAGGGCTGATCCAGGGGTTCTGGTAGTCCAGGCCGGTGACGAAGCCCAGCGTGATCTTGTTGCCCTCGAGGTGGTAGAGGAAGCCGCCGCCGTAGGTGTGGGCGTCCATCGGCCAGCCGGCGGTGTGCACCACGAGGCCGGGCTTGGCCTTCTCGGCCGGCACTTCCCACAACTCCTTGATGCCCAGCGCGTAGCTCTGCGCGTCGCGGCCTTCGTCGAGATGGAAGCGCGCGATCAGCTGGCGGCCCAGGTGGCCGCGCGCGCCTTCGGCGAACACGGTGTACTTGCCGACGAGTTCCATGCCGAGCTGGAAACCGCCGTGCGGCTGGCCGTCCTTGCCGATGCCCTGGTTGCCCGTGGCCACGCCGCGCACGGCGCCGCTGTCGGCATAGAGGACCTCGGCCCCGGTGAAGCCCGGAAAGATCTCCACGCCCAGCGCTTCGGCCTGTTCGGCCAGCCACTTGGTCACGGCGCCCAGGCTCACGACGTACATGCCCTGGTTGTCGAAGCAGGCCGGCAGCAGTGCATGCGGCGTCTCGCGCGCGCCTTTGGCGTCCAGGAAGAGCACCTGGTCGGCCGTCACCGGCTGCAGCAGAGGTGCGCCACGTTCCTTCCAGTCGGGGAAGAGCTCGGTGATGGCGCGCGGGTCCATCACGGCACCGGAGAGCGTGTGCGCGCCCGGCTCCGAACCCTTCTCCAGCACCACCACCGAGACCTCGGGGTTCAGCTGCTTCAGGCGGATGGCGGTGGCCAGCCCGGCCGGCCCGCCGCCGACGACGACCACGTCGTACTCCATGGCCTCGCGGGGGCCGTAAGTGGCGAGGATCTCTTCGGGCGTCATGGCCTGTCTCCGTGGACTCGTGGCGGGGCAAAAAGCGGCGCGATTCTAAGAGGGGGGTGGCCGCCCGAACCTAGGGAGGCAGCCCCAGACTGGCATGGCCTCGAACTTGGGGGGCGACCCCGAACTCGCCTCTCGGGGGGATGCCTGGCGGCGGCCCGCGATCACAAGATGCCACCGCACCACTTCCTGGGAGAAACGAACATGCAACGCAACCTGATTCCGCTGTCCCTGCTGCTGGCCGGCACTGCCGCCCAAGCGGGCGTGACGCTCTACACGAACGAGGCCGCCTACCTCGCGGCGGTGGGCGCGACGCGCGCCTACACCGACTTCGCCGGCTCGCCGGCGGCCACGGTCTCGGGCAACAGCTTCCTGCCTGAGGTCACCTTCGGCAGCTGCCCCGATTCGAGCGACCCCATCAGCTGCGGCAGCCAGGTGCTCCACAACAGCGACGCCATCACCGACCTTGGTGGCTCGGCCGCCAACAACGGCGTTGGCAGCCTGGCCTGGCGCTTCAACCTGGCCGATGTGTTCGCGTTCGGCTTCCACTACGTCAGCGGCGCCATCGATGCCGTGGCCCTGGTCGATTCGCTCCTGAACGTGGACCTGGTCGACACCACCGCCGCCTCGGGTTTCATCGGGCTGGTCAGCGACCAGGCGTTCTACGGTGGCATCGGTATCAACGGCGTGTTCCCCAACAACATCGGCAACGACCGCTACTTCATCGACGACTTCCGCATCAACGGCATCGGGGCCGTGCCCGAGCCGGGCGCCGCCGCGCTGGCCGTGCTGGCCCTGGCCGCGGCCGGCCTCACTGGCCGCCGCGCTGGAGCAGCGAAGGTGTCGCCAAGCCCAGCAGCGTGAGGGCCAGCGAGCCCAGCACGTGGGTGGCCACCGTGGTGGCCGCCCAGCCCAGCCGGCCCGACTGCAGGGCCGCCACCACCTCGGCCGAGAAGGTGGAGAAGGTGGTCAGCCCACCCAGGAAGCCCGTGATGACGAACAGGCGCCACTCCGGCGCCAGGCTGGGCATCTGCGCGAACAGCGCCAGCGCCAGCCCGATCAGGTAGCCGCCCACCAGATTGGCCACCAGCGTGCCCGGCGGCAGCACGGGGAACAGGTGGTTCATGCCCACAGCCAGGCCCCAGCGGGACAGGGCACCGAGGGCGGCGCCCAGGCTGATGGCGATGACTGCGGTGAACATGGCGGCGCGGCGATTATCGCCACCCCAGGGGGCGCGCCCGGGCAAGGCGCTTCGGTACCATCCGGGGCTGAACTTTGCACGGGAGCAGACGTCATGGCCATGGATGTGGTGGACTACGAGATCAAGGGCGCCGAGATGCAGTACGTCGAGGTCGAGCTCGACCCCGGCGAGGCCGCCGTCGGCGAAGCCGGCAGCATGTTCTTCATGGACACCGGCATCACCATGGACACGGTGTTCGGCGACGGCAGCGCCAGCAGCGGCGGGCTCTTCGGCAAGCTGCTGGGGGCCGGCAAGCGGCTGGTGACCGGCGAATCGCTGTTCACCACGGTCTACACCAACGGCGCCAGCACCAAGCAGCGCGTGGCCTTCGGCGCGCCCTATCCGGGCAAGATCCTGCCCATGGACCTGCGCCAGCTCGGCGGCATGCTGATCTGCCAGAAGGATGCCTTCCTCTGTGCCGCGCGCGGCGTGTCACTCGGCATCGCGCTGCAGAAGAAGCTGTCCACCGGCTTCTTCGGCGGCGAGGGTTTCATCATGCAGAAGCTCGAAGGCGACGGCCTGGCCTTCGTGCATGCCGGCGGCACCGTGCTGCGCCGCGACCTGCAGGCCGGCCAGAGCCTGCTGGTCGACACCGGTTGCGTGGTGGCCTACACGCCCAGCGTGGACTTCGAGATCCAGTACGTGGGCAAGATCAAGACGGCGCTGTTCGGCGGTGAGGGACTCTTCTTCGCCAAGCTCACCGGCCCCGGGCAGGTCTGGCTGCAGAGCCTGCCCTTCTCGCGTCTGGCCTCGGGCGTGTGCGGGGCGGGGCCGCAGACCGGCGGCGGCACGCGCGAGCAGTCCTCGCTCGGCGGTCTGGTGGCCGGCGGCGGCTTGCTGGGTGGCATCCTGGGCGGCGACGACGAATGAGCCAACGACTCCTCCGGTGGGCCCTCGTGGCCGCCGGGTTGCTGACGGCAGCGGCCGCCGCTTTCGCTTCCCACCCGATCTTCGTGCTGAACTCGCTGGACGCCGACATCAGCCTCGTCGATCCGGCCACCTTCAAGGTCATCCGCCGCATCCCCACCGGCAAGGAGCCGCACCACCTGTACATGGCGCCCGACGAGAAGGTGCTCATCGTGGCCAACGCCACCAGCAACACGCTGACCTTCTTCGACCCCACCAACGGCAAGCTGCTGCGCACGGTGTCGAACATCCTCGACCCCTACCAGCTGCGCTTCTCGCCCGACATGAAGTGGTTCGTCACCGCGGCGAACCGGCTCAACCATGTCGACATCTACAGCTGGAACGGTGCCACGGCGGCCGAGCCCTTCACGCTGGTCAAGCGCATTCCCGCCCCGAAGACGCCCAGCCACCTGAGCATCGACGGCAAGAGCTCGGTCATCTACGCCTCGCTGCAGGACAGCGACGAGCTGCTGGCCGTGGACATCGCCGGCAAGGCGCCGCGCTGGAAGATCAAGACCGGCAAGCTGCCGGCCGACCTCTTCCTCACCGCCGACGACCGCATGCTGCTGGTGGGCCTCACCGGCGACCGCTTCGTCGAGGCCTACGACGTGAGCAGTGCGCAACCCAGGCTCATCAAGCGCATTGCCACGGGGGAGGGCGCGCATGCCTTCCGCGCCCGCGGCGACAAGCGCCATGTCTTCGTCAGCAACCGCGTGGCCAACACCATCAGCCTGATCGACACGCAGACGCTCAGCGTCGTCGCCGAATACCCGGCGCCCGGTGGGCCCGACGACATGGAGATGCTCACCGACAACCGCACGCTGATGGTGAACTCGCGCTGGGCGCGCAAGCTCACCTTCATCGACATCGAGAAGAAGCAGGTCGTGCGGCAGGTGGACGTCGGCCGCTCACCGCACGGGGTGTGGACGCTGGACCATGCGCCTCGCCAGTAGCCTGGCCTGCCTGGTCCTGGCCGGCAACGGCTTCGCGGCCAGCTGCACGAAGCCGGTGTACCTCACGCTGGACACCGGCCACATGGGCGTGGCGCCGTTCATCGCCGAGGTGCTCAGCCGCCAGCAGGTGAAGGTCACCTTCTTCCTGGCCAACGAGCGCACGCAGACCGGCGGCACCAGCCTGGACGACAGCTGGGCGCCCTGGTGGAAGGCGCGCGCCGCCGAAGGCCACGCCTTCGGTTCGCACACCTGGGACCACGACAGCTGGCTGGCCGATGTGCCGGAAGGCCTGCGCGTCAAGCCCTCGCAAGGGCCGCAGGCCGGCCGGGTGCGCACGCTCGCGCCCGCGCAGTACTGCGCCGAACTGGCGCGGCCTGCGGCGCGCTTCGAGGCCATGACGGGCCAGAAGATGAGCGCCATCTTCCGTGCGCCCGGCGGCAAGACCTCGCCGGCGCTGCTGAAGGCTGCGCAGGCCTGCGGCTGGACGCACGTGGGCTGGGCGCCGGCCGGCTTCCTGGGCGACGAACTGCCCAGCGACCGCTACCCCAACGACGCGCTGCTGAAGAAGGCGCTGCGCGACATCCGCGAGGGCGACGTGCTGGTGGCGCACCTGGGCATCTGGTCGCGCCAGCAGGCCTGGGCGCCAGCCGTGCTGGAGCCGCTGATCCAGGGCTTGAAGGCCCGTGGGCTGTGCTTTGCCACGCTGCGCGAACACCCGCAATTCGCGGCCGCCGCGTCGAGGCCGCGCTGAGACCATGGAACAACTCTACGGCGACCTGCAGCAGTGGCTCTTCGAGCGGGTGATGCAGCCCGTGATGTTCAATGCCGGCCTGGGCAACCTGCTGGAGGACGGCTACCGCGCTGCCGGCTGGCTGCTCGCCGGGCTGGTGCAGATCGCGATCATGCTCACGCTCTTCGCCGCCCTGGAGCGCTGGCGCCCCGTGGAGCCCGTGAGCGACCGCGCCGCCGTGCGCGTGGACGTGATCTACACGCTGATCCACCGCCTGGGCCTGGTGCGCATGGCCATGTTCCTGAGCGTGGACCCGCTGTGGGACCAGCTCATCGGCGAGCTGCGCGTGGCCGGCATGCCCACCTTCTCGGTCGATGGCCTGTGGCCCGGCATCACCGACATCGGCTGGGTCAGCTTCCTCATCTACCTCGTGCTCTTCGATGCCGTGGACTACGGCATCCACCGCGGCCAGCACCGCTTCGGGTGGTGGTGGCAATTGCATGCGCTGCACCACAGCCAGCGCCAGATGACGATGTGGTCGGACAACCGCACGCACCTGCTGGACGACGTGCTGCGCGACAGCATCTTCGTGCTCGTCGCGCTGCTGCTGGGCATCCCGCCCGGACAGTTCGTTGCCGTGGTGGCCGCCACGCAGTTGCTGGAGAGCCTGTCGCACGCCAACGTGCGCCTGTCCTTCGGGCCGGTGCTGGGCCGGCTGCTGGTCAGCCCGCGATTCCACCGCCAGCACCACGCCATCGGCGAGGGCCACGAGTCCGCCGGCCCGGGCAGCCTGGGTGGCTGCAACTTCGCCGTGCTGTTCCCCGTGTGGGACCTGCTCTTCGGCAGCGCGCGCTTCGACGGCGGCACGTCGCCCACCGGCATCCGCGACCAGCTCGAAGGCCGAGACTACGGCCGCGGCTTCTGGGCGCAGCAGTGGCTGGGCCTGGCGCGGCTGGCCGGGGCGCTTCGGCGATGAGCCGCGTCTTCGACGCCTTCGGACGCGCCATGGTGCAGTGCCTGCATCCGCGCGTGTTCCTGTGGTCGCTGCTGCCGCTGTTGAGCATCGGCGCCGCCGTGCTGCTGCTGGGCTGGGCCTACTGGGGCCCGGCGGTGGACGCGGTCTACGGCGCACTGCAGCGCTGGTCGCTGGTGGAAGCGATGCTGGGCTGGCTGGACGCCGTGGGCCAGAACTCGCTGCGGGCATTGATCGCACCGCTGATCCTGGTGGCGCTGTCGGTGCCGGTGGTGGTGGTGCTGACACTGCTGCTGGTGGCCGTCACGGTGACTCCGGTGGTCGTGCGCATGGTCGCGGAGCGCCGCTTTCCGACGATGGAGCGGCAGCGCGGCGGCACCTGGGCCGGCGGCCTCGCCTGGTCGCTCACCTGCACGGTGGCCGCCATGGCCGCGCTGGTGCTGAGCATCCCGCTGTGGTTCGTGCCGCCGCTGGTGCTGCTGCTGCCGCCGCTGATCTGGGGCTGGCTGACCTGCCGCGTCTTCGGCTACGACGTGCTGGCCGAGCACGCCTCGGCCGGCGAGCGGCGTCATCTGCTGCGCGCTCACCGCTGGCCGCTGCTGGCCATCGGCGTGGGCTGCGGCACCCTCAGCGCGCTGCCTTCGCTGCTGTGGGCCGTGAGCGGCCTGGCGCTGATCCTGGCGCCTGTGCTCGTGGTCGTCTCGGTGTGGCTGTACACGCTGGTCTTCGCCTTCGCCGCGTGCTGGTTCGCGCATTACCTGCTGGCCGCGCTGCACGAACTGCGCGCGGCTGCCCCCGCCCCGCCGCCTGCCGGCAACGTCCTGGAAGCCAGCGCATGAACATCGGCCTCATCATCGTCGGCGACGAGATCCTCTCCGGCAAGCGGCGCGACGCGCACCTGGCCAAGGTCATCGAACTGCTGGGCGCGCGCGGCCTCATGCTCGGGTGGGCCCGCTACGCCGGCGACGACCGGCCGCGCATCACGGCCGACCTGAAGGACGCCTTCGCCAGCGGCGATCTCGTCTTCAGCTGCGGCGGCATCGGCGCCACGCCCGACGACCACACGCGGCAGTGCGCAGCGGCAGCCCTGGGTGTCGAACTCGAACTGCACCCGCGCGCCCGCGAACTGATCCTGGAGCGCATGCGTGACGTCGCCACGGAGCAGGGCCTGCCCTACGAGCCCGACCGTGCCGACAACGTGCACCGCCTGAACATGGGCGTGTTCCCGGTGGGCGCGGAGATCATTCCCAACCCGTACAACAAGATCCCCGGCTTCCGCTGCGGCCACCTGCACTTCGTCCCCGGTTTTCCGGTGATGGCCTGGCCGATGATCGAATGGGTGCTCGACACCCACTACGCGCATCTGCATGGCGGCGCGCGCACCAGCGAGCGCTCGGTGATCGTCTTCGGCGCCATGGAAGCTGCGCTGACGCCGCTGATGGAAGACATCGAGGCGCGCTTCGCCGGCATCAAGGTCTTCAGCCTGCCCAGCGTGGACCACCCCGAGTACGGCCGCCACATCGAACTCGGCGTGAAGGGTCGCATCGACACGGCGCCGGCCTTTGCCGCCTTGCGCGCCGGGCTGGCGACTTTTGGGGCGAAGCTGGGCCCTGAAATGGTGCGTTCTTGAGACAAGAGGCGCCCTGAGTCGGTGCCTTGCGGCGCATCGCAACGGGGCGGCCTTCGTGGGTCGGGCGGCGGCGTTGCGGGCATGCTTTCTGCTAAATTTCCCTGCGCCACCTTGGGGCCTTGCACGGCCCCAGCCCGCACCCCCGCCCGAATACCAATCCACGAGCCCCGCTAGGAGAGATCTGAATGGCAAAGACCGTTGCCGA
>CAZBUU010000225.1:0-7599 GCA_964495125.1 uncultured Rubrivivax sp.
CGGGCTTGAAGGCACCTTCGGTGGGGCGGCCGAGGTGGCTGGTGACCATCACCGCGGCACCGGCGTCCAACGCCATGCGGATGCAGGGCACGCTGGCGCGGATGCGCGTGTCCTCGGTGATCCTGCCGCTGTCGTCCTGCGGCACGTTGAGGTCGGCGCGGATGAACACGCGCTGGCCGGCGATGCGGCCCTGGGCGACGAGGTCGGCGAGACGGATGACGTTCATGGTGAGGGGCTTTCGATGAGGAGGAGTCGTATCTCGATCTTCGGCAAATTCTAGGGACCCGGCCACCGCGGGCTACCAGCCCAGGCCCAGGCGCAGCGGCAACAGCACGGCCATGCCGACCACGATGGTGCCCAGGATGCCGCGCCGCCACCAGAACCAGGCCGCGCCGGCGGCCGCGGCGAACAGGCGCGCGTCCTTCCAGGTGGTGATGAGGTGGCCGTTGTGCAGCACGATCTCGGGCACCACCACGGCGGCCATGGCCGCCAGCGGGGCGTAGCGCAGGCCCTGGCGCAGCCAGCCGGGCATGGGCAGCTCGCGCTGCGACAGGAAGAAGAAGCCGCGCGTGACGATGGTGATGAGCGTCAGGCCCACGACCGCGATCAAGCCCTCCGTGGCGCTCATGGTCGTCATGTCTTGTCGTCCAGCGGCGTGGCCTCGCGCGGCATGTGGTGGTCGATGACGAGGCCCAGCGCCACCGCCGCCGCGATGGCCACCACGATGTTCAGCTTGAAGGGTAGCGCGAAGGCCGCCACCGCCGCGCAGGCGGCCACGCCGGCGGTGGCGGTGGTGGCGCGGTCGGTCACCAGCGACAGGCCCACGCCCAGCAGCGCCAGCGTGCCGGCGAAGCCGAAGCCCCAGTGCACCGGCACCACGTCGGCCAGGAAGATGCCCGCCAGCGAGGGCAGCTGCCAGGCCAGCCAGTTGGTGAAGATGCCGCCCCAGAAGTAGGGCAGCTGCTCGGGCGCCGGCTTCGCTTCCGGAAAGCGGCGCATGAAGAGCACGTAGTTCAGGTCGGCCGTGAGGTAGGACAGGCGCAGGCGCTGGCCCAGCGGGTAACCCACGAAGTACGGGCGCCAGGCGGCACTGAAGATGACGAAGCGCAGGTTCACGCACAGCGCCGTGGCCCACACCACCCACAGCGGCGCATTCCCGGCCATCAATGGCAGCACGGCCAGCTGGGCGCTGCCCGCGAACACGAACAGCGACATCGCCAGCACCACCACCAGCGGCAGACCGCTCTTGCCCATGGCGACGCCGGTGATCAGGCCCCAGGCACCGATGCCCACGGCCGTGCCCAGCATCTCGCGGGCGCCGCGGGCGAACTCGGGGTGGCGCCAGATCGGCGCTGCAAGGGCGGCGGTGGACACCGCCCGATTGTCGCCAGCCGATGTCGCGCGGCCGCGACGCGCGCCGCTCAGCGCTTCTTCACGCTGCCGCTGCCCGCCACCGAGCTCTTCACCTGCGCGTCGCCGCTGTAGACCACGTCGCCGCTGCCGGCGATGCTCACCGACAGCGTCTTGCCGGCGTTGACCGCGGCGTCGCCGCTGCCCGCGATGCTCACGCTCACGTCGTCGGCGCTCATGTCCATCAGCTTCACGTCACCACTGCCGGCGATGCTGACCTTCACCTTGGTGGCCTTGCCCTGCCCGCCGACGTTGCCGCTGCCGCTGATGCGGATGCCCAGTTCCTCGGTGGCCAGGCCCTTCAGCTGCGCATTGCCCGCACCGGCCACGGCGACCGACAGCGAAGGCGTCTGGAAAGCCTCGACCTGGATGTCGCCGGAACCGGCGGTGGCCAGCGAAGCCAGCTTGGGCAGCGTGACGTTGACGGTGACGCGGCCACGGTGCCAGATGCTCTCGCCGCGCTTCCAGCCCACCTTCAGCACGCCGTTGCCGTCCTTGCCCGGCTCCACCACGGTTTCCAGCAAGGGCAGCAGGTTGTCGTCGGCCGTCACCTGCACGGCGGTCTGCGCGCCCTGGCGCACGATGAGGTCGATGGAACCGTTGGTCGAGACGGCCTGGAAGTCGCCGACGCTGCGGCTCTCGGTGGCGCTCTTGCCCGAGCCGCTGGTGGCGGCGAAGACCGGCGCCGGCAGCAGCGCCGGCAAGGCGGCGAGGGCGCAGAGCAGGGGCAGCGCAAAGGCGGCGCGGCGGGTACGGTCGGTGCGGTTCATGCGGGGCTCCTGGTGTTCGGTGCCCGCAATGTGCCGCTGTGCCGGCAGCGCCACCAGCGCCGGGTGACGCGGTGCGGCTGGCCGCGATGAACTGCGGCCGCGCCGGCGCGGCCGGTCGCTCTCAGTGCTTGTCGCCGGCCTTGGCCACCTTGGCCGGCTTGGCGCTCGCCTTGTCGGCGGCCTTGTCGGCCGGCTCGTCGGCTTCCGCGTCGGCGGCGGCTTCGTCGGAGGCCGCGGCGGTGGGCGCGGGGGCGGGCTGCGGCTCGATCTTGTTCTCGCGCATGTAGTCGTTCATCTCGCGCCAGCCGGCGAAGATGGCGGCCTTGTCGGCCTTCTTGTTGGTGTCGTAACAGTTCTCGACCGAGCGCGCGGCATGCCGGCATCCGGCGCCGATGGCCTTGCCTTCGGCTTCGCGCTGGGCCGCGACGGCGGCCGGCGATTCGATGCCGAGCTGGTCGCAGCCGGCAAGCACGGCGGCGGTGGCGATCAGGAGGACGGGCAGGAGGCGCATGTCGGGCAGGCGGGGTCTGCCCGGGTTATCGGCCGCCCGCCGTGGCGGCTTGAACGGCCGCCGGCTTCAGGCGCGCGGCAGGCGCTGCAGGAAGTCGCGGGCCGTCACGCGGCGGCCGCCCGGCGCCTGCAGTTCCAGCAGTTCCAGCGCGCCCTGGCCGCAGGCCACGAGCAGGCGGCTGTCGGCGGCCTGCAGCACCTGGCCCGGCGCGCCGGCGCCGTCGACCACGCGGGCCCGCCACAGCTTCAGCGGCTGGCCCAGCAGTTCGGCCGTGGCCCCGGGGAAGGGGTCGAAGGCGCGCAACCTGCGCTCGATCTCGGCCGCGGGCTGCCTCCAGTCCACCGCCGCCTCGGCCTTGTCGATCTTGCTGGCGTAGGTCGCGCCCGTGGCGGGCTGCGGCACAGGCTGCAGGCGCCCAGCGGCGAGGTCGGCCAGCGCCTGCACGATGAGACGGCCGCCGATCTCGGCCAGGCGGTCGTGGAGCGTGGTCGTCGTGTCCTCGGTCGCGATCGGCGTCGCTTCCATGAGCAGCATCGCGCCCGTGTCCAGGCCCGCGTCCATCTGCATGATGGTGATGCCGGTCTCGGCGTCACCCGCCTCGATGGCGCGCTGGATGGGCGCCGCGCCGCGCCAGCGCGGCAGCAGCGAGCCGTGGATGTTGAGGCAGCCGTGGCGCGGCGTTGTGAGCACCCACTCAGGCAATATCAGGCCGTAGGCAGCGACGACAAGCACGTCCAGCCTCGCCGCTTCCAGCACGGAGCGGGCCTGCGCGGCGTCCTCGGGATACTTGCCGTCCAGGCGCAGGCTGCGCGGCTGGTGCACAGCGATGCCGCGCGCCTGCGCCAGCTGTTTCACCGGCGAGGCCTGCAGCTTCATACCGCGGCCGGCGGGGCGGTCGGGCTGCGTCAACACCAGCGGCACCGCGTGGCCGGCGTCAAGCAGGGCGGCCAGCGCCACCTGGGCGAATTCGGGCGTGCCGGCGAAGCCGACGCGCAAGGGACCCGCCGCCGGGTCAGCCACGCTGCTCTTCGCGCGTCTTCTTCAGCATCTTGGTCTTGATGCGGTCGCGCTTGAGCAGGCTGAGGTACTCGACGAACACCTTGCCCAGCAGGTGGTCCATCTCGTGCTGCACGCACACCGCGGTGAGGCCCTCGGCCGCCAGCTCGAAGGGCTGGCCGTCGCGGCCCAGCGCGCGCACGGTGACGCGGGCATGGCGCTCGACCTTGTCGTAGATCTGCGGCACCGAGAGGCAACCTTCCTCATGCACGGCCATCTCTTCGCTGCGCGCGGTGATCTCGGGGTTGATCAGTACCAGGGGGGTGTCGTGGTTCTCCGAGGTGTCCATGACGATGACGCGCTCGTGCACGTCCACCTGCGTGGCGGCCAGGCCGACGCCTTCGCTGGCGTACATGGTCTCGATCATGTCGTCCACCAGGGTGTGGATGCGGTCGTCGACCTCGGCCACCGGGCGGGCCACCTTGTGCAGGCGCGGGTCAGGGTAGCGAAGGATGGGCAGTCGGGCCATGGCTCAAGCGGGATCAACAGGGTGACGAAACAGCCGGCAACAGCTGTGGATGGTGCGCAACGAGGGCTTCTGGCGGGCCGCCGTGCAAGCTGCCACGGCCGACCGGTTTCCTTGCAGCATCAATGGTTTACGGGCAGAATTTGTGAAACCATATGAGCATTTTCGCCCATCGCCGGGGCGGTTGTTCGCCCTGAAGATCATCACCTAAGCGCCGCGTCGCGATTGTGCACCGCCGCCCGCCTGGAGACCCCCACCCCATGAGCCACCGCGTCCACCGCATCGCCACCGCGCTGGCCCTCACCGCCCTGGCGTCCGTCGCCCTGGCCCAGACCAGCCGCCTGCCCGTGCTGCCCGAGTGGCGCGACACCGCCCAGCGCGTGGCCCAGACCGGCGTGCCGCTGGAAGACCTGGCGCCCAACGCCCCGGACTCGCACACCGTGCAGAAGGGCGACACGCTGTGGGGCATCTCCACGCTCTTCCTGAAGAGCCCCTGGCGCTGGCCCGAGCTGTGGGGCATGAACATGGAGCAGGTGCGCAACCCGCACCTCATCTACCCGGGCCAGGTGCTGGTGCTGGAGAAGAAGGACGGCCGGGCCTCGCTGAAGTTCGCCGATGGCGGCAGCACGGCCGCCGGCACCGTGCGCCTGTCGCCGCGCGTGCGCAGTGAAACCCTGGAGAACGGCGCCATCGCGTCGATCCCGCTGCACATCATCGGCCCCTTCCTCACCGAGGCCGTGGTCTTCGACACCAACGAACTCGAGTCCGCGCCGCGCATCGTCGCCACGCAGGAAGGCCGCGTGATGCTGTCGCGCGGCGAGACGGCCTACGTGCGCGGCGACCTCGGCGGCGCGCGCGACTTCCGCGTCTTCCGCGAACTCAAGCCGCTGCGCGACCCCGGCACCAAGGAAGTGCTGGGCTACGAAGGCCGCTACGTCGGCACCGCCGCCTTCGTGCGCGGCGGCGACACCCTGCTGGCCAGCACCGCCAAGGAACCCGTGGTGGTGCCCGACACCTTCCAGATCACCACCTCGCGCCTGGAGGCCGTGGTCGGCGACCGGCTCTCGCCGGTGCCGCAGCAGGAACTGGTGGCCTACACGCCGCACCCGCCTTCTTCACCGGTCGACGGCCGCATCGTGTCGCTGTACGGCGAAGGCGTGAACGCCGGCCAGAACCAGGTGGTGTCGATCAACAAGGGCCGCCGCGACGGCATCGAGCGCGGCCACGTGCTGGCGCTGTGGCGCGCCGGCCGCGACGCGGTGGACGCCACCGGCGCGAAGAAGGCGGCCATGCGCCTGCCCGACGAAAAGCACGGCATGCTGTTCGTGTTCCGCACCTTCGACCGCGTCAGCTACGCGCTGATCCTGACGGTGCAGGAGCCGGTGCGCGCCGGCGACCGCTTCTCGCAACCCTGATCTTTCCGCCCTGGGCACGGCCGCCGACCGCGAGGACTTCGCCGCCTGGTTCCGCCTCGTCGAGGCGCCGGGCGTCGGGCGCGAATCGGCGCGGCGGCTGCTGGCGGCCTGCGGTTCGCCCGCCGCCGTGCTGGCGGCCCCCGAAGACACGCTGCGCGCGCTGGGCGGCAGCGCCGCAGCGGTGCTCGGACGGCGGCACGAGATCGTCGAAGAGCGTCTGCGGGCGGCGCTGGCCTGGCTGGACGAAGGCGAAGACCGCCACGCCGTGGCGCTGGGCCACCCGGCCTACCCGCCCCTGCTGCTGCAGGCGGCCGATCCGCCCTTGCTGCTGTACCTGCAGGGCCGGCTGGAACTGCTGCGCAGTCGCTGCCTGGCGGTGGTGGGCAGCCGCAAGCCGACGCCGCAGGGCGCCGACCACGCCCGTCGCTTCGCGCGGGCCCTGGCCGAAGGCGGCTGGACCGTGGTGTCGGGCCTGGCCCTGGGCGTGGACGCCGCAGCCCACGAAGGCACGCTGGAGGCCGGCGGCGCCACGCTGGCGGTGATGGGCACCGGCCCCGACCTCGTCTACCCGGCGCGCCACCGCGCCCTGGCCCACCGCATCGCCGCCAGCGGGGCCCTGGTCACCGAGCATGCGCCGGGCACGCCGGCCCTGCCGGAGCACTTCCCGCAGCGCAACCGCATCATCGCCGGCCTGGCCGAAGGCACCCTGGTGGTGGAGGCCGCGCTGCGCTCGGGCTCGCTGATCACGGCGCGGCTGGCCAGCGAGGCCGGGCGCGAGGTCTTCGCGATCCCGGGCTCCATCCTGTCGCTTCAGTCGCAGGGCTGCCATGCACTGATCAAGCAGGGCGCCAAGCTGGTGGAGAACGTGGACGACATCGTCGAAGAGCTCCAGCCCGGGCGGGGGCGGCAGGCGGAACTGCCCCTTGACGGCGGCGGCGACGAAGCCGCCGCCGACCCCGTGCTCGCCGCCATGGGCCACGACCCCGTCACCCTCGACGCCCTGCTCGAACGCACCGGCTGGCCGGCCGCGGACCTCTCGGCCCGCCTGCTGGAACTGGAGCTGGCGGGGCGCGCGGCCCGGCTTCCGGGCGGCCTCTACCAACGTCGGGAAATCGGCTGATCGCGGTCCTCACGCGTCCGACCCGCTCAGGTATAGTGGGTCGATGTTCGACGTGCTGGTCTATCTCTACGAGAACTACTGGCGGCCGGACGCGTGCCCCGAACCGAAGCAGCTTTCCCGCAAGCTGTCGGCAGTGGGCTTCGAGTCCGACGAGATCCAGGAGGCGCTGCGCTGGCTGGACGGCCTGGCGAGCAGTGCCGAGTCCGTCACCGGCAGCCCGGTCCAGGGCAGCATGCGCATCTACACCGCCGGCGAGCGCGACATGCTAGGCGAAGCCTCCATCGGCTTCATCGCCTTCCTCGAATCCGCCGGTGTGCTGCCGGCGCCGATGCGCGAGATGGTGATCGACCGCGCCATGGCCGTCGGCAGCGGCCCCATCGACCTGGAAGACCTGAAGATCATCGTGCTGATGGTCTTCTGGAGCCTGGGCGAGGAGCCCGACGCGCTCATCCTCGACGAGCTCTTCGTCGACCCCGAAGACCGCATCGTTCACTGACCCCGGATCAAGCAGAGCCACGGAGCCGGCTCTGCCGGGCCGTCGGCGAACGGCCCCCTCGGGGGGTACCGAGCGCAGCGAGGTTGGGGGCTAGTTCAGCAAACGGGACGCGTCGACGTCCAGCTTGGCCAGCGCGCTGCGCGTGGCGCGCACCGTCAGCGCCTCGTCCTGCGCCGGCAGCATCAGCCCCGCCTGCAGAAACGCCGCCAGCCGCTGCTGCTGGAACAGCACACAGCGCCCCTTGGGGCCGACAAACAGGCTGAGCTGCTTGCGCAGGCCCTGCCAGGCCAGTTGCACGGCCTCGTTGCGGCCGCGGTAGTCGAGCATGTACCAGCTGCCCACCTGCAGCTCGCGC
>CAZBUU010000226.1:0-7585 GCA_964495125.1 uncultured Rubrivivax sp.
AACAACGGCTGCCCGGTCAACAACATCATCCCGGACTTCAACGACCTGGTCTTCCACGGCGACTGGAAGAACGCCATCGAGGTCCTGCACCAGACCAACAACTTCCCCGAGTTCACCGGCCGCGTCTGCCCCGCCCCCTGCGAGGCGGCCTGCACGCTGAACGTGAACGACGACGCGGTGGGCATCAAGTCCATCGAGCACGCCATCATCGACCGCGCCTGGAGCGAAGGCTGGGTGAAGCCGCAACCCCCGGCACTGAAGACCGGCAAGAAGGTGGCCGTGGTCGGCAGCGGCCCGGCCGGGCTGGCCGCCGCGCAGCAGCTGGCGCGCGCCGGCCACGATGTGACGGTGTTCGAGAAGAACAGCCGCGTCGGTGGCCTGCTGCGCTATGGCATCCCCGACTTCAAGATGGAGAAGAGCCACATCGACCGCCGCGTGGCGCAGATGCAGGCCGAAGGCGTCGTCTTCCGCACCAGCGTGCTGGTGGGCGCGATGCCCGAGGGCACCAAGGTCACCAACGACGCCAAGGACACGGTCAGCGCCGAGCAGCTCAAGGCCGAGTTCGACGCCGTGGTGCTGACCGGCGGCTCCGAGACCAGCCGCGACCTGCCCGTGCCCGGCCGGGATCTCGATGGCGTGCACTACGCGATGGAATTCCTGCCGCAGCAGAACAAGGTGGTGGCGGGCGACAAGCTGAAGAAGCAGATCCGCGCCGACGGCAAGCACGTCATCGTCATCGGCGGCGGCGACACCGGCAGCGACTGCGTGGGCACCAGCAACCGCCACGGCGCGGCCAGCGTGACGCAGTTCGAACTGATGCCCATGCCGCCGGAAACGGAAGACCGGCCCCTCACCTGGCCCTACTGGCCCTACAAGCTGCGCACCAGCTCCAGCCATGAAGAGGGCTGCGAGCGCGAGTTCGCCATCGCCACCAAGGAGTTCCTGGGCGCCAAGGGCAAGCTCACCGGCCTGAAGACCGTGCGCGTGCAGTGGCAGGGCAGCAAGATGGTCGAAGTGGCCGGCTCCGAGAAGGAATACAAGGCCGATCTCGTGCTGCTGGCCATGGGCTTCGTGGCGCCGGTGGCCACGGTGCTGGACGCCTTCGGCGTGGAGCGCGACGGCCGCGGCAACGCCAAGGCCACGACCGAAGCCACCGGCGGCTACCGCACCAACGTCGACAAGGTCTTTGCCGCGGGCGACATGCGCCGCGGCCAGAGCCTGGTGGTGTGGGCCATCCGCGAAGGCCGCCAGGCGGCGCGCGCGGTGGACGAGTTCCTCATGGGCAGCAGCGCGCTGCCGCGCTGAAGGCACCCGGGTTCAGGCTGCGCCGCACGCGGAGGGAACTTCCGCGCGCGGAGCGCTTCCATGTCGGGATGCCAGAATGCGCACCCGCGCGTCGCCTCCGGGGTAACCCTCGGTTTTCGCGACTGCGTGCCACAATCACGCCCTTCCCATGCACAGGCTGCTGGGCCGGCACCCGCCGGCCGGCTTGAGCAACCTTGTTGACCGACAAACCCTTCATCGAGATCGACCGCGTCACCTTCGGCTACGACAGCAAGCGGACGATCCTCAGCGACCTCTCGCTCCAGTTCCCCCGCGGCAAGGTGACGGCCATCCTGGGTGGCAGCGGTTGCGGCAAGACCACGCTCATGCGCCTGGTCTGCGGCGTGCATGCGGCCGACAAGGGCCGCGTGATCTTCGACGGCGAAGTGGTGAACACGCGCGACCGCGAGCAGCTCTTCAAGATGCGCCGCCGGCTGGGCATGCTGTTCCAGTTCGGCGCGCTGTTCACCGACCTCACGGTGTTCGACAACGTGGCGTTTCCCCTGCGCGAGCACACGCAGCTGCCCGAGGCCATGATCCGCGACATCGTGCTGATGAAGCTGAACGCCGTGGGCCTGCGCGGCGCGGCCACGCTGCGCATCTCCGAAGTCAGCGGCGGCATGGCGCGCCGCGTGGCCCTGGCGCGGGCCATCGCGCTGGACCCGGAACTCATCATCTACGACGAACCCTTCGCTGGCCTGGACCTCATCAGCATGGGCGTGGCGGCCAAGCTGATCCGCACGCTGAACGACGTGACGGGCGCCACCTCGCTGGTCATCAGCCACGACGTGCCCGAGTGCATGGCCATCAGCGACCACGTGGTGCTGCTGGCCGGTGGCGGCCGCATCGTGGCCCAGGGCACGCCCAAGGAACTGATGGAGAGCACCGACCCCGAGACGCGCCAGTTCGTGCGCGGCGAACCCGACGGGCCGGTGAAGTTCCACTACCCGGCCAGCCCCATCGCGGCCGATTTCGGCGTGGGGGTCTGAGCATGGAGTTCATCCAGCGCCTGGGCGTCACCGCGCTCGAACAGTTCCGCGGCTGGGGGCACGCGGCCTTCTTCTTCCTCGACGTGCTGCGCGCCGTGCCGCATGCGCTGCGGCGCTTCGGCCTCGTGGTGGCGCAGATCTACGCCATCGGCAACCGCTCGCTCATCATCATCGCCGCCTCGGGCCTGGCGGTGGGCTTCGTGCTCGCGCTGCAGATGTATTACGCGCTGGTCACCTACGGCGCGGCGGAGAGCCTGGGGCTGATCGTCAACCTGGCGCTGGTGCGCGAACTGGGGCCCGTGGTCACCGGGCTGCTGTTCGCGGGACGCGCAGGCACGTCGCTGACGGCCGAGATCGGCCTCATGAAGGCCGGCGAGCAGATCGCCGCGCTGGAGCTGATGGCGGTGGACCCGCGCCAGCGCGTGCTGGCGCCGCGCTTCATCGGCGGCATCGTGTCCATGCCCATCCTCGCCGTGCTGTTCTCGGCGGTGGGCATCCTGGGCGCCTACGTGGTGGCGGTGCTGCTGATCGGCGTCGACGCGGGCAACTTCTGGTCGATCATGCAGACCCGCGTCGACGTGCTGCGAGACGTCGGCAACGGCCTGGTGAAGGCCTGCGTCTTCGGCGTCATCTGCACCGTGGTGGCGCTCTACCAGGGCTACGAGACCGAAGCCACGCCCGAAGGCGTGGCCTACGCGACCACGCGCACCGTGGTCATCTCTTCGTTGTGGGTGCTGGGGATGGACTTCATCCTCACCGCCTTGATGTTCTCGACGCCCTGATCGGGCGCGGGCAGGGGGTCCTTTCCGATGGGCAAGAAAAGCATAGAAATCCTGGTCGGCTTCTTCGTGCTGCTGGGCATGGCCGGCCTGGTGTTCCTGGCCATGAAGGCCGCGAATCTGGGCAACGTGGGCGGTGGCGACACCTACACGCTGACGGCACAGTTCGACAACATCGGTGGCCTGAAGGTGCGGGCGCCGGTGCGCACGGCTGGCGTCACGGTGGGCCGCGTCACGCGCATCGCGCTGGACGGCAAGTCCTTCAAGGGCGTGGTGACGATGGAACTGGACCGCGGCTACCAGTTCCCGAAGGACACGGCGGCCAAGATCCTCACCGCCGGCCTGCTGGGCGACCAGTACGTGGGTTTCGAACCCGGTGGCGACGACCAGAACCTGGCCCCTGGCGAGAACGTGGCGCAGACGCAGTCGGCCGTGGTGCTGGAGAACCTGATCGGCCAGTTCCTCAGCAGCAAGGCCGAAGCGCCCTCGGCCGCCGCCTCGGGAGCGGCCAAGTGATCACGGCCGGCCTGCTGCGGCGGGCGGCGATGGCCCTGAGCCTGGTGCTCGCCACGGCCCTGACGGGCTGCGCCACGGCCCCGGCCACGGGTGGCGCGCCCAACGACCCCTGGGAGAACTGGAACCGCAAGGTCTTCGCCTTCAACGACCAGGTCGACCAGGCCGTGCTCAAGCCGGTGGCCGAGACCTACCGCGACACGGTGCCCAAGATCGTCCGCACCACCGTCGACAACGTGCTGGGCAACCTCTACGACATCTGGTCCACCGCCAACCACTTCCTGCAGGGCAAGTTCCAGAGCGGCATGGAGATGGGCATGCGCGTGCTCACCAACACCGTGTTCGGGGCCCTGGGCATGATGGACCCGGCCACGGAGATGGGCCTGACCCGTCGCTCCGAGGACTTCGGCCAGACCCTGGGCAAGTGGGGCGTGGGCAGCGGCCCCTTCGTCGTGCTGCCTTTCCTGGGCCCGTCCACCTTGCGCGACACCGCGGGGCTGGTTGCCGACCGTCAGGCCTCGCCGTCGTCCATCCCCGACTCCTCGCGTGCCAGCTTCGCGGTGCTGGCCACGGAACTGGTGAACACGCGGGCCAACCTGCTGCAGGCGGGCGCGCTGGTGGACCAGGTCGCGCTGGACCGCTACGCCTTCATCCGCGATGCCTACCTGTCGCGCAGGCGCGATGCGCTGTACGACGGCGCGCCGCCGATGGAGACCTTCGAGGACGAGCCGCCCGACGCGCCGGCCCCACCCGCCGCCAAGGCCTCGGCGCCCGCCGCATCGGCCTCGGCATCGGCCCCCAAGTGAACCGCCAACGTCCCTGATGCGTTAAGGCAGGGCGGCCCGCCAGTCGGCCGCCAGAAGAAAGGAATTCCGTGCTTCGCAAGATCATCGCCCCCGTCGCCCTTGTCGCCGCCTTTGCCGCCCAGGCGCAGCAGGCGCCCGACGCGCTCGTCAAGCAGATCTCGGTGGACGTTCTGGAGGCCGTCAAGGCCGACAAGGCCATCCAGGCCGGCGACATGACGCGCATCTCGGCGCTCGTCGACACCAAGGTCATGCCCAGCGTCAACTTCGAGGCCGCCACGCGCTCGGCCGTCGGCCCGCAGTGGCGCGGCGCCACGCCCGAGCAGCGCGGCAAGCTGATGACCGAGTTCAAGGCCCTGCTGCTGCGCCTGTACGCCGGCGCGCTGACGCAGGTGAAGGACCAGACCGTCGAGATCACCAAGACGCTGCCGGTGGCCGGCAGCACGCAGGTCATCGTGCAGTCGGAAGTGCGTGGCAAGGGCGAGCCCATCAAGCTCGACTACCGCCTCGACAAGCCCGCCGACGCGCCGGCCTACAAGATCATCGACGTCAACGTCGGCGGCATCTGGCTGGTGCAGAACTACCGCTCGCAGTTCGCCACCGAGCTGACCAAGGGCGGCATCGACGGCCTGATCAACGCGCTGGTCGAGCGCAACAAGGCCGCGGCCAAGTAAGCGCACGATGAAACTGCCCGCCGAAGCCCACCTCGACCAGGCCGCCGCGCTGGCGGCCACGGTGCCGGCGGAACTGGCCGCCTGCACCGGCGACTTCGTCGTCGATGCATCGGCGCTGAAGACCTACGACACCTCGACGATTTCGCTGCTGCTGCAGGCCCGGCGTGCCGCGCAGGCGGCCGGCCGCGGCTTCGTCGTCACCGGGCTGCCCAGGCAGCTGGAGCAGCTGGCCACGCTCTACGGCGTGGACGAACTGCTGTCGTCCTCGTCGGACGGCCCCCGCCCCGCCTCGACGTAACGCTTCGAGCGCAGGTTGCGCTTGATCTCCTGCAGGATGGGGCGCAGCCGCGCCGAACCCAGCCGCAGCGCCACGCCGGTGGTCAGGATGTCGATGATCAAGAGGTGCAGCAGCCGCGACACCATGGGGCTGTAGCGGTCGTAGTCCTCGGGATGGTCGGCCGCCAGCAGGATGTGCTGCGTGCTGTTCTGCGCCTCACGCGCCAGCGGTGAGCCGCTGGCCGTGATGACGATGACCGTGGCGCCCTTGCGGCGCGCGATCTCGGCCACGTCCAGCAGGTCGCGGCTGCGGCCCGAGTTGCTGATGATCACGGCGCAGTCGCCGGGCTTGAGCATGGTGGCGCTCATCACCTGCATGTGGCCGTCGCTCACCGCGGTGGCGCTGACGCCCAGGCGGAAGAACTTGTGCTCGGCGTCCAGCGCCACGATGCCCGAATTGCCGACGCCGTAGAACTCGATGCGGCGGCCCTGGTCGGTGTGGCGCCCGGCCTCGGCCAGCGCGGCGATGGCGCGCTCGATGCTCTGGCTGGCCGCGGCGTTGCGGTAGCGCAGCATGGCGGCCACGGCGTTGTCGATGACCTTCACGATCAGGTCGCCGGGCTTGTCGTCCTCGTCCACGGAGCGGTGGACGAAGGGCACGCCTTCGTTGACGCTGCCGGCCAGCTTCAGCTTGAAGTCGGCCAAGCCGTCGTAGCCGATGCTGCGACAGAAGCGCACGACGGTGGGCTTGCTGACGTGCGAACGCTCGGCCAGTTCGGCCACCGGCAAGGTGGCGAAGCTGCGCGGGTCGGCCAGCAGCAGCTTGGCCACGCGCTGCTCGGCGGGCGGCAGCGCGGGGATGGACGCACGGATGCGGTCGAGCATGGCTTCACTCCTGCAGGGCGCCCGGCGCCCAGCGCAAGGGCGGCGCGAGGGATCGCGTGCCCACCGGTGCGGCGAACTCCGCTTCGGGACGCAGAGAAAGCCCACGCGCCTGGCCCGGCTCCACGGCGCGGCCGCGCAGCCAGGTCTCGGGCGCCAGGCCGAAGTCGCCGCGGGCCGCATCGCGCAGCACGGGCAGCGGCACCAGCACATTGCCTTGGGCGACGTCGTCCCAGGCCACGTCGGTGGCGCCCAGGCCCACGTAGAGGTTGTTGACGAGCCGGCGCTCCACCGGCCGCGGCAGGTTCGCGACGCGCACGAACCAGGCCGGCCGCAGCCCGGCGCTGACCACCGTGTTGTGGGCCATGAACAGCCCGTGCTCACGGTCATCACCGCCTTCGCTGCCGAAAGACAGCACCACGGGGTTGCTGGTGTCGGCGCTCTGGCCGATGAGGTTGCCGATGACCCAGGCCAGCCCGCCGTTGGGGAACTCCAGCTCGTAGGCGGCCTGGCCGCCCGGGCCGTCGATGAGCGCGTTGTAGCGCACGTCGCTCACCCGCGCGCGCGACTTCACCAGGTGGCCCTGCCGGCCGCCGCTGAAGCGGCTGCCGCTGAGCGCGAAGCGCGCGATGCGGCCGACGTAAAGCAGGTGCGGCAGCGGCGTGTTCGCCGGCGCCTGCGCGAACTCGCTGTCCTGCACCGTCAGTTCGGCATCGCCGAAATTCGCCGTGAGGATGCCGTTCTCGTTGTCGACGAAAGCGCAGCGCGTCACCGTCAGGCGGCCTCGCTCGAAGCGGATGCCGGCGCCGTTGCGGTCGCGCACGCGGGCACCGCGGAACTCGAGGTTCTCGATGCGGATGTCGCCATCACGCACCACGAGGATGGCCTTGCCCTCGGCGCTGCGCCCGTCGGCGTGCAGCACCGGGCGGCCGCCCACGCCGCGCAGCGTCAGCCGGCGGTGCTCGATCACGGCCACCTGGCCGCGGTGGTCGCCGGCCAGGATCTCGATGGTGTCGCCATCGGCCGCCTGGCGCAGCACCTGCTGCAAGCTGGCGCCGGGCGGCAGCGTGAGCGTCGCGGCGGCCGCCGAGCCCGCGGCCAGCGCCAGCGCGGCTGCGAGCAGGCGGCGCCGCAGCGTCATTGCTCCTCGGCCCAGGCGCAGCCGTCGCGGGCCACCAGCGCACTGGCAGCGGCCGGGCCCCAACTGCCTGCGGCGTAGGGCCGCGGGCCGGCGGGGTCGGCGGCCCAGGCGTGCAGGATGGGCTCGACCCAGCGCCAGGCCTGCTCCTGCTCGTCGCTGCGCACGAACAGGTTCAGGCGGCCGGCGATGGCGTCCATCAGCAGGC
>CAZBUU010000227.1:0-7547 GCA_964495125.1 uncultured Rubrivivax sp.
GCGCCAGCGGAATGCTGCGGTGGTTCTGCAGGCCCTTGTCGACGCCGCCCATGCGCGTGCCGCGGCCGCCGCAAAGGATGAGCCCGGTGACCTGCTGGGACGTGATGGAAGCCATGGCCTCAGGCCTCCAGCATGTCGAAGGCCTGCGTCTCGACCTGCACGAAGGCGCGCGTGAACTGCGCCACCGCCGCCCACACCACGGCGCGCGGGTTGGCCGTCACGGCATCGCACAGGGCCTCGACCCAGGTCTGGACATGGGCACGGAAGAAGCGCCGCTGCTGTTCCAGGTTGCACACCGCCACGTCGTCGCCGGCGATCAGGTAGCGCATCACCTCCAGGACGTAGGCGACGTGGTCCTCGGTCTCCAGGGTGCGCTCGTCGCGGCCCAGGCCCAGCGCCGCGAGGTCGGTGCGCAGCGTGGCCAGCGGCTTCTCGTTGAGGAAGCCCGCCAGGTAGTAGGAGGCGTAGGCGAAGACCTCCGGCTTGCCCACGCCGTGGAACAGCGACTCGTGCTCGTCGGCGGCAGCCTTGACGGTGGTGTCGCGCAGCGCGGCCACCAGGGCCTGCCAGGGCGCTTCCAGCAGTGCGCCGCTCTCGGGCGCCTGCGTCACGGCCACCTGGAACTGCCGCAGCAGGGCCTCGTCGGGCGGCTTCAGCCACAGGCTGGCCAGCAGGCCGTAGAGCTCGGCCCGCGCGAGTTCCTCGCTGTCGTCCAGGGAGGTGAAGTTGAGGGGGGCTGCGGTGGTCATGGGCTTCAGAGATCGGTGATGCGCACTTCGCCAGGGTTCGTGTGCAGGTCGATGACGCGGCAGTCGCTGCACATCTTCAGGCGCTCCGCTGCGGCGCCCTGGAAGGCGGCGTGGCCCGCCAGCTTGGTGATCATGTTCTCGATGGCGCGCAGCGTGCCGAAGGGCTTGCTGCACTTCACGCACAGCCAGGGCTGGGCCTGGGCGATGACGCGCGCGTTCTTGCGCGCCTTGCCGCCATCGGCCAGCCACAGGCGCGGCTGCAGCGTGATGGCGTCCTCGGGGCAGGTGGTGGCGCACAGGCCGCACTGCACGCAGTTCTTCTCGATGAAGCGCAGCTGAGGCGCCTCGGGGTTGTCGGCCAGCGCGGCCTCGGGGC
The DNA here is from genome assembly GCA_964495125.1 of uncultured Rubrivivax sp. Taxonomy (GTDB): domain Bacteria; phylum Pseudomonadota; class Gammaproteobacteria; order Burkholderiales; family Burkholderiaceae_C; genus Rubrivivax. The sequence continues at coordinate 1,126 of CAZBUU010000227.1, forward strand.
AGGCGCCGACGCAGCTCAGGCACAGCGTGCACTTGTCGGCGTCGATGGCCAGCGTGCCGAAGGGCGCGCCCGCCGCGGGCAGCGGCAGTTCATCGGCCGGCGTGGGCGCCTGGGCCAGCAGGTGGTCGATGGCGAGTTCCAGCGTGGCGCGCTTGTCGGCCTGGGCCGCGAAGGCGGCGGCGCGGGCCACCGTGGCGGCGGCCGGTGCGCGCAGGGCGGCGTCCAGGTCGGCGAGGTCGCGCGCGTCGCGCGCTTCCAGCAGGCGGAAGTGCTGACCGGCGTAGCCCAGGCCGCTGAGCACGGCCTGCGCCACGGCCATCTGCTCGTTCAGGGCCTGGCGGTACTCGGGCGCCTCCTCGGCCGTGGCCAGCACCCACACCTGGCTGGCGCCCTGCGCGATGGCGGCGAGCCAGAGGTCGATGCCGATGCTGGCCGTGTGCCACACGCCCAGCGGCAGCACGCGCGCGGGCAGGCCCTGCAGGCTGCGGTCGACCCGCGCGCCACGGCCCAGTTCTTCCAGCAGGCGGCTGCCGGCCTGCTCGCTGTGGATCAGCAGCGCGGCGCCGCGCCCGCCGGCGTGGCCGTATGCCGCCAGCATCGTGCGCATGCGCCGCCCCTGGTCCACCGGGCCCGGGTAGGCGAAGCTCATGGCCCCGCTGGGGCACACCGTGCTGCAGGCGCCGCAGCCGACGCACAGGTGCGGCTCGACGATCACGCCACCGGCCTGTTCGCCCTTGGCCTTGCCCTTGTGCGACGCATCGCTGCGGATGGCGCGCGTGCTGCAGACGTCGATGCAGGCCGTGCAGCCGATCTGTTCATTGCGGCTGTGCGCGCACAGCTTGTGCTGGTAGCGGAAGAAGCGCGGCTTCTCGAATTCGCCCACCAGTTCGCGCAGCTTCAGCACCGCGTCCATCAGGCCCAGTTCGCCGGCGGCATGGCGCGGCGGCACGTGGAAGTAGCCCTGCGGCGGCTGGTGCTGGCTGAAGGCCGGCTGTTCGCGCAGGTCGAGCACGAGATCGAAGCGGTCCTGCTGCGTCAGAGGCTCGCGCTGGAAGTCGATGGCGCCGGCGGCGTCGCAGACGCGCACGCAGTCGCGGTGGCTCTTGCAGGCGGAAAGATCCACCTGGTAGTCCAGGCCGATGGCGCCTTCGGGGCAGGCTTCGACGCAGGCGTTGCAGCGCGTGCAGACGTCCAGGTCGATGGGATTGCCGTTGCTCCACTCGGCATCGAACTGCCCCAGCCAGCCGGTCAGTCGCGTGAGCTGCCCGGTGGCGGTGGCGCGCCCATGGGCTTGCGCCATGGCGCCGCCGGCCTGGCTGACCAGCACGCTCACGTCGAGCTTGTCTTCCAGCAAGGCCGCGGCACGTTCCGCGGCCTGCGCCGGGCCGACCACGAGGCAGCGGCCGGCCGAGCGGTAGCTGGCGGTCGGCACCGGCTCGGAGGCGGGCAACTGGGCGGCGGCCAGCAGCGCGGCGATCTTGGGCGTGACGGACGCCTTGTCGCGCGACCAGCCGCCGGTTTCGCGGATGTTCACGAAACGGATCGGGCGCTCCTGCGTGCTCGACGCGCCTTCGGTGGCTTCGTTGAGGTCCAGGAAGAGGCGGCTCTCCTGCGTGCAGGCCACCAGCAGCTCGTCACCGCTGGCGCCGGTGGCCTTGGCCGCACGCTGGAAGGCGCCGGCCTCGCGACGGCACAGCAGCGTGTGGACGGTGTCCAGGCCGTCAGTGTGCGCGCCCGATGTCTTCGACAGCGCCTGGCGCAGGGCCGGGGCGTCCAGCGTCATCGTCTGGTTGCAGTTGCAGATCAGTGTTTTCATCGGCAGGGGGGTCGGAAGTCGGGGCCGCGGTGGCTTCGGCCTGCACGGGCAAGGAGGGAGGCGTCTGCGGGGGCCGGGCCTTCTCTTCCTCGTCGTCGAACAGGCCCAGCATCCGGGACTGCGCCATCTGGCGCAGCCAGCCGGCGGGCAGGGGGTCGGGTTTGCCGTAGTCGTCGATGTAGGTGTCCAGCCCGTCCATCACGTTGAAGTGCGGGTCGCTGAAGAGCTTGCCCAGCGCGGCGTTCTTCACCTCGGGCTGCACGCCGCTGGCCACGAAGCGCGAGTAGTCGGAGTCGGGCGTGAGCAGCGCCACGTCGGCCAAGGTGGGCGCGGGCTCGGCAGGCTCGGGGTGCGCCGCGGGTTCGGGGCGGGCCGCCTCGGCAGCGACAGGCGCTGCCTCGGGCGTCAGCGCTGCCGCCGCGGGCAGGGCGGGCGGGGCGGCAGGCCGCGCCACGGGTTCCACCGGCACCTGACCCTGGCGCACCTGGGCCTTGCGGCGTGACCATCGCGACAGGAATCCGGCTTCGTCAGCGTCCGTGGCCATGGGGCGGGGGGTGGGTGGGGGCGGCGAGAGCGGCGGATTCTAGGCGTCGGGATCAGGCCTGCGCCCAGTGTCGGCCCTGCTGCCGCCGCGGGCAGGCCATGGGCTAGACTGATTTGCATGAGTTCGACATCGGTGGGTGAGCGATGAAGACGCGGCAGGCGATCCAGGTGGCCGTGGTGCTGGAACGCGTGTCGCAGCCCAACGACTGGGAAGCGTGGAAGTTCCGCTTGCTGGAGGTGGTGCCGGACCAGGGTGCATTCGGCGCCGAAGTGCGGCGCCTGCACGACGACGGCAAGACCTCGCGCTGGCTCCATCCGGGCATCACGGTGGAGCTGTTCCCTGACGAGTGCAAGGGCTACTTCCTCAACCTCACGTCCGGGCGGCCGGTCTGGTTCGTTTCCTGGCGGCCCGACGAGACCGACGCCTCGCGCGTCGAGCTCACCGGCGTGGGCCTTTCGTACATCGAGGCCGACCGCCGCATGACGGCCGAGGAGAGCGTCGAGAACGTGCCGCTGGACCCCGAGCTGTGCGAGTGGCTGCGGCTCTACACGAACGAGCACTTCAGGCCCGACACCGGCCGCAAGGTGCGGGCGATGTCCTTCCTGTCGCCCGAGGAGCGTGAACGGCAGGCGGCGGCCGCACCGGCCGACGCGCCCGCCGCACCCGCCGCATCTCTTTCGCGCAACGAAGCGCTCAAGCAGATGTTCCTCACCGACCCGCACTTCAGGCAGTCGGACGGCTTGGACGTCGGCGTGGAGGAGGTCTTCGAGATCGCCAGTTCGCCGCTGGCGCGCCAGCGCAAGATCATGCAGGCACGCGCCCTGGGTCTGCTGGATGATGAGCTGGTGGACCAGGAGCCGCCGCCGCCCGACCCGCCTGCGGACGAGCCACGGCGCTGAAGCCGCCGCGCCGGCGGCCTCGGGCCGGCCGGCTGGCGGAGGAGGGTGGGAGTCGAACCCACCTGGGACTGCGGAGCAACCCCACCCGGTTTTGCAGACCGGACGCCCCACCGGGGGACGATCCTCCTCCCTTTCAGACCTGTTCAGCCATCGAACACCTTGCGCGGATCGCGCCGGAAGTGGCGCCCCACCGCGTCGCGCTGGGTCAGGCCGATCTGATCGAAGTACTCTACCAAGGGCACCGACAGATGCCGGCTGATGCCCGTGGCCTCGCGCATCTCCTTGACGTTCAGGCGCCTGTGCTCGTCGGCCTCGGCCAGCGCATGGGCCTGCACGGCCAGCTGCACGAGGTGCGTCGTCTGGATGAAGTACTCGGCGCCCACCGCGTGCACGGCGCCCATGCGCTGCAGCCGCTGCAGCACGCGCAACACCTGATCCTTGCGGAGCGTGCGGTCGCGCAGCAGCATGTCGCTCAGGCGCGGCGGGTGGATGCCACCTTCGTCGAGCCAGGGCTTCAGGCGTTCCCACAGGTGTTTCTCCGCACCCTGCAGAGAAGGGTCGTGCGAGGCCAGCGCGAGGTGCGGCCCGCTGCGCTTGAGCGCACCTTCCTTCACCAGCTGGCGCAGCAGCAGCGCGAAGACGGCGCCTGCCGGCTTGTCGCGCACGCCGCGCTGCAGGTGGTCCTGGCTGACGCCGGGGCTGTCGGGCTGCTTGCGGTGGAAGGCGGCCAGGTGCGCGCTCACCGCAGCGGCATAACGTTCGATCTGGCCGGTCGCGAAGAGCAGCTCGCGGCCGGCATCGACGATGCTGCGATGGGCCACGCCGGCCAGCAGCGCGCGGCGCTCGGCCTCGCCCAGGTTCCACAGCGTGGCGAAGGCCTGCGCGTCGACGCCGCCGGGGGGCTCCTGGGCCAGCGATGCCGCCAGGGCTTGGGCTGCCGTCGGCTGCTCCAGTGCGGCCAGCGCCGCCAGCCGCTGCGCGCGGCGACGGCGGGTGGCCGGGGGAAAGGCATCGATCACGGCACCGCCGCCCAGGGTGCGCAGGGCGGACTGGTCGCGCAGGATGAAGCGGTCGCCGTGAAGCGCGCCGATGGGGCGTTCCAGGTCCAGTTGCACCAGCGCAGACCGACCCGGCTCCACGGCGTCGCCCTCCAGCAGCACGACCCGGGCGCCCACGTCCTCGGCGCCCAGGTGCAGGTGCACCGGCGTCCAGTGTGCCAGCGGCCGGGCTTCGCCGGCCAGCACATGCAGGCGCACGTCCAGGCGCTGGGTCGGCGCGTGCAGGGGCTCGGCCAGCACCCAGTCGCCGCGACGCAGGTCGCCCTTCTCCACGCCGGCCAGGTTGAGGGCCAGCCGCTGGCCGGCCTGGCCGCCCGTGGCCTGGCGGTTCTGCGCGTGGATGCCCCGCACGCGAACTTCCATTCCTCGGGGCGAAACCAGCAGCTTGTCGCCGACGGCCACCTTCCCCGAGACCGCGGTGCCCGTGACCACCGTCCCCACGCCGGCCAGCGTGAAGCTTCTGTCGACGGCGAGCCGGAACTGCCCGGCCTGGCCGCCTGCCAGCATGGGCATGCGTGCGGCGACCAGGTGGGCTTCGAGTTCGGCAATGCCTTCGCCCGTTACTGACGACACCGGCAGGATGGGCGCGTCCGCCAGCGCGCTGCCGGCCAGCAGGTTGCGGACCTCGGCGCGCGCCTGCGCCAGCCGCTCGGGGGTGACCAGGTCGCACTTGCTCAGCGCCACGACCCCGCGACCCAGGCCCAGCAGGTGCAGGATGGCCAGGTGCTCGCGCGTCTGCGGCATGGGCCCGTCGTCGGCGGCGATAACCAGCAGAACGTGGTCGATGCCGGTGGCCCCCGCCAGCATGTTGCGCACGAGCTTCTCGTGCCCGGGCACGTCGACGAAGCCCAGCACGTCGCCGTCGGGCAGCGGCTTGTAGGCGAAGCCCAGGTCCACCGTGATGCCGCGTTCCTTCTCTTCCTTCAGGCGGTCGGCGTCGACGCCGGTCAGCGCCTTGACGAGCGAGGTCTTGCCGTGGTCGATATGTCCTGCGGTTCCGATGATCACGGCGACGGGCGTGCTGAGGAGGGGAAGCGCCGGAATTATGGCGGCCGTGGCCAGACCTTGATCTACCGCGATGCGACGAGTTGTCGCACTGTGATAGGGTCAGCCCGATTGAATCAGGGTTTCCCATGTAGGTTAATAGAGGGCGTATATGTCGGCCCTTGCATGGGTCCCACAGCCTGGAGTTCGTCCGATGAGCCAATCTTCCCCCGCCCCCCTCAGCCGTCGAACCCTGTTCGCCGGCGCGGGCACCGTCGGTGCGCTGGCCGCCGTGGCCGCCGTGCTGCCGGGCACGCCCAAGGCCCCGGTGCAGACGGCCGAGGCCAAGCCTGCCACCGAGACCGGGGGCTACCAGCTCACCGACCACGTCAAGCAGTACTACGCCACGGCGCGCATCTGATCGCCGCCCGCCCATGACCTTCCACCTTCATCCGGTCTTACCCCAGGAGGCCCTATGCTCTTGACACGCAAGTCGACAGGTGAGGGGGCGACTTCGTCGTCCCGCTCGCTGGTCGACGGCCTGGCGCGAGGCTTGTCCCGCGCCATACCCACGATGGACCGACGCAAGTTCCTGCGCCGTTCCGGGCTCGGCCTCGGGGCCGGCATGGCTGTCTCCCAGCTCTCGCTGGTGCGCAAGGCCGAGGCGGCCGATGCGCCCGCGGCGGCCGGCGGCGCCAAGGTCGAGGTCAAGCGCACGGTCTGCACGCACTGCTCGGTGGGTTGCGCGGTGGACGCGGTCGTCGAGAACGGCGTGTGGGTTCGCCAGGAGCCGGTGTTCGACTCACCCATCAACATGGGTTCGCATTGCGCCAAGGGGGCTGCGCTGCGCGACAACGCGCACGGCGAGTACCGCCTGAAGACCCCGATGAAGCTCGTCAACGGCAAGTACGAGCGCATCTCCTGGGACGACGCGCTGACGGAAATCAGCGCCAAGATGCTCGAGCTGCGCAAGGAAAGCGGCCCTGACAGCATCTTCATCGTCGGTTCGTGCAAGAGCAACAACGAGCAGGGATACCTCCTCAGAAAGTGGATGACCCTCTGGGGGAGTAACAACTGCGACCACCAGGCACGAATATGCCACTCCACTACTGTCGCCGGTG
>CAZBUU010000228.1:0-7509 GCA_964495125.1 uncultured Rubrivivax sp.
TGGCCGGCATCCCCATCGGCCTGCCCACCGACATGCCCAAGGCCTGGTTCGTGGCCCTGGCCTCGCTGGCCAAGAGCGCCACGCCGCGGCGCGTGAAGGAGAACGCGGCGGCCGACCACGTCGTCGTGCCGCCCGCCGTCAAGCGCACGCGGCTGAAGTGATGCCCCCCAGCTCGCGCACGCTCGCAGTCCCCCGGGGGGGCGTTCGGTGGCCTGGTGCGGCCGGGCGCCACCGATGAGCCGCCTCGTCGTCGGCCCCTTCAATCGCGTCGAGGGCGACCTCGAAGTGCGGCTGGACGTGGAGCACGGCCGGGTGGTGTCGGCGCAGGTCGTCTCGCCGATGTACCGCGGCTTCGAGCAGATGCTGGCGGGCCGCGAGCCGCATGACGCCATGACCATCGTGCCCCGCATCTGCGGCATCTGTTCCGTTTCGCAGTCGGTGGCCGCCGCGCGGGCGCTGGCCGATGCGGCGGGCCAGCGCCCCCCGCCCAACGGCCTGCACGCCACCAACCTGATGCTCGGTTGCGAGAACGCGGCCGACCACCTGTCGCACTTCTACCTGTTCTTCATGCCCGACTTCACGCGGCCTGCCTACGCGGGCCGCGCCTGGTACGGCGAGGTGCAGCGGCGCTTCGCCACGCTGAGCGGCGAGCATGTGCGGCGGGCGCTGTCGGCGCGGCAGCGCTGGTTCGAACTGATGGGCACGCTGGGCGGCAAATGGCCGCACACCCACAGCATCGTGCCGGGCGGCAGCGCGCGCGCCATCGATGCCGCCGAGCGCCTGCGCCTGCTGACGCAGGTGCGCGAGTTCCGCGCCTTCGTCGAGGCCGTGCTGCTGGGCGGCGATGCGATCGAAGACGTGCTGGCGCTGGACAGCGAGGCCGCGCTGGAGCGCTGGCGGGTCCAGGACCCGTCAAGGGGCGACCTGCGCCTGTGGCTCACGATCTCGGCCGACACCGGCATGGACCGCCTCGGCCGTGGGCCGGAGCGCTGGCTCAGCTACGGCGGCTGGCCGCAGCCCGACGGCCGCTTGCGCGTCGGCCAGGGGGTCTGGGAAGGCCAGGCCGGGCGCCTGCGGACGCTGGATCTCGCCGCCATCACCGAAGACGCCGCCTCGGCCTGGATGTCCGCCGGCGGCCGCGGCCCGCGCCACCCCTTCGACGGCCTCACGCAGCCCGAACCCGACAAGCCGGCCGCCTACACCTGGAACAAGGCGCCGCGGCTGGCCGGGCAGGTGGTGGAGACCGGTGCGTTGGCGCGCGCGCTGGTCGGCGGCCACCCGCTGCTGCGCGAAGCGGTGCGCCGTTGCGGCGGCACCGTGCACACGCGCGTGCTGGCGCGTCTGCTGGAGTTGTCGGCGCTCGTGGTGCTGATGGAGGAGACCCTGGGCGCGCTGGTCCCCCGCGAGCCCTTCCATGCCCGCGTGGCCCTGCCTGAGGAAGCCACCGGCGTGGGCCTGGCCGAAGCGGCGCGGGGCGCCCTGGGCCACTGGCTGCGCATCGAGCGCGGCCGGCTGGCCAACTACCAGATCGTGGCGCCCACCACGTGGAACTTCTCGCCGCGCGATGCCGCCGGGGTGCCCGGTGCCCTGGAGTCCGCGCTGGCGAGCACGCCGGTGGAACCCGGAGAAGCCACGCCGCTGGCGGTGCAGCACATCGTGCGCTCCTTCGACCCGTGTATGGTCTGCACCGTGCACTGAGCGCGCCACCGCCGTCGCCGATGAAGAAGTCCCGCCCGCCCTTGCCGGCCCGTGTGGCCGAACCCGGCGCCGTCGTCGATGACGCCACCTGGATGGCCGTCATCGGCAAGATGGACGAGGTGTACTCCCAGCTCATCGCCGACGAGGTGGCGCTGGAGGAGAAGAACGCGGCGCTGGAGCAGAGCCAGCAGTTCATCTATGGCCTGCTGGCGTCGATGAGCGACGTGCTGGTGGCCGCCGACCTGGAAGGCCGCGTCGAACAGACCAATGCCTCGCTGTGTGCCCTGGTGGGCCGCAGCGACGCCGAACTGCAGGGCACGGCCCTGGCCGAGCTGATGGCCGACGCCGTTTCGCGCGAGAAGCTGGCGCGCGCCCAGCGGGCCGTGCTGACGCGCCAGGACTCGGCCACGCTGGAGGTGGAACTGCAGGGCCCGGCGGCGCCCAAGGTGCCGGTGGAGTTCAACTGCAGCGCCCGCGTGGACAGCAACGGGCGGCGCATCGGCCACGTCTTCGTCGGCCGGCCGCTGGGCGAGCTCAAGCGGGCCTACCATGACCTCCGCGAAGCGCACGAGGCGCTCAAGCGCACCCAGCAGCAGCTGCTGCATTCGGAGAAGCTGGCTTCGCTGGGCCGCCTGGTGGCCGGCGTGGCGCACGAGCTGAACAACCCCATCAGCTTCCTGCTCGGCAACGTCGACGCGCTGCGCAAGTACGCGGGGCGGCTGTCGCAGTACCTGGGCGCCGCGCATGCCGGGCCCGGCGCGCCGGCCCTGGCGCCGCTGCGCGCCCAGTTGCGCATCGACGCGCTGCTGGCCGACCTGCCTTCGCTGATCGAGGGCATGAGCGAAGGTGCCCAGCGCACGGCCGACATCGTCAGCGCGCTCAAGCGTTTCTCCGTGGTCGACCGCGAAGACCGGGCGCCCGTGGACATGGTGGGCGTCGTGGACCGCGCCATCCACTGGATGAAGAAGGGCGCGGCGCCGGGTTTTCGCGTCGAGTGGCAGCCACCGGCCGGCCCCTGCATCACCAGCGGCAGCAGCGGGCAGCTGCTCCAGGTGCTGATGAACCTGATCCAGAACGCTGCCGACGCCTGCGCCACCCTGCCCGACGGGCGGCTGCTGATCGCGCTTGAACAGGACGCCGAGTGGCTGCGCCTGCGCTTCTCCGACAACGGACCTGGCATTCCGGACGAGCACCTGCCGCGGGTCTTCGACCCCTTCTTCACCACCAAGCCGGTGGGCAAGGGCACGGGCCTGGGCTTGTCCATCAGCTACGGCATCGTCGAGCAGCACGGCGGCCGCATGACGGTGGGCCCGGCGCCGGGCGGCGGGGCCGAGTTCCTGGTCGAGTTGCCGGCCACCTGACGCGGCGCGGCACAATCGCGGCCGATGTTCACCCCTGCCGACGAACAAGCCATGCGCCTGGCGCTGGACCAGGCCCACAACGCCTGGCTGGTGGGTGAGGTGCCGGTCGGCGCGGTGATCGTGCGGCCCACGCCCGACGGCCCGCAGGTCGTGGCCACCGGCTACAACCGCCCCATCACCACGCACGACCCCACGGCCCACGCCGAGATCGTGGCGCTGCGCCACGCCGCTTCGCTGGCCGAGAACTACCGCCTGCCCGACTGCGAGCTCTTCGTCACGCTGGAACCCTGCGCCATGTGCGCCATGGCGCTGATGCATGCGCGCTTCAAGCGTGTGGTCTTCGCCGCCGCCGACCCCAAGACCGGCGCCGCCGGCTCGGTGCTCAACCTCTTCGAGCTGCCGCAGCTCAACCACCACACGGCGCTGGAAGGTGGCCTGATGGCCGACGCCTGCGGCGCGCTGCTCAAGCAGTTCTTCGCCGAGCGGCGCGCGCAGCAGAAGGCCGAACGCGAGGCAGCTGCGGGCACGGCGGCTGAGCCGGAAGCCGAGGACGCGCCGATCCCCGCGGGTGACGCCGTCGAGCTGCCTCACCACGATCCGGAAGGGCGCTGACCCCGTGAGTTCTCTGACCCTCTTCACGCCATCCGGCGTGGTGCCCCAGGCCGCGGCGCTTCGACTGGCGGCCCGCCGTCTCGCGGGCCTGGGCTTCCAGGTGGCGCTCGACACGGACGCGCAGGCGCGCCGGCAGCGCTTCGGCGGCAGCGACGCCACGCGCCTGGCGGCCCTGCACCGCGTGGCCTTGGCGGCGCCTTCGGTCGCCATGGCCACGCGCGGTGGCTATGGCCTCACGCGGCTGCTCGACGGCATTGACTGGCCGTTGCTCGCGCGCAGCGTGGAGCAGGGCACGCGCTGGGTCGGGCACAGCGACTTCACCGCGCTGCAGCTGGGCCTGCTGGCGCACACCGGCGCCGACAGCTGGGCCGGCCCCATGGCCATCGACGACTTCAGCCGCACGGAAGAGGCCGGCGGCGTGGACGAGGTGACGCGCGACTGCTTCGTCGAAGCCATGGACGGCTCGCTGGAGGCCGTGGGCTTTCGCACCGAAGCCGGCTTCGACGGCGTGGCCGTGAACGGGCGCCTGTGGGGCGGCAACCTGTGCATGGTTTCTTCGCTGCTCGGCACACCGCACTGGCCGCGCATCACCGGCGGCATCCTGTTCCTGGAAGACGTCAACGAGCACCCCTACCGCGTCGAGCGCGGGCTGCTGCAGCTGCTGCAGGCCGGCGTCATCGAACGGCAGAAGGCCGTGGTGCTGGGCGCCTTCAGTGCCTGGAAGCCGTCGCCGCTGGACCGCGGCTACGGGCTCAGGCAGGCCGTCGCGCAATTGCGGCAGGCGACCACGGTGCCGGTGCTTACCGGGCTGCCGTTCGGCCACGTGCACCCGAAGGTGACGCTGCCGGTGGGACGCAAGGCGCAGCTGTTCGTGGACGGGCGCAATGCGCTGATCGGCTGGTAGCGCCGCGGCGGCCGCTGCAAAAGGAAAAGGCCCCGGGTGATGAGCCCGGGGCCTTCTTCGTTCCCGTCTGCGGGGCGGCGTCGGGCCGCCCCGGAGGCGTCAGAACTTCTTGTCGTAGGCGATGGTGAACTTCGCCGAACGAGGGGCGCTGTAGCCCACGATCGCGCCGTAGGTGTTGCGCACCAGGCTCGAGCCGCCGGCGGCGTTGAAGCGCTCTTCGATGACCTCGCCGACCTGGCGGTCGAAGACGTTGAAGAAGTCCGCCTTCAACGACAGGCCCGGCATCCACTGCGGCGAGTACTTCAGACCGAGGTCGACGTTGAACTCCGCCGACAGGCGACCCAGCGAACCCCGCGGCGCGGCCACACCGCGGCAGAAGAAGTAGGCCGAGCCATAGCCGGCGTAGTTGTTGACCACACCGCCCTGGACGAACGGGTCGGAGTTCGCCGCGCTGGTCGGGGCGTTGCCGATGCAGTTGCGCGGACGGCCGCTGGCGAAGGTCATGTTGCCGCCGAAGCCCCACTCGGGCGTGGCCTGGTAGAAGCCGAAAAGCTTCAGCTGGTGCTTGCGGTCGTTCGGCAGCAGGCCGTTGGAGTTCACCGAGAACTCGGGGAAGTCGAAGGCCTGCGTCGTCGAGACGTCACCCTGGCCGATGTCGGACAGCAGCTGGCCTTCGGTGTTGCCGGCGTTGCGCGACAGCGTGTACGTCACCTTGCCCCACCACTTGCCGTCGAACGGATGCTCCAGTTCGAGGTCGAGCGCGGTGTAGGTGCGCTTGACCTTCGGGAAGCCCAGTTCGGCGGCCGTCAGGTAGATGTTCTCCAGCGTGCCGTCCCCGTTCAGGTCTTGCGTGAACCGGTTGTCCAGGCCCGGGTTGAACAGCGCGCAGTGGTAAAGGCTCTCGAAGTTGTCGGCATTCGCGACGCCATTGCGATTGCCCCAGGCCACGAACGGGCGGGGATCGCAATGGTCGTCGATGGCCGTCTTGAGCGAGCGGTAGGTGAACTTGGCGCCGGCCACCCAGCCACGTGCGACCGCCTGCTGGATGCCGAGGGTCAGCTCGTCCTGGTAGTTGCCCTTGATGTCCTTGGCCGCCACCTCGCGCGGGTCACGTGCCTGGCCCAGCTCGTTGTTGTTGGAATACAGCGGGCTGATGGCCGTGGTGCCCGTCGGCGCGCCGGTGGCGGGATCCACCCCGGTGTAGACGAAGTTCTGCTGGGCCACCAGCGAGGAACCGGCGCCGCGGATGGCGACGTTGGTGGGCACCGGGACGTGGTAGCGCCCGAAGGTGCCCTTCAACACCGACGATGCATCGCCCTTCAGGTCCCAGGTGGCGGCCAGGCGCGGAGCCAGCTGCTTGCTGAGCTTGATGTAGGACTGGCCGTCGCCGTTCTTGTTGTTGAAGCCCTCATTGCGCAGGCCGAGGATGAGCAGCAAGTCCTTGGTGACCTGCCACTGGTCTTCGATGTACTGCGCCTGCTGGTCCACCGTCGGGCGCGAGCCGGTGGAGGTGACGTTGCGCGCGACGTAGTAGCCCAACTGCGCCAGCGCGTTGCCGGCGACGGTGTTGGTGGCCGCCGTCTTGGTGTCCAGCGGCACGGCCGGGTTGGTCTGCGCGTAGGTGTAGAGCGAACCGCCCGCCGTGGCCTGGCCGGAGTAGGACTTGATGGTGTTGTAGTCCAGGCCGGCGCGCAGCTTGTGCGACGAGCCGAGCTTGTACTCGACGTCGAAGCGCTTGCCGCTGTTCTTGTCGAAGGCACCTTCGACCAGCAGGTTGCCGGCGATCGTCTGGTTGTTGACGTAGGTGATGCCGGGCGCCGGCGCTGTGATGGCCACCTGCGGGAAGGCCGGGTTGTAGCCGACCGGCTTCAGGCTGTGCGGCGTGCTGGTGCGGCCGACCAGGGCGGTGACCGTGAGGTTGTCGGTGAGGTAGCCGGTGTACTTGACGATGTCTACGGTGGCGCCCTGCGCCGCCGCCACGGGGGTGGGGCCCCAGTTGACGTAGTTCGCGCCGCCCGACTGCACGCCGTTGCGGGTGAGGGTGGCGTAGTTGAAGCCGGAATACTTGCGGTCATCCTTCACCTTGTCGTACACGCGGGTGTATTCGAGCGTGTGGTTGTCGGTGATCGCCCAGTCGAACTTCAGCAGGTAGCGCGGGATGGTGATCTGGCGCTCTTCCCAGGCGGCGGCGTTGGTGGCGGCCGTGTTGTTGTAGGTGGCCGAGGCGTTGGCCAGGCGCACGCTGTCGCGGTTGGTGCGGGTCTGCTCGAAGGAGCCGAAGAAGAACAGCTTGTCCTTGATCAGCGGGCCGCCAGCGTAAGCGCCGATGATGGTGCGGTCCTGCTCGTTGTCGGCGTTGTAGACGCGCAGCACGCCGTTCCAGGTGCTGCCGGCCACGTTGTTGCCGTTCAGCGTGCCGTTCGGCTCGTAGTACATGTTCTTCTCCTTCGCGCGCGTGCGGCGCGGCTCGAAGGAGATCTGGCCGCCGACTTCCCACTCGTTGCTGCCGCGCTTGGTGATGATGTTCACCACGCCACCGGTGGAACGGCCGAATTCGGCACCGTAGCCCCCGGTCAGCACCTGAGCCTGGCCGATGGAGTTGAAGGGCAATTGCGAGAAGCCCACTTGCGTGAGCAGCGTCGTCACCGGGAAGCCGTTGATGTAGAAGGCATTCTCGGAGGCCGACGAGCCACCGAAGGCCGGCGCGCCGGCGCCGCCGTAGCGCGCGTCGCCGCGGGTGGTGTTCGGGGCCAGCTGGATGATGGCGCCGACGTTGCCGGCGACCGGCAGTCGCTCCAGGTCCTTGGCCGTGAACACCGCGGCCGAGGTGGCCGACGAGGTGTCGATCTTGGCGATGCGGCTGGCGCGAATCTGCACCGTCTGCGTGCCGCTCAGCGTGACCTCGCTGCCCTGGCTGATGCGGACTTCGATGCC
>CAZBUU010000229.1:0-7498 GCA_964495125.1 uncultured Rubrivivax sp.
CGAATTCCTCTCCGTAGCTTGAGCCAGGCCCTGAACACCGAGGCCTGCCCACATGCCCGAGAGCCTTCCGACGCCGCCCGCCCGCCGCCGCCTTCTCTGCGCCGCCATCCTCGGCGCGCTTGTCGGATGCAGTCGGCCCCAGCGACCCGACACCCTGCGCGCCGCGCCTGGGTCCATCTGCCTCAGTGAGGACGCCGTGCCCGTCGCCTACCCCTTCGACCTCCGCAACATCCTCCGCATCGGGAAGAGTCGCCGCCAGCCGGCCGCCTTCGCCATGCACGAGCCCCGCCGCGGCTACGGCTACGCCGAGGCCACGGGCACCGACACGCCGGTCTTCTGGGACGTGACCTTCCGCTTCGACACCTGCGACGCGCGCCGCTTCCAGATGTGGTTCGTGCAGGACCTGGAGCGCGGCGTCCTGGAGTTCACGCTGCCGATCCGCACGGAGTTCGGCAACCTCGACCACACGTGCCGCTTCCTGCCCGACGGCCTGCTGGACTGCACCGAGGAGGGCGACCTCTGGACTTACCGCGCGACGATCATGGCCCGCGCGCAGGTCATCCCCAGCGACGCCACCACGGCCTACAGCGCCACCTTCACCGGCCCCATCGCCGACCAGACGTTCTACGTCGGCTTCGCCTTCACGCTGGCCCTGGCCGCGTACTTCACCGGCGGCGTCGGCCCGTACACCTACCGCGTGCACAGCGGCACCCTGCCGACCGGTCTCACCCTGGACGCAGCCACGGGCATCGTCAGCGGCCTGAAGGACGACACCACGGCCTTCGGCGACGTCGTGTTCGTGCGCGAGGATGTCTACTGCGCCAAGCTGTGGACGAATGCCGTCGGCTTCACCGGCGCCACCGGAGTGCCGCCTTCTCTGTCGCTGCCCACCATTGCCGACGACAACGCCACCTTCAACGATGAGGGCACGGCCACCACCGGCTGGACCGCCCTGAATGGCACGATGAGCGTGGCGTCCAGCTACCTGCGGCTCACCAAGACCGCAGGCCTGGGAACCTCGGCCAGCATGACCAAGGCCGTGACCTTCACAGGCACCGACAAGGATTACATCCTCTATGGCAAGGTCCGAATGTCGGTCGGGGCCAACAACATCGGCGTGATCTGGTTCCTGAACGGCCTGTACGAGCTCGGCCTGTGGGTCGGATCATCGACCGGGAACACCTCTTACGACGGCCACGTGGCGGTCGTGGGCACCACCGGCACGCGCAACGTCGGCGGGGCCCTTGAGGCGTGGTCCTACGACACGACGGCCATCGAGTTCGCGCTGCACTACGACGACAAGTTCGGCGTGGTGAACCTCTACGTCAAGCAGTCCGGGAAGTGGCGCTTCAAGGCGCGCGCCGCGACGGACTGGTTCACCGCCACGCAGATCCAGTGCGCGATCACCTCCAACTCGCCCACGAACACCTGGATCGAGGTGGACTTCCTGACGCTGTGCAAGCCCAACGTGATGAGCATCGGCGACAGCATCTGCGCCGGCGCGACGCTGTTCAACCCGGACCCCGCGCTGAGCCTCACGAACGGCACGAACACCTGGCAGTACCACGCGCAGCTGTACGGCTCGCTGCGGAACAATCTCATCATCAACAAGGGCGTGGGCTCGAACACCTCCGCGCAGATCGCGTCGCGCATCACCGCCGATGTGCTCGACCACGAGCCCCGCGTCGTCTTCCTTCACGCCAGCAGCAATGACGAGGCGGCAGCGGTGAGCCTGGCCACGCGCACGACGAACATCCAGAGCGCGGTGACCGCCATCGACGGCGCCGGTGCGGCCTGCGTGCTGCTGAATGCGATGTACGGCACCGCGGCGGGCGCTGACAACACCCCGACGCCCGACCTGCGCGACTACGGCCTGAACTGGTGGACGGCCTACATGCCGGGCCTGACGAACGTTGATGTGGCGATCAACATCATGCAGCCCCTGCTGTCCGGCGGATTCATGGACCCGGCGCTCACCGAGTCGGACGGCATCCACCCGACGGCCTTCGGCTACCAGGACATCGGCCAGTTCATCGCGGCCTACTGACCCATGGACAAGCGCGAGTTCTGGAGCACGAAGAACCCGGGCGCGGTCTACGAGACCGTCACCTTCGAACACCCCGAGTTCACGGCGCCCTTCCGGCTGGTGGCGAACAAGTTCGCCGCGGTCACGCTGGGCGGCAACAGCTACACGCCGGCGCCGATGACGATCAAGCCCCCGGCGCAGAAGGGCGGCGAGCGGCCCCGCATGACCATCGCCTTCCCGCGCCAGGTGGTGGGCCGGCAGTTCAAGCAGCAGCTGGCGCTGATCGCGGCGGCCGGCTCTCGTGAGCCCATCGCCATCACCTACGCCGTGTGGCTGGCCGAGACCGACGCGCCCAAAGTGACGTGGGATCTGTACGCCGCCGACCAGGGCGGGATCGGCTTCAGCACGACGCAGGTGCAGGTGCAGGCCACGCTCGACAACCCGCTGCGGCGCGCGGTGGCGCCGGTCTATCAGCCCGACGTATTCACGGGCCTCGAGCTCGTCTAGTAGATGACCCCGGCAGAGTTCGCAGCCCGCGCCGTCGGCCTGCCGTGGCGGCGCTGGCGCAGCGACTGGACCGCTTGCGACTGCTTCGGCCTGGTCGTCCTCTACTGGCGCGAGGTGCACGGCATCGACCTGGGCCAGGTGCCTCAGACCGACATCGCCACCGGCTTCAGCGCTGCCACCGGCTGGCAAGAGTGCGAGCCCGAGCCTGGCGCGTGCGGATTCATGGCGTGGGTGGAGGGCGCGCCCGCGCACTGCGGCATCTTGATCGACGCCAGCCACGTGCTGCACGCGCAGGAGGGCCACCCCAGGCCAGAGGCCGGCAGCGTGCGCGTGACGCGCCTGGACGCCATGCGGCGCCTGTACCCCGATCTGCGCTTCTACCGGTACGCACCATGCACCTGATCCTGCTGCACGACCCCGCCGGCATCACCGGCCGCCACCTGATGGAACTGGACGCGGGCGCCAGCCTGCAGGCGAACATCGAGCGCATCCTGCCCAGCGGTGGCGGTGACTGCGAACTGCGCATCAACGGCCAGCGCGTGGACCCGCTCACCGACGCGCGACTCGACGCGCCGCCGCGCGAGGGCGACACCATCATGCTGGTGCGCCGCCCGGCGGGCCTGGACCCCGTGACGTGGGCCCTCATCGGCGTGGCCGCGCTGGCCGTCTACACGTACACCCAGCTCCCCAAGATCCCCGGCCTGCCCACGGCGAAGGACAGCCCGAACAACGCGCTGACCGGACAGACGAACATCGCCCGCGCCTACCAGGCCATCCCCGATGTCTACGGCTACCGCCGCGTGTGGCCCGACCTGATTCAGCCGTCGCTGGTGGAGTACATCGACAACGTGCGGCACGTCACCGAGTGGCTGTGCGTGAGCCGCGGCCTGGGCACGCTGGAGGACGTGCAGTACGCCGACACCCCCATCGAGGACGTCGGCGGCGCCACCTTCCTGCCGTTCTATCCGGACACGTCGCCGTCGGCTTACCCCGAGCTCAACGACACCACGCTCGCCGACGTCGTCGAGCCCTTCAAGAGCCCGCAGGTCGACAACATCGAGTTGAACATCGACGTGCCGACCTCGGACTACATCGAGCGCACCGGCTCCGTCGTCACCGCGCTAGCCGACACGAAGATCGACTTCACGTTCGTCGATGGCCCGGTGTGGGACTTCCTGAAGACCCAGGTCGGCGTCGCCGATGTCGAGATCCAGCTGCTGCCCGGCTACAGCAACGCCTACTTCCCGGCCACGCTGCCCCTGCTGAGCTACAGCACCAGCGGCAGCTACGTCACCTTCCGCTTCGACAACACCACGCTGAACTACGCCGACGGGCCCTTCACGGCCACCTTCCTGCTGCTGGGCAGCACGTCGACGACCAGCGTCACGAAGGGCCCCTACGTGCTGCCGGCGGATGGCGACGGCATCCAGTTCAACATCGTCTTCCTGCGCGGCCTGAAGTGGTCCGTCGACATCGACGTGACGTGGGAACAGGTGGACGGGGCCGGCGACCCGATCCCGGCCACCGACGAGACCCAGACGTACAACTTCACCGCCGACACCTTCGACGCGAAGTTCTACACGCGCAAGATCGTGCCGGCCGCCGGCCTGGGCCGCTACCGCATCAGCTTCGAGCGCACGAGCGCGTCGACCGGCAACGGCGACGACGTGGCCACGCTGGAGGCGCTGTTCGCGACCCGCACCTATGCGACCAAGACGCTGCCGGGCGTGACCGTCATCAAGGTGGTGAGCAAGGCCATCGACAACGGCGCCGGCCAGCCCGAGCGCAAGTTCAATGCGCGCTGGACGCGGCACGTGCGCACGCTGAGCGCCACCACATTGGGCGCCTCGCGCAACTTCGCCCGTGCGCTTGCGCACCTGTGGTGCGTGGCCGGCGAGGACATCGCGCAGCTCGACACGACGGCGCTGGCGGCGATCAACACCGCGCTGGGCGAGACGAGTGCCCTGCTGCGCTTCGACGGCAGCCTGGACGATGCCGACGCCAGCCTGGGCGAGCGCATGCAGCGCATCGCCGACACCGCGCGCTGCGTGTTGTGGCGCAGCGGCACGAAGTGGACCGTGACGCGCGACGAGGCGCGGGCCTTCCCCGAACTGCAGCTCGACTACCGCAACCTGGCCGCCGCCGGCGACTCGACCATCAGCTACGCCGCGCACCTGCCGGCCTCGCACGACGGCATCGAGGTGGAGTACACCGACGAGACCACCCAGGCGAAGAAGGCCTATGTCCGGCTGAGCATCGCCAGCGGCGCGGTCACGGTGGCGACGTCGTCCAACCCGCTGAAGGTCAAGATGCCCGGGTGCGCCACCACCACGCAGGCCGCGAACCGCGCGCACCTGGAGGCTCGGCGCCTGCTGTACTCCCGCACCAGCGTGCAGGACGTGGCGCTCGCCGATGCTGGGCAGCTCGGTGTCGGCTCTCTGGTGCGCTGGGTGGACCCGAACGATTTCGCCGGCGACGACGGGCTGCAGGCCGGCGAGGTGCTGGCCATCGACAGCGGCTCGGACACGCTCACCACCAGCGAGCCGCTGGACTGGAAGAGCGAGGTCACCGGCCGCATTCTGCTGACCGGCGTCGACGGCCTCTACCTGGGCACACCCATCGTGTGCACGCCTGGGGCGGCGGCGAACCAGGTGGTGCTGGCCAGCGCGGTCCCCGTCGGCGCGTTCGTGCGCAGTGCCACGCGCCAGCTCGGCAGCCGCTACGCCTTCGCCGTGGGGCTCACCGAGGCCGAGATGCAGGCCGCCGGGCTCTTCGTGGTGACGGAGACGGCGCCGGCTTCGGATCGGACGGTGGGCGTATCCCTAGCATCCTATGACGCCCGCATGTACGAGGAAGACTGATGCCGGACCCGAAGCCGCCTGCCGAGATCGTCAGCGACAAGATGCTGCACGCTGCGGCGGGCGCCGTAGCCGCGGCCGTGGGCCTCATCTCCGTGGGGCCCGGCGCTGCGCTCACCCTGGCCGCGCTGTCCGGCATCGCCCGCGAGACGTGGAATCTGTTCATCCAGGGCACGCGCTGGGACTGGCTCGATCTGCTGGCCACCGTAGCGGGTGGCGTCGCGCTGGTGGCCGCCAACGCAGCCTTCGCGTAGCGGGGTGCCGAGATGAGCCCGCCCGCCGCGCCGCACCGCCGCGCGCAAGACACCGAACTGCACGAAATGCACCGCCGCCAAGACCAGGCCGACGACCTGGCGGCCGAGCACGAGGCCCGGCTCGACATGGTGTGGAAGGCCACCGAGCAGGTGACGGTCCAGATCCAGGAACTGAGCGGCAAGTTCGACCAGCTGGAGCGCCACGTGCCGGCCATGGTGGCTCAGGGCATCGTGGCCGCGGTCGGCGACCCCAACACCTGGGCCGCCATGCGCCAGGGCATGCGCAAGAGTGCGGAGCAAGCGGCCGGCGGCTGGGTCATGGGCACCATCAAGTGGGCGTTCGACAAGGCACTGGCCGGCGTGGTGGTGCTCATCCTGGTCTACAGCGTGGGCGGGCTGCCTGCGCTGCTGGCGATGCTGAAGCTGAAAGGGCCGACGCCATGATCTCCAGCCGCCTGCTCACCGACCTCCTGCCGCCCGTGCAGGCCAAGTGTCAAGCATTCCTTGACGCTTGCGCCGCGCAGGGCATCGACGTGCTGGTCACCAGCACCTACCGCGACCACGAGTCGCAGAACGCGCTGTACGCCCAAGGCCGCACGGCGCCGGGCGCCAAGGTCACGAACGCCCGCGGCGGCGAGTCCTTCCACAACTGGCGCGTCGCCTTCGACTTCGTGCCGCTGGTGGGCGGAAAGGCGCGCTGGGATGACCTGCTGCTGTTCAAGCGCTGCGGCGAGATCGCCGAGTCCGTGGGGCTGGAGTGGGCCGGCCGCTGGGTGACGTTCCGCGAGCTGGCGCATTGCCAGTACACGGGCGGCCTGACCCTAGCCGACTTCAGGGCTGGCAAGACGCTGGAGGGCTGACCATGGGCACGTTCACCAAGCACCTGCTGACCGGCCTGGACGGCGAGACCTGGGACATCGGCCGCGTCGGCGGTGCGCTGGCGCTGGTGGTCGGCCTGGGCTTGCAGGTCTACGTCGTCGTCTGGAAGGGCCAGCCCTTCGACATGACGGCCTTTGGCGCCGGCGTCGCGGCGCTGGCCATCGGCATCGGCGGCCTGCTGAAGCTCAAGGAATCGACGGAGCCGAAGCCGCAGGGGGGCGCGTGATGGGCCTGCTCTCGCCGATCTTGCGCAACACCTCTGGCAACGGCCTGATGTGGTGGTGCCCGGGATGCGACGAGCCGCACCGCATCCAGCATGGCGATGGCCCAGGCCCGCGCTGGGGATGGAACGGCGATGCCGAGAAGCCGACCTTCACTCCGAGCGTGCTGGTGCGCACCGGTCGCGCAGTCGATCCATCGTTCCAGAAGGAGCCCGGCGACCCGCCAGAGGTCTGCCACAGCTTCGTCGTCGACGGCGCCATGCAGTTCCTCGGCGACTGCGACCACGCGCTGGCCGGGCAGACGGTGCCCATCCCGCCCTGGCCGCGGCCGGACTGGAGCGACGGTTGACGCCCTGGGCGCTGATCCCGCTGCCCTGGCGCATCGGTGGCCTGCTGGTGCTTCTGGCGCTGGTGGGCGGCTACCACCTGCTGGCCGTGCACCAGGCCGACGCCGCGGGCTTCCGCCGGGGCAGCGCCGAGGTTCAAGGCCGGTGGGATGCCGAGCGCGTGCGCCTGTACGCCGTGGCGGCCAGCGCCGCAGCTGCTGCCCGTGCTGAAGAAACCCGCCGATCCATTGCACAAGCCGCCATCGAGGAAGCCCATGCGAAAGAACTCGTCCGTCTCCGCGCCGACGCTGCTGTTGCCGATGCTGCTGCTGGCCGGCTGCGCGAGCGTGTCGCCGCCCTCATCGCCGCCGCCCGTCGTGATTCAGCCGGCGCAGATCCCGCGGCTGTCAGCGCAGGCCCGGCAGCC
>CAZBUU010000230.1:0-7497 GCA_964495125.1 uncultured Rubrivivax sp.
ATGGACGACACTGCGCTCGAGGGCGTGCAGGCCTTCATCGACAAGCGGCCGCCGAAGTGGTGACGGACCGGCGCATACCGGGCCGGCGGCTCTTGCTGTCGCCCGGGCCCACGCCGATCCCGGAGGCGGTGCTGCACGCCGCCGGCCAGCAGCCGATGGACCATGGCGACCCGCGGCTGGACGAGCTCATCGCCGACTGCGAGCGCGGGCTCAAGGCCTTGTGCGGCAGCCCCGCGTCCGACGTCTTCATGTTCGCCAGCAACGGCCATGGCGCGTGGGAGACGGTGATCGAGAACCTGGCCGCGCCCGGCGAGGCCGTGCTGGTGCCGGGCACCGGCCACTTCAGCGAACAGTGGGCCATCCAGGCCGAGGCGCTGGGCCGGCGCGTGCTGCGCACGCCCTGGCGCGAGGGCTGGCCGATCGATCCCAAGGACGTCGAGGCGGCGCTGCGTGACGACACCACCCACGCCATCCGTGCCGTGTTCGCAGTGCACACCGACACCTCCAGCGGCATCACCAGCGACCTGGCGGCGATGCGCGCCGCCATCGACGCTGCCGGCCACCCCGCGCTGCTGGTGGCCGACGTGGTGGCCTCGCTCGGCGCCGCGCCTTTCGACATGGACGCGTTGCGCGTGGACGTGACGCTGGGCGCATCGCAGAAGGGCCTGATGTGTCCGCCGGGGATGGGTTTCGTGGCCGTCAATGCGGCCGCTTTCGCCGCAGCCGAGCGCAACCCGTCGCCGCGTTTCTACTGGGACTGGGTGCGGCGCAAAAGCGATCTCGGCTATCGCAAGTTCTGCGGCACCGCACCGCAGAACCTGCTGATGGGGCTGCGCGCGGCCTTCGGGCTCATCGAACAGGAAGGCTTGTCGGCCATCCATGCGCGCCACGCCTTGCTGGCGAAGCTGGTGCACGCGGCCGTGGAGGGCTGGCGAGAAGGAGGCGCGCTGGATTTCTTCGCGCGCGAACCGGGTTGCCGCTCGGTGAGCGTGACGACGGTGACGGTGCCCGAGGGCACCGACGTCGATGCCTTGCGGGCCGTGGCGCGCGAACGCTTCCAGGTGGCGATGGCCGGTGCGCTGGGGCCGCTCACGGGCCGCGGCTTCCGCATCGCGCACCTGGGCGACAGCAACCCGGCCATCATCCTGGGCGCTTTAGGCGCCATCGAGGCGGCGCTGGTGGTGCAGGGGGTGCCGATCGGCGCCGGCGGCGTGGCCCGTGCCGTACGGGCCCTGGCTGCCGCGGGCTGACGCGCAAGCGTCACGGGGCCTGCCTAGCATGGGCCGAGGCGGGTCGGGCGGCGCTTGCAGCCGGCCTGTCACACAAGCACACGCCGGCGCCCACGCGCCCTCACGAGGAGAAGCACCCATGCGCAAGACCCTTGCCACCCTGCTGCTGGCCGCTCTGGCCGGCTGCGCCTTCGCCGACCACGGCCACGATGACGATGACAACGGCCGTCGCGGCCCCTCGGTCCAGCTCGGACCGCGGCCCTACTTCCTGGTCAACGACATGCTGGACAGCCCGCTCAAGCGCCGGCTGCAAGCCTGCGCCGCCGAGCGCCAGGTGTTCGAACCGAAGCAGTTCTCCATCGGCCACCGCGGCGCCGCGCTGCAATTCCCGGAGCACACGAAGGAGTCCTACGAAGCGGCTGCTCGCATGGGTGCGGGCATCCTGGAGTGCGATGTCACCTTCACCAAGGACAAGGAACTCGTCTGCCGCCACGCACAGAACGACCTGCACACCACCACCAACATCCTGGCCACGCCCCTGGCGGCCAAGTGCATCCGGCCCTTCACGCCGGCCACTTTCGACGGCAACGGCACGCTCATCACGCCGGCCAGCGCCGAGTGCCGCACCAGCGAACTGACGCTGGCCGAGTTCAAGACCCTGCGCGGCAAGATGGACGCGGCCAACCCGCGCGCGCGCACGGTGGCCGAATACCTGGCCGGCACCGCGAACTTCCGCACCGACCTGTATTCCGGCCCGACCAGCGGCACGCTGCTGACGCACAAGGAGAGCATCGAGCTCTTCAGGAAGCTGGGTGTGAAGATGACGCCCGAGCTGAAGAGCGCGAGCGTGCAGATGCCCTTCGACGGCTTCACGCAGCAGGCCTATGCGCAGAAGATGATCGACGAGTACAAGCAGGCCGGCGTGCCGGCGCGCAAGGTGTGGGCGCAGTCCTTCAACAAGGACGACGTGCTCTACTGGGTGCACAACGAACCGGCCTTCGGGCGCCAGGCGGTGTACCTGGACGACGCCAACGTGGCCGCCGACATCCCGAGCGCGGCCGAACTGCGAAGCTATCGCCAGCAGGGCATCCGCATCTGGGCGCCGCCGACCTTCGTGCTGATCGCGGCCGATGCCAGCGGCAACCTGATGGCTTCGCAGGCGGCGCGCGACGCCAAGGCCGCGGGCCTGGACATCATCACCTGGACGCTGGAACGCTCGGGCATCCTGGCCGACGGCAACAACGGCTTCTACTACCAGGGCTTCGACAGCGCGATCACGCGCGAAGGCGACCTGATGCGCGTCATCGACGTGCTGGCGCAGGACGTGGGCGTGCTGGGCGTGTTCAGCGACTGGGCGGCGCCGGTGACCTTCTACGCCAACTGCATGGGCCTGAAGTAGCGGCAGGAGCGGCCTTTCGCGGACAGGGGCTGTTGCCCCGCGCCGCAAGGTGGCATGCGCACGGCGGTGGTAGGCGACGTGCTGACCACGCTCAAGCGTTTCGGCCGCAACCACTTGCTGGTGGCCGAGGCCGCCCCGGCCGGCGCGCCGCGGCGCGTGCGCGGCGTGCTCTTGCGCTCGCAGCTCGATCGGCAGCTGGGGCAGCCGATCGAGCTGACGCCGGTGGCGTCGCGCTTCGCGGAGATCGAGCCCGCGCTGGCGAGAGGGTTCGGGAAGCTCGAAAGGCTCCGCCTGGAGGCCGGGACGTGTGGACGGGTTCGTGGCGCTGGCGGAGCGGCGGAGGCTAGGCGCTTGAGCCAGGCCGCTGGAGCCTGTTCACGGGGTCTTTGACGCCTGCCCGCTTTCGACCCTCTGCTGACCTTCGGCCATGCACCACCAGTCTCGGCGGTGAAGCAAGTTCCGGTCGCTCATCTGGGCGCCCCGAATTCGCAGTCCCGCGCACGTTGCGGCCATTGAGCCACCGAGCCGGCATCAGCGCAAAGGCCGACGTCCAAGACATTGCCGGCAGTGTTGGAGGCGCGCGGCCTGCCAGGCAACCGTCATCGCGTGGATGAGACACCGAGGCCGGCGGCCGGGCGGGCCCCTGCAGACCTTCGATTCGGACTCTGCCTACTCGGAACCGGTCCCCCGCGCAGGGAACACGGCAGGCGCATCAGAGCCCGGACCCCCCCCACGGCATCTGCCCCGCGGCGCCGGCCGCAGCGCCCCACCGGCAGCGCCGGGGTCCACGATCGTGCACGCCTCGAGCCTGATGGTGCGGCAGCCCGTTCGGGAAGCACGAAACCTGGCTTTGGCTTCACGGCAGTTCATTGCGACGCGGCATGTCGGCACCGCGCCGGGTGCAGGTGATGGCTGCCGCTTCTGCGCAGAAATCAAGCATGGCTCTGAGCCGCGCCGTGTCCAGGTTGCGCAGCCCGACCGGAGAGAGCATGCCGTGCTCCGAGAGCCATGTGAGCATGGCCGCCTGGAAGGTGTCTCCCGCGCCGACGGTGTCGGCCACTTGCACGCTGCGCGCCTTCACGTCGATCCGGTCGCGCGCGGTGTACGCGGTCGCACCGCGTCCCCCATGGGTCACGACGACGAGGGCGACGCCTTGCGCCAGCCAGTCGGCAGCCACAGTCTGATGGTGTTCACCGGGCCGCAGCAGTTCCAGGTCCTCCGAGCTCACCTTGAGCACGTGCACGCGGCCGGACATCCAGGCCACTGTGTCGGTCCAGCGGGCCAGGTCCGGTTCGACGTTCAATCTCAGGTTCGGATCGTAGGAAATCAGGCGCCTCTTGCACTCACGCTCGACCAGCAGCCTCTGCGTGGACGCCACCGGCTCAACCACCATCGAGTACGAGCCGAAGTGCAACGCCTGGACGTCCGCGTCCAGCACCGGCAGGTGATCCGCCTGCAGCAGGCGATCGGCGCAACCTTGGCCGTAAAACGAGTACGACGCCGAGCCGCTCGCGTCCAGGCCGACAAGGCCTAGCGTGGTCGGCGCGTCCACGCTCACGGCGGAGGACAGACCCACCCCTTCGGCGGCCAACGCCCGCCGGAGACGCTCACCGAGGAAGCCCTGCGAGAGGGCGCCCAGAAACTCGACCCGCTGCCCCAGGCGCGCCAGGCCGATGGCCACGTTCAGCGGCGAGCCGCCGATGCGTGCGTCCAGACTGACTCCGCTGGGCGTGTCCGCCACCGCGAAGACATCCATCAGTGCTTCACCGCAGATCAGAAACATGCTGGCTCTCGTCTTGCATTGCGGGGCATCGTCACTCGACGACGGGTGTGAACATCGCCGGGCGTACGCGGTGCAGTTCCACCGACTGCAGGAGCGGGTTCTCTGCGCCGTGGAAGAGCGCCACGCCCGTGGCCAGGGGGTCGGCGTAGACCAGATCGCTGAGGACCACGGTGCCGCCATCGGCGAACACCTCCAGCATGCTGCCGTCGGCCCAGATCTCCAGCGTGATCTCCGGCGTGTCGAGCACACGCGTGCCGTCGTGCCGCTCGGACTGGCCGCTGAACTCGGGGCTGCGAGTGCTGCGGTCGATGAAGAAACTGCGCCGCGCCGGGTCGTAGCCCACGCGCGCGCCAGCAACCGGCCCCTTGAAGATCTCGAGCCCCAGCGGCTCGCGCACATCGGCCGCCGCGAAGCGCAACTGGGCCATCAGTTGCCGCGCACCCGGTGCCGCGCCGTCCAGCGCCGCCCGCGCATCGGCGGCATGCACGTTCTGCAGGGCCACCAGGGGAGCAGGTTCGACCAGTGCCCGCACTTCGTCCACCATGCGCTGGCGCAGGCGCAGGCCGCGTGACGTGGGCACCAGATCCAGCTGGCGCGCACCCGATTGCTGGCCACGCCAAGGCTGCGTGGGCAGCACGCGGGCGTAGTCCCAGTTGGACATCCAACCCATCCAGAGCACGCGCCCATCTTGCATATTGGCAAAGGTGATCGGGGCATAGAAGTCGCGCCCGTGGTCGGCCCAGCGGGTGATGTCGGCCAGGTCGGGCTGCAGCACCGGGGTATCGCCCATCACGACGTGGTCCAGCAACAGGTGCCCCCCGCTGCCTGACGCTTCGTCCACCGCACGCAGCACGGCGCGCTGGCCGAGCAGCGCGGAAACATCCCACGACTTCCAGCGCAGCACTTCGTTGTCGTTGCCGCTGGCGTGGTGCACCACCTGGTCGCCCACCCGCAGTTCCAGCCGCGTGAGGTAGCTGCTGCCGCCGCCGATCAGGAAGCTGATGAAGGGTCGCGTCAATGTGAACTCGGGCGAGCTCAGCGTGCCGGTGGCGGCGTCGCCGCCGTGAAACGAGTTCATCAGGCCGCGGCCCCGATGCCCGCTGACGTGGAGTTGCCCCTCCAGCGCACCGACCGCAGGGCCGCTGCCGAACGCCGTGCCGCCGATGCGCCACCCGGCGGGCAGTTGCCCGCCTTCGAAGTCGGCGATCAGCTCGCCGGGTGGTGGCATCAACGGGTCGAAGACACCGCCCATGTCGTTGGTGTCGGGAACAAAGCGTGTGCCGTCGAAGTCGCCGACGAAGTACTGCACGCCACTGCCGCCCCACAGGGCACCGTGGTTGACCGAGATCACCAGCACCCAGCGCTTGCGCGGCAGCTCGCCGGCAGGGTTCGCGCCGGCATGCACCGGCAGCTCGAACAACTCGGGCACTTCCCAGATGTTGTTGGCCGCGGAGCCGGCCGGCCCGAAGGTGGACACCTTGCGCCAGGCCTTCAGGTCGGTCGATGTGTAGATCCACATCTCCTGCAAGAGCGCCGCCACCACCAGCATCACCCAGCGCTGGGTCGGCGCGTGCCAGAACACCTTGGGATCGCGGAACTCGGTGGAACCGATGTCGATGACCGGATTGCCTGCGTACGGGGTGTAGCTGCGGCCGCGGTCCAGGCTGTAGGCGAGATGCTGGGACTGGATCTTGGTGACCGGGTCGAAGCCAGTGAAGAAGGCCACCAGGGCCGGCGCGTGCGAACCGGCCGGCGCGAAGCCGCCGCTGTTGTGGTGGTCGACGATCACCGAGCCGGAGAACGCCATCACGCGCTCGGTCGCCGGGATGGCCACGGGCAGTTCCTGCCACGACACCAGGTCCGGGCTCACCGCATGCCCCCAGCTGATGTGGCCCCACTGGTCACCCAGCGGGTTGTACTGGTAGTAGAGGTGGTACTCGCCGTCGAAGTAGACGAGACCGTTGGGGTCGTTCATCCAGTTGCGCAACGGCGTGTAGTGGTAGCGCGGGCGCCAGGCTTCGGATTCCGAAACGATGGGCGTGCCAGCAGCGGTGGAGGAGTTCGGGTTCAAGTGTTCTCCGCAGTGGTGGGCGGCATGGGAATGGGAGGCCGGGGCTCAGGCCAGCGCGGGCAGCCGCTGACCCTGCGCGTCGAATCGATGCAGGCGTTCGGGCGCCAGGTGCAGCGCAATCGGCGCGTCGTAGGCGAGGCTGCGGTCCGTGCTCAGCACGGTCACGGGCCCGGGCACACCGGGCACGTTCAGGTGCACGAGGGACTCGGCGCCCAGGCGTTCGACCATCTGCACGCGGGTGGCTGTGCCAGGCACCAGGTCGATGTGCTCCGGGCGTGCGCCAATGGTGCCGACACCGGCGACCGCCAATTCGGTGTGCGTCTGCCCGGTGAGCAGCTGCAGCAAGGGGTCGTGTGCGGCATCCACCGGAACGAGGTTCATGCGGTGGCTGCCCATGAAGCCGGCCACGAACAGGTTGGCCGGCGTGTCGAAGAGTTCATCCGGCGTTCCGAACTGCTCCAGGCCCTTGCGGCTGAGCACGACGATGCGATCGGCCAGCGTCATGGCCTCCACCTGGTCATGGGTGACATAGACCGTGGTGATGCCCACCCTGCGATGCAGCTGCGCGATTTCCGTGCGCATCTGGGCGCGCAGGTTGGCATCCAGGTTCGACAAGGGTTCATCGAACAGGAAGGCCTTGGGCGCCCGCACGATGGCGCGCCCGATGGCCACACGCTGGCGCTGACCGCCAGACAGTTGCGTGGGCTTGCGGTCCAGCAGTTCTTCCAGCTGCAGCTGGCGCGCTGCGTCCAGGATCATGACGTGCCTGACGGCCTTGGGGATCCTGGCAATCTTCAAGCCGAAGCCGATGTTGTCGTAGACCGTCATGTGGGCGTACAGCGCGTAGTTCTGGAACACCATCGCCACGCCGCGGGCGACGGGTGGCAGGTGGTTGACGCGCACGCCGTCGAAGAGCAGGTCACCGCCGCTGACGGCTTCCAGGCCAGCGATCATGCGCAGCAGCGTTGACTTGGCCTGTTCCTGTTCCGCGGCAGGCGGGGCGACCTGCTGAAGG
>CAZBUU010000231.1:0-7474 GCA_964495125.1 uncultured Rubrivivax sp.
CGCAATGCCCCGCAGGAACGCGACAAGGACGTCGACGCCAGCGCCTGGGACAACTTCCTGGCGCTGCTGAAGCGGACGCGGCCGCGCCAACCCATCAACGGCGTGCTGCTCACCGTCAACGTGCAGGACCTGCTGCAGCAAGGCGCCACCGAACGCGCCGAGCACGCCGCCAAGCTGCGCTCGCGCCTGAACGAGCTTCAGACCAAGCTGGGCGTGCGCGCGCCGGTCTATGTGCTGGTCACCAAGGCCGACCTGCTGGGCGGCTTCAACGAGACCTTCGACGCGCTGAACCAGGACGAGCGCAACCAGGTCTGGGGCTTCACCTTCGACGCCAGCCCGGCGCCGGGCGAAGACCCGATGTCGGCCTTCCCGGGCCTGTTCCAGCAGCTGCAGCAGCGCCTGGTGGCGCAGCTGGTGGACAAGCTGGAGGCCGAGCGCGACGTCATCCGCCGCAGCGCCATCTTCGCCTTCCCGCAGGAGTTCGCGGCCCTGCAGCCGGTGCTGCACGACTTCCTCAGGCAGGTGGTCAGCGGCGGTGGCGCGGTGGAAAGCGCACCGCGCGTGCGCGGCGTGTACTTCACCAGCGGCACGCAGGAGGGCTCGCCGATCGACCGCGTGATGGGCGCCCTGGGCCGTTCCTTCGGCATCGAATCGCGCGGTGCGGCCATCGCGCCGGGGCGTGGCAAGAGCTACTTCCTGCACCGCCTGCTGCAGGAGGTGGTGTTCGCCGAACGCGGCCTCGGGGCCCACAACCCGGTGGCCGAGCGGCGCCGGCGCGTGCTGCGCGCCGCGGCTGTGGCCACGATGGCGGTGGTGACGGTGGGCGTGGCCGTGGCCTGGGCCATCAGCCGCGCGCGCAACCTGGACCACGCCGCCCAGGTGGCCGAGAAGCTGCCGGCGCTGCGCCAGGCCGTGCAAAGCCTGCCGCCCCCCAACAACGCCGATGTCTCGGCCCTGCCGGCGCCACTGGCGGCCTTGCGCGACGCGGCGAAGATCGAAGGCTTCGAGCTGCCCGACCCGCCGGCGCTCAACGGCCTGGGCCTGTACCAGGGCGACAAACTCGACGCCGGCGCGAAGATCGCCTACCAGCGCCTGCTGCAGAAGGCGCTGATGCCGCGCGTGGCGGCGCGGCTGGAAGAGCGGCTGCGCGCCGCCAACAAGGACAACCTCGAGAACGCCTACGAGGCGCTGAAGTCCTACCTCATGCTGCACGACCCGCAGCGTTTCGACGCCGAGGCGCTGCGCGCCTGGATCGGCATCGACTGGGACGCCAATTACGGCCGCATGGCCCCGGAGCAGCGCGCCCAACTGGACGCCCATCTCGATGCCCTGCTGGCCCTGGGCCCGCCGCGCGCCAGCCTGGGCAAGGACGACAACCTCGTGGCCAGCGTGCGCGAGATGCTGGCCGCCTTCCCGCTGGAGTACCGTGTCTACAGCCGCGTCAAGCGCCAGTACAAGCCCGGCACGGTGCCCGATTTCACCGCGGCGGGCGCCGCCGGGCCGAATGCCGCGCAGGCCTTCGAGCGCACCAGCGCCGAGCCGCTGACCAAGGGCATCTCGGGCCTGTTCACGAAGGAAGGCTACAAGCGCCACCTGCTGCCTGGCGTGCAGAAGGCGACGCCGCAGCTGGCGCAGGAGGAGGGCTGGGTGCTCGGGCTCAAGGTCGACGCCGCACGCCTGCGCGACGCCACGCTGGGCACGGCGGTCACCGACAAGGTGCGGCGCCTGTACTTCGAGGACTACATCAAGACCTGGGACGCCTACCTCGCCGACGTGAAGCTGGTGAAGCTGAACGAGCCGGAGCGCGCGCTGGCCGTGTCGCGTCTGCTTTCGGGCGTCGACTCACCGTTGGCCGCCTACCTGCGCGGCGTCACCGAGCAGACGCGGCTGGTCGAAGCCCCGAAGCCGGCCAATGCCGTGACCGCGGCGCTGGACAAGGCACGCGCCGACGCCGCTGCGCTCGCCGGCGCGGCACCGGCGGCGGGCGGCGGCGGCGGGCCGCTGGAGCGCATGGTGGACGACCACTTCGCCAGCCTCCACCGCCTGGTGACGGGCGAGCCGCCGCCGATCAACGGCACGCTCAAGCTCTTTGCCGACCTCAATGCGCAACTCGCGGCCGTGGCCGCAGCCAAGGCGAGCAAGTCGCCACCGCCGCCCGCTGGCGGCGCCGAGAAGGTGAAGGCCGAGGCCGCGCAGCAGCCCGACCTGGTGCGTGGCATGGTCGAGCAGATGGCCGATGCCACGCTGGGCCAGAGCCGCGGTGCCGAGCGCGAGGGCCTGACCGCCGAGCTCAAGCCCATCACCGAGATCTGCAACCGCGCCATCACCGGGCGCTATCCGTTCGCCAGCGGCAGCAAGGCCGACGTGCTGCCCGAGGACTTCGGCCAGCTCTTCGGGGCCGGCGGCCTGTTCGACGACTTCTTCCAGCGCCGCCTGGCCCCGCTGGTGGACCAGAGCACCGCCACCTGGACCTACCGCCCGCTCACCGACGGGTCCCGTCCGGTCTCGCCAGCCTCGCTGGCCGAGTTCCAGCGTGCCATGCGCATCAAGGAGGTGTTTTTCCGCAGCGGCGGCAAGGCCCCAGGCATCCGGCTGGACCTGCGGCTTTCGGAGATCGAGCCTTCGCTGAAGGAGCTGTCCTTCGACATCGACGGCCAGGTGCAGAAGATCAGCACCGGCAGCCCGGCGATCACGGTGTCGTGGCCGAGCGCGCGCGTGGCCTCGGTCATCAAGGTCACCACCGCGCTCGGCAACGCCGGCCCACAGCTGTCGCGCGAAGGGCCCTGGGCGCTGTTCCGGCTGTTCGAGGAAGGCACCCTGGTGCCCAGCGGGGTGCCCGAGAAGTTCAGCGTGATCTTCAATCTGGACGGCAAGCGAGCGCGCGTGGAGGTGCAGGCCGCCAGCGTGTTCAACCCCTTCCAGCTGCGTGAGATCAAGCAGTTCCGCTGCCCGGCGGCGCTGTGAGGCCATGAGCCACGTCCCTCCCGGCTGGTACGGCAAGCTGCCGTCGCTGGGGGATTTCGCGTCCCGCCGGCTCGACGCCGGCTTCATCGACGCCTGGGACGCCTGGCTCGCCGGCGGCCTGTTGGCGCTGCGCGAGGCGCGGCCCGACGGCTGGCTGGAGGACTACCTGGGTTCGCCCAGCTGGCGCTTCCTGCTGATGCCCGGCGTGCTGCCCGGCGCGGCCGGCGCCTCGGGCTGGGCCGGCGTGCTGATGCCGTCGGTGGACCGGGTCGGCCGCTACTTTCCGTTGACGCTGGTGCTGCCGCTGGGCGAGGCGCCGGCCACCACCGGCGAAATGGCCTCGCTGTGGGGGTGGCTGGCGCGGCTGGACGAGCTGGCGCGCGACGCGCTGTTCGACGACTGGGACGCCGAGCGCCTGGAAGACGAACTGGCGCGCATGGCCCTGCCGCCGCTCGGCCCGGCACCCGGCGATTCGGCGGGCTGGCCCGTGGCCGACGGGGGGGTCACGGAAGCGGGGGAGGGCAGCGACGCGGCGTCCCTGATCGGTGCCGAGGCCCAGCAGCTGTGGGCGGCACGGGCGGGCGGCCGCGCCTGGTGGCAGGCCCGTCCGGACGATGCGCCGGCGCGACTTTTGCTCTCTCGCGGGCTGCCGGCTGCATCGAGCTTCGCCCGACTCTTCGGCCCGGCTGCGACAATGTGAGCTTCAGCAGCCGCCTGAGCCGCGCTTCCACCACCGCCCACCGGTCATGACCCCCGACGC
The DNA here is from genome assembly GCA_964495125.1 of uncultured Rubrivivax sp. Classification (GTDB taxonomy): domain Bacteria; phylum Pseudomonadota; class Gammaproteobacteria; order Burkholderiales; family Burkholderiaceae_C; genus Rubrivivax. Next base: position 3,725 of record CAZBUU010000231.1, read on the forward strand.
GAACGACGACGACAAGACCGTCATCCGGCCACCCGGCGCCCCGCAGACCGGCTTCCAGCGCACCGAGTGGGCGCCGGGGAATGCGAACCCCTCGGCCGACCTGGAGAAGACCCAGGTGTTCGTGCCGCCGCCTCCCCCGCCGCCGGTGCACGACGAGTCCGGCGGCCACCTGCCCGTGGGCACCATGCTGGCGGAGTTCCGCCTCACGCGGCTGATCGGCGAGGGCGGCTTTGGCGTCGTCTACGAAGCGCGGGACACCTCGCTGGACCGCGACGTGGCGCTGAAGGAGTACATGCCCTCCTCGCTGGCCCAGCGCATCGGCGGCGGCACCCAGGTGCAGGTCAAGAGCGAGCGTTACCGCGAGACCTTCGAAGCCGGCCGCAGCAGCTTCGTGAAGGAAGCGAAGATGCTGGCCAGCTTCGACCACCCGTCGCTGGTCAAGGTCTACCGCTTCTGGGAAGCCAACGGCACCGCCTACATGGTGATGCCGCTGCTCAAGGGCACCACGCTCAAGGACGTGCTGCGCGAGATGAAGCGCGGCGGCCAGGTGCCCGACGAAGCCTGGCTGCGCAGCGTGCTGGGGCCGCTCACGGAAGCGCTGCTGGTGATCCACACCGAGCACACCTACCACCGCGACATCGCGCCCGACAACGTGATGTACCTGCCCGAGAAGGACCGCTGGCTGTTGCTGGACTTCGGCGCCGCGCGCAAGGTCATCAGCGAGCAGACGCAGGCGCTCACGGTCATCCTCAAGCCCGGCTACGCGCCCGTGGAGCAGTACGCCGAGATCCCGGGCATGAAGCAGGGTCCGTGGACGGACGTGTACGCGCTGGCGGCCGTCGTTTACTTCGCCATCGTCGGCCGCACGCCGCCGCCCTCGGTGGGCCGCTTGCTCAATGACACCTACCAGCCGTTGGCCAGCGTGGCGGCCGACCGCTTCAGCGCGCAGTTCCTCTCGGCCATCGACCGCGCGCTGGCCGTGCGGCCCGAGGAGCGCACGCAGACCATCGGCGAACTGCGCCAGGACCTGGGGCTGGGTGAACTGGTCTCCGAGGTCTACCAGACCTCGCCGCTGCCCAACAGCACCGAGATTCCGGCACGCCGCCCCGCCGAGCCCACGCTCGCCATGGGCGGTGCCAAGACCCTGGCCAAGCTGCCCCCCGCGCCAGCCCCTGTGCAGGCCCCGCGCACGCCCGTGGCGCCGCCGCCCGCGCAGGCCCAGGAGAAGGGCAAGAACCCGATGGTGGCGGTGGGCATCGGCGTGGTGGTCCTCGCCGGCCTGGGCGCCGGCGCGTATTTCGCTTTCGCGCCCAAGCCGCGACCCGCGCCCACCGAGCTGGCCGCAGCCGCGGCGCCGGCACCCGCTGCTGCGGCATCGGGCGTGGTGCCGCCCGCACCCGCCCCGGCGCCCACACCGGCACCCGCCGCGCCACCACCGGCGCCCACGGGCTTTGACGTTTCGCAGCAGTTCGCGGCCATCGCACAGGCGCAGACGCCGGGCTACGACGTCAAGCTCGTCACCAACAAGACCAGCTACCGCATCGGCAAGGACCAGCTCAGCTTCACCGTGCAGGCCGAGCGCGAGGGCTTCGTCTATGTCTTCGTCTACGGTGCCGACAAGGCGCTGTACCAGCTGTACCCCAACATCACCTCCGGTTCGCTGAGGGTGAAGAAGGGCCAGACGGTCAAGCTGCCGCTGGGCAACGAGACGCCCTTCGACACCACCGGCCCGGCCGGCCCGACCGAGCTGCTGGTGATGGTGTCGCCGCGCCAGCGCGACCACGCCGCGCTGCGGCCGAAGAAGGACGGCACGATCCGCGTCTTCCCCACCGGCCCCGAAGCCGATGCGCTGGCCGCGCAGTGGACGGGCCCCGGCCCGGTGCTGGCCGGCAAGGCGATCTGTCCGCAGAACCAGGCCTGTGACGACGAGTTCGGCGCCGCCCTGGTGAAGGTGGACGTGGTGCAGTGAACAAGGCCTTCGTCAAGGAGCCCGAGGGGCTTGACGAGGACGACGATGCGCCCGGCCTGCCGCCCCTGCCGGCCGGCACCCGCAACTACATGACGCCGGGCGGCTACCGGCGCCTGCGCGAAGAGCTGATGACGCTCCTGGACGTGGAGCGCCCGAAGGTCGTGGAGACCGTGTCCTGGGCGGCCAAGAACGGCGACCGCAGCGAGAACGGCGACTACCTGTACGGCAAGAAACGCCTGCGCGAGATCGACCGCCGCATCCGCTTCCTCACCAAGCGGCTGGACATCGCCGAGGTGGCCGACCCCTCGGCCCACCACGGCAAGGACCAGGTCTTCTTCGGCGCCACCGTCACCTACGCCACCGCGGCCGGCGACGAGCGCACCATCACCATCAAGGGCATCGACGAATCCGACAGCCTGCAGGGCGAGGTGAGCTGGATCGCACCCATCGCGCGGGCGCTGCTGAAGGCGCGCGAAGGCGACGAGGTGCAGCTGGTCACGCCCGGCGGCGTGGAGAAGATCGAGGTGCTGGAGGTGCGCTACCCGGCACCGGGCTGAGCCGCGTCAGTCGCGCTTGCCCCGCGCGACGCGCAGGACCACGGGTGAGCGGCGCAGCGTGCGCAGCACGTCGGCCAGGTGCACGCGGTCGCGCACGCTCACCAGCAGGCGCAGCTCGGTGCTGTCGTCGCCGGGATTCGGGTCCATGTCCAGGTGCGTGATGTCGGCTTCGCTGGCGCTGATGGCCGAGGCCACCTGCGCCAGCACGCCCTTGCCGTTCTTCACCAGGACGTGAAGCTGGGTCTCGAAGGGGCGGGTGAGGTCCTCGGCCCAGTCCACCTGCATCCAACGCTCGCTGTCGCGCTCGAACAGGCGCTTGCCGGTGGGGCAGTCGGCGGTGTGTACCAGCAGGCCTTCGCCGCGGCCCAGGTAGCCGACGATCTCGTCGCCGGGGATGGGCCGGCAGCAGGGGGCGAAGCGCACCGAAGCGCCTTCGCTGCCATCCACCAGCACCATGCCCTGCGTGGGCGTGCTGTCGTCCTGGCCGTAGCGGCCCAGCGTCAGCGTCACGGCGTCGGGCTTGATGCCGCGTTCCAGCATCAGCTGCGCCAGGCGCTTGGCCACGATGATGGCGATCTTGCGGCCCAGGCCGATGTCCACCATCAGCTCGCCGCGGTTGCGGTTGCCGCTCCAGCGCGTGAGCTGCTGCCACAGCGCCACGGCGGCCGTGTCGTTGGGGTCGGTGGCCGGCATCTGCAGGCCTTCGGCGCGCAGCGCCTGCGCCAGCATCTTCTCGCCCAGGCCGCGCGACTCCTCGGCCTCCATGCTCTTCAGGTGGTGGCGGATCTTGCTGCGCGCGCGGCCCGTGCGCACCATGCCCAGCCAAGCCGGGTTGGGGCGGGCCCCGGGCGCGGTGATGATCTCCACCACGTCGCCACTCTTCAGCTCGGTGCGCAGCGCCACGGGCTCGCCGTTGATCTTCGCGGCCACCGTGTGCTGGCCGACGTCGGAGTGGATCGCGTAGGCGAAGTCCACCGGCGTGGCGCCGCGCGGCAGCGCCAGGATCTTGCTGCGCGGCGTGAAGACATACACCGCATCGGGGTGCAGATCGATCTTCACGTGCTCCAGGAACTCGGCCGAGTCGCGCGTCTCGTCCTGGATGTCCAGCAGGCTCTGCAGCCACATGGCCGAGAGCTTCTGGGCGTCGGCCGCGGCGCCGCCCTTGGCCTTTTCGCCGGTCTTGTAGATCCAGTGCGCGGCGATGCCCTTTTCCGCCACCGCATG
>CAZBUU010000232.1:0-7439 GCA_964495125.1 uncultured Rubrivivax sp.
GAGTCCTTGCCGGCAAAGCGGTTGACCTTGTCCTCGATGCTGGGACAGTAGCGCGGCCCCACCCCTTCGATGACGCCGGTGAACATGGGGCTGCGGTCGAAGCCGCTGCGGATGATCTCGTGCGTACGGGCGTTGGTGTGCGTGATCCAGCACGGCACCTGGCGCGGGTGCTGAGCGGCATGGCCGAGAAAGCTGAACACCGGCACCGGGTCCAGGTCGCCGGGTTGTTCTTCCAGCTGGCTGAAGTCGATCGAGCGGCCGTCGATGCGCGGCGGCGTGCCCGTCTTCAGCCGCCCCTGCGGCAGCTTCAGTTCCTTCAGCCGCGCCGACAGGCTCACCGCCGGCGGGTCACCCGCGCGCCCGGCGCTGAAATTCTGCAGGCCGATGTGGATGCGACCGTCGAGGAACGTGCCGGCGGTCAGCACCACCGCGCGGCTGCGGAAGCGCACGCCGGCCTGCGTGACGGCGCCGGCCACCTGCTGGCCCTCCACCACCAGGTCGTCCACGGCCGCCTGGAACAGCCACAGGTTCGGTTGGTTCTCCAGCCACCGGCGGATCGCCGCCCGATAGAGAACGCGGTCCGCCTGGGCCCGCGTGGCGCGCACCGCGGGGCCCTTGCTGCCATTGAGGATGCGGAACTGGATACCGGCTTCGTCGGTGGCCGCGGCCATCGCCCCGCCCAGCGCGTCGACTTCCTTGACCAGGTGCCCCTTGCCGATGCCGCCGATGCTGGGGTTGCAGCTCATCTGCCCCAGCGTCTCGACGTTGTGCGTGAGCAGCAGCGTGGCGGCGCCCATGCGCGCGGCGGCCAGCGCAGCCTCGGTGCCGGCATGGCCGCCACCGACCACGATCACATCGAACTCTTTCGGGTGCAGCATCCGCGGATTTTAGGCGGCGGGCTCCGGCACAAGGGCCGTGCGGTCGGCCTGCGGGCGGCGCGCCCACCAGCGGTCGAAGAAGTAGTGCGCCACCGTGTTGACCACGGGCTCGACGAGCGTGATGGCGCCGGCGATGGCCACGCTGCCCGTGAGCGCAAAGCTCACGCTGAAAGCGATGCCGAGGTGCATGACACCGAAGAGGGCGGATTTGGCCATGAGATGCTCCAACGAGAATGATTCCTGTTGGCAATTGTCCGTGGGACGGGGCCGATACCACATCACGTATGCCGATGGTGGCGATAGCATGGCCGCCCATGGATTGCCGCCCGCATTGCGCCGCCTGCTGCATCGCGCCCTCGATCAGCACGCCCATCCCGGGCCTGCCCCACGGCAAGCCCGCGGGCGAGCGCTGCTTGCAACTGGACGAAGAGGACCGCTGCCGCCTCTTCGGCCGACCCGAGCGGCCCGCCGTCTGCGCCTCGCTGGCGCCGCATTCAGAAATGTGCGGCGACTCAAAGGAGCAAGCGCTCACATGGTTGCTGCGCCTCGAAACGTCTACCCAACCGGCAACGCGCTGACATGCCCCTGGACCGCGTCGACGCCCGCCGCCTGATCGAGCTCTACCCCGCGCTGGCCGCCGTGCCCGATGCCGCACGGGACGACGTGCTGTCGCGCGAAACGCAGACCCTGGCCGTGCCCGCCGGCGCCCTGCTCTTCGACGAAGGCGCGCCTTGCCGCGGCTTCCCCATGGTGCTGTCGGGCCAGGTGCGCGTGGCGCGCGGCTCGGCCGGCGGCCGTTCACTGGAGCTGTACCGTGTGGGGCCGGGCGAGATCTGCGTCGTCTCCACCTCCTGCCTGTTCGGCCAGGCGGCACTCACGGCACACGGGCAGGCGCGCGAGGCCACCGAGCTCGTCGTCCTCAGCCGCCCGGGCTTCGACGCCCTCACCGGCCACGACGCCTTCCGCCGCCTCGTCTTCGGCGTCTTCGCCGAGCGCCTGGCCGACCTGATGTCGCTGGCCGAAGCGCTGGCCTTCCAGCGGCTGGACCAGCGCCTGGCTGCCGCACTGCTGGGCCATGGCACCGTGGTGGCGCTCACGCACCAGGCGCTGGCCGACGAGCTGGGCACGGTGCGCGAGATCGTCACGCGGCTGCTCAAGCGCTTCGAGAACGAAGGCTGGGTGCGACTGGCGCGCGAGCGTGTGGAGCTGGTGGATGCCGCGGCGCTGCGCGCGCTGGCCGGCGGGCTGCCCGGGACGAACTGATCCCCCGCAAGCGTTGTGTGACCGCGGTCACCGACCGTGCGCCGGGTGGCGGAGACACTCTCGGCACCCCACCACCACCCCAGAGGAGTTCCCCATGAAGAGCAACGTCGGCGGCATCGACCGCATCCTGCGCATCGTCCTCGGCCTCGCGCTGATCGGCCTGACCCTCGCCGGCACCATCGGCGCCTGGGGCTGGATCGGCATCGTGCCGCTGGCCACCGGTGCGCTGCGCTTCTGCCCGCTCTACCCGCTGCTGGGCTTCTCCAGCTGCCCGGTCTCGCCCAAGAGCTGAACGGCCTTCACTTCACGGCGGCGCTGCGCAGCGTGCGGGCCACGAAGCCCAGCGCCAGCGCCGTCAGCAGCACGCTCACCACGAGCGAAGGCGCCACGTCCAGCCAGGCCAGCGGCTCGCCCTTGAGCACGCGGCCCATCAGCGTGGTCTGCGAAAGCGCGGGCGCCCACAGGTGCCAGGGCGCCGTGCCTTCTTGGTTGAACAGCGAGAACAGCGGCAGCAGCGACATCGCCAGCATCACCACGGTGGCATTGGCCTGCGCTTCCTTGAAGCTCTTGCAGCGGATGGCAATGGCCATCAGCACCGCCGACAGCGCCGCCGCCAGCGGCGCCAGCAGCGCGATGAAGGCCACGGCCTCGCCCACGCCGAAGCGGAACATCGCCGACAGCGCCTCGCTGCGCAGCAGCCACTGCCCTGGCAGGAAGCTCAGGCAGGAGAGCACCGCGATCAGCAGGCCCACGCTGGCCACGGCCCCCCACTTGCCCAGTACCAGCGCCAGGCGCGGGGCCGGGTTCATGAGCAGCGGCTCCAGCGAACCGCGCTCGCGTTCGCCGGCCGTGGTGTCCAGCGCGGCGTTCAGCGCGCCGTAGAGCACGGCCATCAGCACGAAGTAGGGCACCAGCGTGCCCAGCTGCGCGGCGCGCGTGGCCGCGTCGGCCAGGTCGCGCTCTTCCACCTGCATGGCCTGCAGCGCCGAAGCCGCCACGCCGCGCATCGCCAGCCGCAGCGTCGCCTGTTCCTGGTTGAAGCCCTGCAGCAGCCGCAGCACCGGGCGCATCGCGGTCTGCGCACGCTGGTTGCCGCTGTTGCCCACCACCTCCACCAGCGGCGCCTCGCCGCGCGCCAGGTCGCGCTCGAAATCGGGCGGGATGACGATCACCGGGTCGCCCAGCTTGCTGTCCTTGAGCTGCTGCTCCCAGCCCGCCGGTGCCTCGGTGATGGCGTAGGTCTGGCGCTGCAGGTAGTTGGCCAGCGTGGGCGCGTTCGCGATGCCCTGCACGACCACCGTGCGCGCCTCGGCCCGCTTCTCGATGTTGGCCACCAGCGCCGACACCGCCATCAGCACCAGCGGCCCCATGGCCACCGAGCTCAGCAGCACCGTCATCAGCGTGCGCCGGTCGCGCAGCGCGTCCTTCAGTTCCTTGAAGTAGACCACCCAGGCAGCACCGCTCATGCCGCAGCTCCCGCGGCGCCGTAGGCCAGTTTCACGAAGGTCTCCTCGAAGTCGGTTTCGCCCGTCAGCCGGGCCAGTTCGTCCAGGGTGCCGGCCGCCACGGTGCGGCCCTGCGCCACCACCACCACGTGGTCGCACAGGCGTTCCACCTCCTGCATGATGTGCGTGGAGAAGACGATGCACTTGCCCTGCTCGTCGCGCAGGTGGCGCAGCGTCTCGCGCAGCGCCCGCGTGGCCACCACGTCCAGGCCGTTGGTGGGTTCGTCCAGCACGATGTTCGCGGGGTCGTGCACCAGCGCGCGCGCCAGCGCCGTCTTCATGCGCTCGCCCTGACTGAAGCCGTCGGTGCGGCGGTCCAGCAGGGGCTTCATGTCCAGCATCTCGGCCAGCGTCTCGGCACGCGCCGAGGCGGCTTCTCCGGCCATGCCGTGCAGCCGCCCGTAGTAGACGATGTTCTCGCGCGCCGTCAGCCGGGGGTAGAGGCCGCGCGCATCGCTCAGCACGCCCATGCGGGCCAGCGCGCGGGCGGGTTCGGTGACGACGTCGATGCCGTCCACGCGCACCTGGCCCGCGTCGGGCGGAATGAGCGCCGCGGCGATGCGCAGCGTGGTGGTCTTGCCCGCGCCATTGGCACCGAGCAGGCCGGTGATGCAGCCGTCGGCGGCCTTGAAGTGCACGTTGGAGACCGCCTGCACGGTGCGCTTCTTGCGCCCCGTACCCTGCTGGAAGGCCTTCTGCAGGCCCAGTACCTCGATCATTTCGTGCCCTCCCCGGCAGTGACGGGCCGGAAGGCCTGCGGCCGCGGCATCTTCTCGGCGCAGCCGGCTTCGGTCTTCAGTGCTTCGCCATCGTCGGGTTCGTCGATGAAGCGGAAGATGGCGTCACGCATGCAGCCTATGGCCATGACGCCGTGGCCCGCCTGCGGCACCACCACGTGGCGCGCCTTCGCGCCCAAGGCCCGGGTCACGCGCTCGCCGTGGCGCGGCGGGGTCACCGGGTCGGCGCCGCCGGAGAGCACCAGCACCGGGGCGGGTGCCGGTTGCAACGTGTAGAACGCCTCGGGCACGGGGCCGCGCGGCCACTCGGCGCAGATGCGCCGGTACTGGTCGGCAAAGGCGGTGCCGAAGTCCGCGCCGGGAGCGTCGGTGGCACGCGCCAGGCGCGGGATGTCCTCGGCGCAGACCACCGAGAAGTGCATGCCGGCCTGGATGCGCCCCAGCCGGCCACCGCCCATCGCACTGGCCAGCCCCACCATCGGCTCGAAGCGCCCCCGCGCGGCCTCGTCGACGGCCTGCGGCAGCGCCGCCGCGAGCGCGGGCACGTACAGCGGCGCGCGCGCCAGGCCCAGCACCAGCTCGCGCGTGACCGTCATCTTCTGCACCTCGCCCGTCACCGGGTGTGCGACGCTGGCCTCGCGCGGCAGGCCGGCCAGCAAGCTGCGCCAGTTCTGCTGCAGCTGCGGGTGGCTCTGGCGGCAGGCCGGCTCGGCCGCGCAGGCGCTGAACACGGCGTCCAGCGCGGCCTGGTTGTCGGTGGAGAAGGCGGCCGCCAGCACCATGTCCGGCGGTGCCACGCCGTCGATCACCGCCCGGCGCACCTGCTTGGGAAACTGCCGCAGGTACTCCAGCACGGCGCGCGTGCCGTAGCTGCCGCCCACGACGTTGATCTGCGGCGCACCCAGCGCCTCGCGCACGGCGTCGGCATCCTGCATCGCCACCCAGGTGGTGTAGTGGCGCAGGTCGCCGTGGGGCAAGGCCTTCAGCTTGGCCAGGCACTCGCGCATCTGGCGCTCCTGGCTGCCGGGGTCGGTCGACTCGGCCAGCGGCGCCGTGGGCGGTGGTTCGTCACAGGCCAGCGGCGCGCTGCGACCGGTGCCACGCTGGTCCACCAGCACCACGTCGCGCCGGTTCAGCACGCGCGCCTGCATGCGGGCCACCGCACCGGCGAGTTCGATGGCGCTCTGGCCCGGCCCGCCGGCGAAGAAGAACACCGGGTCGGGCTTGCGGTTGCGGGCCAGCGCCGGCAGCACGGCGTAGTGGATGTCGATCTGCGTGCCCTGCGGCTGGGCCGGGTCCAGCGGGCGCCGGACCACGCCGCACAGGGCGTCGTTCTCCAGGCCGCTCAGGCGGCAGGGTTTGAGGCCGGGGCGAACTTCGGCGGCGGGCGTCGCGGCTGCGCACAGCGCCGCGATCGCGCCGAACAGGAAGGTGGAGGTCTTTCGCATGCGGCGGATTCTGCGTGGCCGCAGCGACCCCGCAGGCGCTGCCGCGGCGAACGGCCGATGGCGCGGGCGAACGGCGGGGAATCGCGGACAGGCCGCGGCTCCCTCAAGCCAGGCGTTGCTTCAGTTCGCCGCTGGCGATCAGCGCGTTGAGGTCGTCGGCGCCGCCCACGAGCACGCCCTTGACGAAGACCATGGGGAAGGTGGGCCAGCCGGTCCACAGCTTCAGCGCCGTGCGCCGGCGCCATTCGCTGAAGTAGTTGCCGATCAGGATGTCGTGGTGGGCCACGCCGGCGGCGTCCAGCGCCGCCCGCGCCTTCTTCACGAAGGGGTTCTGGTGCATGCCGATCACCACCACGGCATGGCGGGCGATGGCGGCCTGCGCCTCCGACACGGTGGCGGCATGCCAGCCGGCCACGCGCTCGCGGATGGCCGGGTGCAGCTGGTCTTCAGGCAGAACCGCGCGGGTCGAGGGCACCGCGTCAGGCCTTCTTGGCCTTGAGCAGGCCTTGGCAGGCGGCGCGCTGGCCTTCGGCCGTTTCGACCTTGGCGCACAGGCCATCCAGCTGGCCCTGCAGGCGCTTGATCGGCGCTGCCTGCTTGCCGTCGGCGTTCCAGCTCACGAGCTTGGTGCCGGCGCGCTGCAGCGAACGGACGCTGCGGCCTTCGAAAGCGCCGCTGTCCTTGGCCGCCTCGGCGAAGAGCTGGCCCGCCGTCTTCTCTATGCGCGCGGCATCCTGCGGCGCCAGGTCCAGCAACGCGTTGAGGTAGCTCGCGCCCCACTGCACGCGCGTGGCCGGGCCTTCGCTCTTCTCCCAGGCCTGGGCGTACCACTGCAGGGCTTCGTCCTTCTTGCCCAGCTTGCGGGCGTTGCTGCCGAGCTGGCTCATCAGGTAGTACGCCGAGTGGCTCTTGGCCAGATTGGCCTTCAGCAGCGCGTCGCTGTCGTCCCACAGGCCGGCCTTGCCCAGCAGTGCGCCGACGTAGGTGATGACGGCCTGGCGCTCATAGCCGTCGGTGATCTCGCGGTCGAAGCGGGCGGACAGCTCGCGCACGTCCTTCAGCAGCGGCTCGGGCAGCTTCACGCGGGCCGCATCCTTGGGTAGACCCAAGCGCGCCAGGTTGACGCGGGCGTAGAGCGCGCCGACGCGGTCGTTGCGCGACAGCGTGGCGTCGGCCTCCAGTCGCTTGAGCGCCGTCTCGAAGGCAGCCACCAGCGGCGCGCGGGCCGGGCTGTCGTCGGCCTCCAGCGTGCGCACGATGTCGTCGGCGCCGTTGGTCAGCACGTCCATCTGCTGGCGCGATTGGGCCGGGTCGGCCAGCACCGCCAGCACGCGCTGGCGCAGCGCGGCATCGGGCTTCACGCCCTGGCCGTCGTCGCTGGCGGCCAGGGCCTTCAGCCACAGGCGCGTGGTGGTCTCGGTGTCGCCGGCCGGGCTGGCGATGGCCAGGCGCGTGAGCAGCGCGGGCAGTTCCGCCTTGGGCACCAGCTGGGCCTCGTCGGTCTCCCAGGAATAGAAGGCCAGCAGCTTCCAGTCGCCAGCGGGAAGCGGCTTGCCGGCCAGCGCGTCGGCCAGCACCGCCTTCACCGGGCGGCCCCCGGCCAGGCCC
>CAZBUU010000233.1:0-7435 GCA_964495125.1 uncultured Rubrivivax sp.
ATGGCGCGCCAGCTGCGCGCCTACCTCATCGACATGGCCGGCCGCAAGGCCGACCTCATCGTCGGCAGCATGCTGTTCCGCCAGACGCTGGCGCTGCGCATGGAGCACCGGCCGTCCTCGGCCGGCGGCTACGCGCACCACCTGGCGCAGATCGAGCAGGTGCGCGACTTCTTCGCCTCGGCCACGCTGTCCGCGCTGTCGGACCTGCCCTTCATCCTGATCTTCGTGGCCATGACCTTCGCCATCGGCGGCCCGCTGGGCTGGGTGCTGGTGGTGGCGCTGCCGCTGCTGGTGCTGCTGAGCGCCGTCATCCAGGGGGCGCTGCGCCGCGCCATGAGCGCGCAGATGCAGCAGATGGCCGACCTGCAGGGCGTGCTGGTGGAGGCCGTCGACGGCATGGAAGACCTCAAGGCCGCCGGCGCGCAGGGCCGCTTCCTGCGCCTGTACGAGCACGCCACGGCCGCCGCGGCCACCGCCATGCTGAAGAGCCGCGCCATCACGGCGCTGACCATGAACCTCACCAGCGTGGCGCAGCAGGCCGTGACGGTGGTCATGCTGGTGTGGGGCGTGTACCTCATCGAGGCCAAGGTCATCACCAGCGGCACGCTCATCGGTGCCGTCATGTTCGCCATGCGCGCCGTGGCGCCGCTGGCCAGCGTCACCAGCCTGGCCACGCGCTACCAGGGCGCGCGTGCGGCCATGCGGGCGCTGGACGACGTGATGAGCAAGCCCATCGAGCGCGACCCCGCCAAGACCTACCTGCCCAAGCGCGAGCTGAGCGGCCGCGTGGGCCTGGTCGACGTCGGCTTCTCGTACCCGCCGGGCAAGCCCGGCGCTGAGTCGCCGCGTGTGCTCAAGGGCATCACGTTGCGCTTCGAGCCCGGCGAGCGCGTGGCCATGCTGGGCCGCATCGGCAGCGGCAAGAGCACCGTGCTGCGCCTGATGGCCGGCCTGTACCTGCCCACCGAGGGCCATGTGGAAGTGGACGGCATCGACCTGCGCCAGATCGACCCTGCCGACTACCGAGCCCGCGTCGGCTTCGTCTCGCAGGACCCGCGGCTGTTCAACGGCACGCTGCGCGACAACGTGCTGCTGGACCGCCCGGCCGCCGACCCCGCGCGCCTGGTGGACGTGGCGCGCGTCACCGGGCTGGACCGCCTCATCGCCGCGCACCCGCAGGGCTGGGAGCTGCCGGTGGGCGAAGCCGGCGGGCTGCTCTCCGGAGGCCAGCGCCAGCTGGTGGCGCTGGCGCGCTGCCTGGTGACGCAGCCGCAGATCCTGCTGATGGACGAACCCACGAGTTCGATGGATGCGCAGAGCGAAGCGGCCTTCCTGCGGCAGCTGAAGGAGGCCAGCGGCCACTGCACGCTGATCATGGTGACGCACCGCCCGGCGGTGCTGGAACTCGTCCAGCGCGTCGTCGTCGTCGACGGCGGCAAGCTGGTGATGGACGGCCCGAAGGAGCAGGTGCTGGCGGCGCTCTCCGGCCAGCGCCCCGCCGCCGGCCCCGCGGCGGCCCCCGGCAACGTGCGCATGCACCCCAGCGCGCAGCCCGTGCGCGGCGAGGCCTCGGTATGAAGCTCGCCCTGCCCTGGCGGCGCGGGCGCGGCACGCGCGAGCTGCGCCGCGAGGACGTGCCCTTCGTCAGCCCGGTGGCCGCGGCGCGCGTGCTCGACCCGGCACCCGCCGCGCTGTGGGCCGTCTACCTGCTGCTGCTGGCGCTGGCGGCCGCCACGGCCTGGGCGGCCATCGCGCAGGTGGACATCGTGGCCAAGGCCAACGGCCGCGTGGTGCCCGACGGGCGCGAGCAGGTCATCGCCAGCCTGGAGGGCGGCATCCTGCGCGAACTGCTGGTCAAGGAGGGCCAGCAGGTCGTCGAAGGCCAGGCGCTGGCGATGCTGGACCCGACGCGCTTCGAAGCGCAGCAGGCCGAGGGCCAGGCGCGGCGGCAGGCGCTGCTGGGGACGCAGGCCCGCCTGCAGGCCGAAGCCGCCGGCCGCGCGCCGCGATTCGCCGACGAGCTGCCGGTCGACATCGTCGAGGCCGAGACCGAGAGCTACGACGCGCGCCAGAAGGCGCTGGTCGAGGCCGTGGAGACCAACCGCCGCAGCGCCGCGCTGCTGCAGCGCGAGCTGGGCATGGCCGAGACCATGTCGGCCAAGGGCCTGATGAGCGAGGTGGAGGTGATGCGCGTCCGCCGCCAGCTCAACGACCTGAACCTGCAGACGCAGGAGCGCATCAACCGCTTTCGCCAGGACGCCGCCGCCGAGCTGGCGCGCGTGCGCACCGAGCTCGCCGCCACCGAGGAGCAGATGGTGCTGCGCGACGACGCGCTCAAGCGCACGACGCTGGTCTCGCCGGTGAAGGGCGTGGTGCGCTCGATCAAGATGAACACCGTGGGCGGCGTCATCGGCCCCGGCGCGCCGGTGATGGAACTGCTGCCCATCGGACCGCGCGTGCTGGTGGAAGCGCGCGTGAAGCCGGCCGACATCGGCTTCGTGAAAGTGGGGCAGGAGGTGCAGGTCAAGCTCTCGGCCTACGAGTACGTGATCTACGGTGCGCTCAAAGGCACCGTGGTCAGCATCAGCCCCGACGCCATGGGCGACCCCGAGAAGGCCAGCCTGCCCGAAGGCACCTGGTACCGTGCCCTGGTGCGCGCCGACGCGTCCACGCTCAAGGGCGGCGACAAGCCGCTGGCGGTGCTGCCGGGCATGACGGGCTCGGTGGAGATCCGCACCGGTCAGCGCAGTGTGCTGGAGTTCGTGCTGCGCCCGCTGCTGAAGAGCCAGGAAGCCTTCCGCGAACGCTGAGTTGGGGGGCGGGTTCCGGATCCGGGTCTCCCGGTCCGGAACGCACCCCCTCGGGGGGCCCGAGCGCAGCGAGCTGGGGGCACTCAATCCTCGGGCCGGCGCCACATCCACACCGCCACGGCAGCCATCACCAGCGGCACGCCCAACTTGGCGTGGATGGGTGCCTCTGAGGCGACGATGATCACGGCGCTTGCCGACATCATCAGTGTGGCGGCCCACTTGGCCTTGCGCGAGATCGCGCCGCGTTCGCGCCAGCGCCTCAGGGTGGCGCCGTAGCGCGGGTGGTTCAGCAGCTTCTCTTCCAGCGCCGGCCAGCCCTTGCCGGCGGCCCAGGCGGCCAGCAGCAGGAAGGGCACGGTGGGCAGGCCCGGCAACACGGCGCCGATGGCCCCCAGCGCCACGCAGGCCAGCGCCAGCGCGCGCCACAGCAGGCGTAGGGCACCGGTGCGCAGGCGGGACATGGCCGCAGTCTATGCGGGGCCGCCGGCAGGGCTGTTCGCCATGCTCCTGGCCTTCGCCCTGGTGGACCCACCTGAACCGTGCCTGTGAAGTCATCGCGCGCGCCGCACTGGCGGCCGGCCTGTTGCTGCTGGCAGCCTGTGGCGGTGGCGGGCGAGGCGACGCCGCGCCCGCGCCACCGCCAGTCGCCGTGCCGCCGCCGGTCACGGTGGCCTCGGCGCCCACCGGTACGTCGGCCCCTATCGGCAGCTGGCGCGCTATCCCTTCCAGACGACGGGCGCGGGAGCGCTGTCCTGGTCGGGCGAGGGCCGGGGCTGCAGCACGCTCGACGGCAGCGTCACCGTGCACAGCGAGCGTTGCGACACCGCCGTGGCCCCGGCCGCCATCGACCTGGAGTTCGAGCAGCCTTGCGAAGGCGGTGCGGCCGCGCTGCACGGCCGCCTCACCTGGCCCACCTGTAGCCCGGGTACTACGGCATCGTGCAGCGCCACCGCTTCCACAACCCGAGGCGGGGCGGCATGAGCTTCAGCATGGAGTCGCGCGGCTGCAACCAGCTCTCGGGCTGGTTCATGGTCGACGGCATCACCTACCAGGGCGAGGACATGGCCAGCATCGACCTTCGCTTCGTCCAGTGCTGCGAGAACGGCCTCGCGGCACTGCGAGGCCGCATCCGCTGGAGCGCGGGGACGGCCACGCAGTGAGTCCCGCGAGGGATTACCTGTTGAAGCGGTAGGTCGTCCAGGACGCGTTCATGCGGTCGGCCTGGCCGGTGGAGAAGCGGTCCATGCAGCTGTCGTCGGTGTAGTCCATGAAGTTGGTGATCGGGTCCTGCCCGGCGATGGTGGTGCAGGAGTCACGGCCCGTGGGGCAGCCGTAGGCGGCACTGCGCTCGGCCGGCGTGTCGGCGACGATGTCGCCCTGTGTCCCGCTCTTCTTGCAGCCGCCCTGGAACGTGTGGTACAGGCCCATCCAGTGGCCCACCTCGTGGGTGCCGGTGTCGCCCAGGTTGTAGGGCGCGGCGCTGCCGCCCGGCACGGAGCTGTACAGGATGACCACGCCGTCGCTCTTCGGCCGGGCCTGGTAGTCGGAGGGGAAGGTGGCCCAGCCCAGCAGTCCGCCACCGGGGTTGCTGGAGTAGATGTTCAGCGTGGCCGCCGAGCCCACGCGCAGGGCCGTCTTCATCTGCGTCTCGGCCGTGGTGCCCGGGCCGGCGGTGAACCAGGTGTTGTTGGCCGTCACCGTGGTGCCCGCCAGGCTGAAGCTGAAGCCCGAGGCCGCGTAGGCGGTGTTGAGCACGGCGATCTGGCTCTGGATCTGCTGCGCGGTGGGCGCGCCCTGGCCGCTGCTGTTGGTGATGACGTGCCAGTACACCTGGATCACGCCGCCGCGCGCGCCTTCGTCCAGGGGCGAGAGCCGGCCGTTGATGCGCTTGGCCATGCGCGGCGCGATCTCGCGGTCGATCTCGTTGGCGCGGATGTCGTCGATGTGCGGCGCGCCGCAGCGCAGCCCGGCCGCGATGAAGGCGGCCTTGTTGACGAAGGAGCGGCCCTCCAGCACGAAGGGCAGGGTGTCGTCGCGGCGCTCCTGCACGGCCACGGGCGTCTGGGCCAGTGCCGAGCCGGCCAGGGACGTGAACAAGGTCAGCATGAGAGCAGGTGTCGGGCGCATCGTGTTTCCTCGTGTCGAAAGGTTGGAAGGGACATGGCGGCCATCTGAAGTGGCCTGCCGGACCCGATGGTTGGAATCTGCCGGTGGCACGTCAATCCCTTTGCACCGATGGAAAACCCTCGGCGACGCTTGCGGCGTGGCGTTGCGGCTGCGGGTTCGTGGGCTGCTGAGCCGGAAGGCGCGGTCGCCCGAGCCGGTTGGAGCAATCCGCTGCTCCCGCTGCTGCAGGGCTGGGTGCGGAAGCTCGCGCTGAGGGGCCGGCGCGCTCGGCATGCGCCGGCCGTTCGTCCAACGCCCGGGGGGCCATGCGCCGATTCGTTCCGCCTTTCTCTTTCTCTCTGCTGCGCTCGTCGCCTCCCTCGTGCATGCGGCAGGCAGGACAAGGTGAGCGACCTGTTCGCGCTGGACAAGCTGCAGGCTGCCGCCGCGCGCTGAGCCTCAGCGCCGCACCAGCCGCGCCGCGAAGGCCTGTGCCTCGGGGGCGGCGGGCGCCGGTGCGTCGGCGTCGGCCGCCGCACGCAGCACGCGGCGCAGGGTCTCGGGTTGCGGCGTCAGCGGGCCGGCGAAGCGCAGGCCGGCGGCGTCGGCCACCACCAGGGTGGGGAAGGTCTCGACGTCGTAGTCGCCCACGAGCTCGGCTTCGTCCTCGATGTCGATCCAATGGGTGCGCAGGCGCGGATGCCGGGCACGCAGCTCGGCCACGGCCTCGTCGAACACCGGGGCGTAGGCGTCGCAGGTGCGGCACCAGGCGGCGCACAGGCAGGCCACGTGCAGCAGGGCTTCGTCGTTCATGTTCGAAGCATCGCACGACGTCGGAAACCGAGGATCGGTCTGCGCTTGCGACCAGATCCTCCCGGAGAAGCCAGCGAGAGTCTTCTTGCATATTCGGCAAGCGAATAAGCAGCAGCGAAATCGGTCGTTCGAGATCCAAGACGCGCTACCTAGCATGCGCGCCTTGCTCCCATTCCGGGCTTTCGCGCCCGCCCGTCCCATGCCCCGCTCGATCTCCGCCGGCCGCCGCGCCACCCTGATGCTGGCCACGGCCGCGCTGTTCCCCCTGGCGGCCCAGGCCGCCGGCCCGACGCTGCTGAACGTCAGCTACGACGTCAGCCGCGAGTTCTACAAGGACTACAACGCCGTCTTCGCCGCGCACTGGAAGAAGACCACCGGCGAAGACCTGACGCTCAACCAGAGCCATGGCGGCAGCAGCAAGCAGGCGCGAAGCGTGATCGACGGCCTGCAGGCCGACGTCATCACCATGAACCAGGCCATCGACATCGACGCGCTGGCCGAACGCGGCGGCCTGGTGCCGGCGAACTGGGCCACGCGGCTGCCGCACGGCAGCGCGCCGACGACCAGCGTGCAGGTGATCCTCGTGCGCAAGGGCAACCCGAAGAAGATCAGCGACTGGGCCGACCTGGGCAAGCCCGGCGTGAGCGTGATCATCCCCAACCCCAAGGTCACCGGCAACGGCCGCGCCACCTACCTGGCCGTCTGGGGCGCTGCGGTGAAAGGCGGCGTGAGCCCCGAAGCCGCCAAGGCGCTGGTGGGCCGCATCTTCGCCAACGTGCCGGTGCTGGACGGCGGCGGCCGCGCCGCCACCACCACCTTCGCTCAGCGCAACCTGGGCGATGCCCTCGTCACCTTCGAAAGCGAGGCGCCGCTCATCAAGAAGGAGTTCGGCGACAACTTCGAGGTCGTCTATCCCACGCGCACGCTGCTGGCCGAGAACCCCGTCAGCGTGGTCGACAAGGTGGTGGACAAGAAGGGCACGCGCAAGGTGGCCGAGGCCTACCTGCAGTTCCTGTACTCCGAAGCCGGCCAGGAAGTGGCGGTGAAGCACCACATGCGCCCGCGCGACCCGAAGGTGGCCGCAAAGCACGCCAAGACCTTCCCCAAGGTGAACACCTTCACCGTGGACGAAGTCTTCGGCAGCTGGGCCCAGGCGCAGAAGGCGCACTTCAACGACGGCGCCACCTACGACCAGCTCATCTCCGCTGGCAAGCGCTGAGACCGTCCCGTGATCCTGTCGCGCGCGCTGCTCAAGCGCCACACCGTGCTGCCGGGCTTCGACCTGGCGCTCGGCTTCGCGCTGCTCTACGTGAGCCTGATCGTGCTCATCCCGCTGTCGGCCGCGTTCCTGAAGACCTTCACGCTCACCTGGCCGCAGTTCGTGGAAGCGGTGAGCACGCCGCGCGTGCTGGCCTCCTACCGGCTGACCTTCGGCGCCAGCTTCCTGGCCGCGCTGTTGAACGCCATCTTCGGGCTCATCGTGGCCTGGGTGCTGGTGCGCTACCGATTCCCCGGCAAGCGGCTTATCGACGCGCTGGTGGACCTGCCCTTCGCGCTGCCCACGGCCGTGGCCGGCATCGCGCTGACGGCCATCTATGCGCAGAACGGCCTGCTCGGGCAATACCTGCCCTTCAAGGTGAGCTACACGCCGCTGGGCGTGTGGGTGGCGCTGGTCTTCATCGGCCTGCCCTTCGTGGTGCGCACGC
>CAZBUU010000234.1:0-7412 GCA_964495125.1 uncultured Rubrivivax sp.
AGCTCCACGTTTTCCCGCGCCGTGGTGCGTGGCAGCAGGTTGACGCCCTGGAACACGAAGCCCAGCTGCTGGCGGCGCAGCAGTGCACGCTGGTCGCGCGTGAGCGTCTGCACGGGCACGCCGCGGAACAGGTACTCGCCGCCGCTGGGCGTGTCCAGGCAGCCGATGAGGTTCATGGCCGTGCTCTTGCCGGAACCGCTGGGGCCCATGATGGCCACGAAATCGCCGGCCTCGATGTCCAGGTCCACGCCGGTCAGCGCGTGCACGGTGGCGTCCCCCTGGCCGTAGGTGCGGGTGATGCCGGCCAGACGGATCAGCGGCGGGCCGCTCATCGTGAGCCGCCGGCGCGGCCCTGGCTGACGATCACCGCCATGCCGGGCTGCAGCCCCTCGCCGCTGACTTCCGTGATGCGACCGTCGCTGGCGCCTCGTGTCGCGCTCACGGCCTCGGGCCGGCCGTCCTTCAACAGCCACAGCTGCACCGTGCCGCCGGCCTTGGTGGCGGCCGGGCGCTTGGGCGCGTTGCCGCCGGGCGGGCGCGGCATCAGCTGCGACACGATGCCGCCGCCTGCTGCCACGGTCTGCGGCGAGAACAGCAGCGCGGCGTTGGGCACCAGCAGCACGTCGTTGCGTTCCTCCGCGGTGATGACGGCCGTGGCCGTCATGCCGGGACGCAACGTGAGGTCGTCGTTCCTCACCTGCAGGTCGGCGACGTAGGTGACGACGTTGTCCTTGATGGTGCTGCCGTAGCTCACGCGCGTCACCGTCGCCGGGTAGGGCCGGTTGGCCCAGGCGCTGACGGTGAACTGCGCCTTCTGCCCCGTCTGCACGCGGCCCACGTCGGCCTCGTCCACGTTGACCTGCAGCTTCATCTGTTTCAGGTCCTCGGCCAGCGTGAACAGCGTGACGGCCTGCAGCGAAGCCGCCACGGCGTTGCCCGGGTCCACCGAGCGCGACAGCACCACGCCGTCGATGGGCGAGCGGATGGAGGCCTTGCCGAGGTTGGTCTCGTCCACCGACAGCGCGGCCCGCGTGTCCACCACGCTGGCCTGCGCGCTGGCGAGGTCGGCCTCGGCGCGCGCCAGCGTGGCCTCGGCCGTGGCCAGTTCGGCCTGCGAGGGCACCCTGCCGCCGGACAGGCGCTGCACCTCCTGCAGCCGCGCCAGCGTGGCTTTCGCGTCGCTGCGCGTGGCCTCCACCTGGCGCACCTTGGCCTGTGCCACCAGCAGCCCGGCACGGGAGCGCGCCACCTGGTCGCGCAGCTTGGCGCTGTCCAGTTCGGCCAGCACCTGGCCCTTGCGCACGCGGTCGTTCAGGTCCACGAAGACGCGGGCCACCGTGCCGGAGAGTTCGCTGCCGATGTCCACCTTGTTGGTGGGCTGCAGCGTGCCCGTGGCGGTGACGGTGACGGCCAATCGCCCGCGCGTGACGGTGTCCGTGGCATAGCTGGGCAAGGCCTGCGCCGCCTGCCGGCCCTGCCACCACAGCGCGGCGCCGGCAGCACCCAGCACGCCCACCAGCAGCAGCCAGGGCGTGGGCCGTTTCCACCCGGGGCGGTGGGCGGTGGCGCCGAGCAGGGCGCCGAGTTCGTCGGTCGTGGTGTTCAAGAAGATGTCTCCCGGGGCGGGGCGATGCCCAGCGCCTTCAGCACGCGGATGTGCCCGCTGGCCCAGTCGGTCTGCGCCGTGGCCGCGCTGTCCTGCACGCCCAGCAGCGTGCGTTGGGTGTCCAGCACGGTCTGGAAGTCGACGATGCCGCTGGCATAGCGTTGCGTGGCCAACAGCGCGGCGTCCCGGGCGGCCTGTTCGGCGCTGCGCAGGGCCTGCAGTCGGTCCTTCCCGGCGGCCAGCTGAGCCAGCGCGTCTTCCACGTCCTGAAGCGCCGCCAGCACGCTGGCGGCGTAGCTGGCGCGGGCAGCGTCGAAGGCGGCCTGCTGCGCGGCGAGCGTGGCCTTGCGCTGGCCGCCATCGAAGAGGGGCTGCGTGGCGCTGCCCAGCAGGCTGACGGCGGCCCCCTGCGTGCCCAGGGCGCCCAGCGTCAAGGCCGACCAGGCGACGGAGGCTTGCAGCGCCAGCTGCGGGCGTGAGGCTGCGTCCTGCCGTGCCACGCGGCGCGCGGCGGCCTCCATCTGCTTCTCGGCGGCCAACACGTCGGGCCGGCGGCGCAGCGTGGCCGCGGGCAGGTCGGCGCCCAGGCCGGTGGGTGGCTGCGGCAGGGCGGTGTCGGGGCCGAGCAGGCCGTCCAGCGCCGCCGGCGTGCGGCCCGTCAGCACGGCCAACGCGTGGCGGCTCTGCGCGGCGCTAGCCTGCAGCGTGGGGAGGGCGGCCCGGGTCTGCCCGACGGCGGTCTCGGCCTGCGCCACGTCCAGCGCCGTGGCCAGGCCGGCCTGCGCGCGCCAGCGCACGATCTGCGCCGTTTCGCTCTGTGCCGCCAGGTTGGCCTGCGCGATGGCCAGCCGTGCCTGCGTGCCGCGCAGCGCCAGGTAGTCCAGCGCCACCTCGCCAGCCACGGACAGCTCGGTGGCCGCCAGCGTGGCGGCGCTGGCCGCGGCGTCGGCCTCGGCGGCGGCGGCCGCGTGGGTGTTGGCGCCGAAGAAGTCGGGCTCCCAGCTGGCGTCGAAGCCGGCCTTGGCCGCGTTGCCGGCCGCGGCCGGCGGCGTGCGGCTGCGCCCTGCGCTGGCCGTGGCGCTCAGCGTGGGGCCGAGAGCGGCGGCTGCGGCGTCTCGCGTGGCGCGGGCCTGGCGCAGGCGGGCGGCGGCGGCCAGCACGTCGGTGTTGGCGATCAGCGCGTCGGCGATCAGCCGGTCGAGCGTGCTGTCGCCGAAGCCTCGCCAGAGTGCGGCGCCAGGCATCGCCGCGGTGGGCCCCGAGGACCAGGCCTCGGGGATGGCGACGCCGGCCAGCGGCGTGACTTCCGGCGCCCGCGTGGCGCAGCCGGCCAGCAGCAGGGTCGCGGCGCAGGTCAGCCGCGCGAGACGGTGGTGGAGGCGATGTTCGGGGTGCACGGCCTCATGGTCGGCGCGCCGTGCATCGGGACGATGCCCGCTTTGTAAAGCTGCGTGAGCCCGTGCCTCAGCTGGGCGTGTACGCCAGCCGCACGTAGATGGGCGCGAAGGCCTCGGCCTGCGTCACTTCCAGCAGGCGCTCGCGGCTGAGTTCCAGCATGGCGATGAAGGTCACCACCAGCACGGGCACGCCGCGCGTGGTGTCGAAGAGGTCCTGGAACTCGACGAAGCGGCGGCCCTGCAGGCGGCGCAGCACCAGGCTCATGTGCTCGCGCACGCTGAGCTGCTCGCGGCTGATCATGTGGTGCTGCGTGAGCCTGGCGCGCTGCAGGATCTCGCGCCAGGCCTGGCGCAGGTCCTCGGTGTTCACGTCCGGCCAGCGCGGCTGCAGGCTCTGCTCGATGTGCACCTGGGCGCGCAGGAAGTCGCGGCCGATCTGCGGCATGGCGTCGAGCTTGGCGGCGGCGAGCTTGATCTGTTCGTACTCCACCAGCCGGCGCACGAGCTCGGCGCGCGGGTCCTCGGGCTCGGCGCCGTCGGCCGACTTCTTCGGCGGCAGCAGCATGCGGCTCTTGATCTCGATGAGCATGGCCGCCATCAGCAGGTAGTCGCTGGCCAGTTCGAGGTTGTGCTTGCGGATCTGGTCGACGTACTCCAGGTACTGGCGCGTCACGCTGGCCAGCGGGATGTCGAGGATGTTGAAGTTCTGCTTGCGGATCAGGTACAGCAGCAGGTCCAGCGGGCCCTCGAACGCCTCGAGGAAGACCTCCAGCGCGTCGGGCGGGATGTACAGGTCCTGCGGCAGCCGGAAGAGGGGCTCACCATACAGCCGGGCGACGGCGACTTCGTCCACGACCTGGGGCGAAGGTGGTGCCGGTTCGGCGGGGTCGAGCGTGTCCGGGAGTTCGGGCAGCTCGGGCGCGACCGTGCTCAATGCCGGGTCTGGTAGACGTAGGGCTGCTGCGGCACCTTGGCGTCGCGGAACTCGGCTTGCTGGCTGCGGTCCAGCGCCTTGTCCCACAGCAGGGCGCGGCCGGCGCGCTGCTCGGCTTCCAGCGTAGGCTTCTTCGCCTTCAGCTCTTCGATGAAGTTGGTCACGTCGGACTTGTACGGTTTCCAGAACAGAGGCATGGCGGCGGCAGGGGCAGAATCGGCTGGCCCTCATTTTAGTCGGCGCCCCGCCTGGCGCCGAGGCGCCCTGATGTTCGAGACCGAGCTGAAGTTCCGAATCGCCCCCGCGCAGCAAGCCGTCGTGCTGCGCGCCGTGGCCACCGCCAGCGCGCGGCGCGTGCGCCTGCAGGCGGTCTATTTCGACACGCCCGATTTCGCGTTGGCCCGCGCCCGCATGGCGCTGCGCCTGCGCAAGGAAGGCCGGGTGTGGGTGCAGACGCTGAAGGCCAGCGGCGGCCTGATGGCGCGGCTGGAGCACGAGGTGACGCTGTCGGCTTCGGCCCGCGAGCCGGCGCTGGACCTCTCGCTCCACGACGGCACGCCGGCCGGCGAAGCCCTGCGTGCCGTGCTGGCCACCGCGCCGCCGCTGGCGGCGCTGTACCGCACCGACGTGCAGCGCACGCTGCGCCTGGTGCGCGTGGCCGGCGGCACGGTGGAGATCGCCTGCGACCACGGCCACTTCATCGCGGGCGAAGGCCCGGCGCAGCGCCGCGCGCCCATCGACGAGATCGAATTCGAGCTGAAGAGCGGCACGCCGGCTGCCCTGGTGGCCCTGGCGGCGCGCTGGGCACAGCGCTTCGGGCTGTGGTGGGACCTGCGCTCGAAGGCCGAACTGGGGCTGCGGCTGGCCACGCGGACGACGCAGGTGCCGCCGACACGCGCCCTGCCAACGCGCCTGCAGCCCGACGCGACGCCGGCGCAGGTGTTTGCCGCTGCGCTGCAGGACACGCTGGCCCACGCGCTGGGCAACGCGGGCGAGATGGCCGATGGCGTCGCCACGCCCGAGCACCTGCACCAGCTTCGCGTGGGCTTGCGCCGACTGCGCTCGGTGCTGCGCCTGTTCGCGCCCTGGGGTGCCGACCCCGGTGAGGCCGCGGCGCTGGATGCCGCCTGGGCCGAGCCCCTGCGCCAGCTGGGCCGGGCGCGTGACGCCGACGTGCTGCGCCAGACCTGGCTGCCGCGTCTGCAGCAGGTCGGAGCGCCGGCTTTCACCTGGCCCGGGACTGAAGCTGCCGCAGCGCAGGACCTGGGTGCCTTGCTGCGCGGCCCCGCATTCCAGGCGCTGCTGCTGCGCACGCTGGCGCTGGCCCTGCGGGAGCCGGCGCCTAGCCCGCACGGCATGGCCGAAGCCGGCCGGCTGCTGCTGCGCCCGGCCTGGCGGGCCCTGCGCAAGCGCGTGGCCGGCTTCGCCGAGGCCGACGCGTCCGCGCGCCATGCGCTGCGCCGGCGCCTCAAGCGCCTGCGCTATGCCGGCGACTTCCTGCTGCCCGCCTGGCCCGGCAAGGCCGCGAAACGCCATGGCCGCGCTCTGGCTGTGGCGCTGGAGGCCCTGGGCCAGCTCAATGACCTGGAGACCGCGCTCGCCGCCTGCCGCGCACGCACGGCGGAGGAGCCCGCTGCCTGGTTCGCCGTGGGCTGGCTCACGGCGCGGCGCGAGCCCGCCGTCACCGCGGCGGCCGCGTCGCTGGCCGCGCTGCTGGAAGCACCGCGGCCCTGGCGCGCCTAGGCGGGCGGCCGTTCGCCCCCCAGCGCCTCGGCCAGCGTCGGCACGATGCACTCCGCGCCCAGCGCGGCCTCGAAGCCGCTGCGGCGGATCAGCGACAGCGGCTGTTCGTTGACGTTGGCCAGCACCAGCGCGATGCCCTGGCGCTTGAGCACGGCGTGCAGTTGCTCCAAAGCGTCCAGGCCCGAAGTGTCGATGTTGATGAGGCGGTGCATCTCCAGCACCACGCAGCGCGTGCCTTCGGGCAGGCGCGCCGGCAGCGCTTCCACCTTGGCCACGGCGCCGAAGAACAGCGAGCCGAAGAGCTCGAAGGCGGCCACGCCCGGCGGCGCGTTGGTGGCCGGCACCGGCTCCACCGTGAACAGCGTGCTCATGCGGTAGATGAAGAACACGCAGGCCAGCACCAGGCCCACTTCGACCGCCACCGTGAGGTCGAACACCACGGTCAGCACGAAGGTGCCGACGAGGATGGTGCGGTAGGGGAGGCTGAACTTGCGCAGCCGCGAGAACTCGCGCCACTCGCCCATGTTCCAGGCCACGAACATCAGGATGCCGGCCAGCGCCGCCAGCGGGACGCTGGCCGCCAGCGGGGCGGCCAGCAGCACCACGCCCAGCAGCGTGAGCGCGTGCACCATGCCCGCCACCGGCGTCGCCCCCCCGGCGCGCACGTTGGTGACCGTGCGCGCGATGGTGCCGGTGGCCGGCATGCCGCCGAAGAGGGGCGACACCAGGTTGGCCACGCCCTGCGCCATCAGCTCCTGGTTGGGGTCGTGGCGCGGCAGCTCGGTCATGTTGTCGGCGACGCGGGCGCACAGCAGGCTCTCGATGGCGCCCAGCAGCGCGATGGTCAGCGTGGGGATGGTCAGCTGCTTGGCCGTGGCCCAGCTGAACTCGGGCAGCGCCAGCGCCGGCAGCGCCTGCGGAATGCCGCCGAAGCGCGAGCCGATGGTTTCCACGTCCAGGTGCAGCAACTGCACCGCCAGCGTGGTGACGACCAGCGCCACCAGCGTGCCCGGCAGGTGCGCCACGGCGCGGCGCAGCTTCTGCGCCAGGCTCAGCGTGCCGGCCGGCATGGCATAGCTCTTGGGCCAGGTGACGACGATGACCAGGCTCACCGCGCCGACCGCCAGCGCCGACAGGTTCACGGTGTGCGCGTGCTCGGCCAGCACGCCCAGCAGGCTGAAGAAGTCACCCGGCAGCTTGGGCGTGGTGAGGCCGAAGAAGTCCTTCACCTGCGACAGCCCGATCAGCACCGCGATGCCGTTGGTGAAGCCGATGATGATGGGCACCGGCACGTAGCGCACCAGCGCGCCCAGCTTGAGCAGGCCCATGGCGAACAGCAGCACGCCGGCCAGCGCGGTGCTGATGAACAGGTTGGCCAGGCCGTAGCGCTCGACGATGCCGTAGACGATGACGATGAAGGCGCCGGCCGGCCCGCCGATCTGCACGTTGGAGCCGCCCAGGGCGCTGATCAGGAAACCGGCGACGATGGCCGTGAACAGGCCCTGTTCGGGCTTCAGGCCGCTGGCGATGGCGAAGGCCATGGCCAGCGGCAGGGCCACCACGCCGACGGTGAGGCCGGCGCCGAAGTCGCGCCCGAACTGGCGCGCGTCGTAGCCCTTCAGCGCATCGAGCAGGCGTGGGCGGAAGGGGTGTAGCGGGAAGGAAGGCATGCGGTCTCCGGGTGCGGGGTTCTCGTGGGAACGACAACCCGGGCCGGGGGGCCGCAGTGGTG
>CAZBUU010000235.1:0-7398 GCA_964495125.1 uncultured Rubrivivax sp.
CCACGAAGATCAGCGGCTCCTCGGGCAGCTGCGGGTGGAAGAAGGCGAAGCAGCGGCGATCGGGCTGCAGGCGGCGCCGCAGGTCGTCCCAGCCGTCGATGGCGTGCACGGCCTCGTGGTGGATGATCTTCTCCAGCAGCTGCGCCGGTGAATTCCAGTCCACGCGCTTCATCTGCAGGAAGCCGGGGTTGAACCAGCTGGTCAGCAGGTGCAGCAGGTCGGCTTCGATGGCCTGCAGCTCGGGCCGTTCTCGCAGCACGCGCAGCAGCGCACGGCGCAGGCGCAGCACGGCCGCCGTGCCGCCGGGCATGCGGTTCAGGCGCCGGAACAGTTCCTGGCGCGGCGGCTCGGCGGCCTGCACCAGCGGCATCAGCGTGGTGGCGCCCGGGGCCGCGGCGTAGGCCTGGGCCAGCGCCAGCACGGTGGCGGGGTCGGGGCTCAGCTCGGCGGCGAGGAAGTCGAAGAACTCGCCCAGGTCCTCGTCGTCCAGCTGTTCCAGGCGGTCGATGAGATCGCTCGCCTGGGCCATGCCGTTGAGTTCGCCCTTGCCGGAGAGCAGGCGCTTGCAGTCCAGCTTCATGCGGCGCACGGCGCGCGCCACGCGCTGGCGCGCCGCGGCGTGGCGGATGTCATCGAGCATGGCGGCTCCCGGTCTTGGCCGCCCGGCTGTCGGCGCGCCGCAGCTTCTTCAGCGCCACCAGCTGGGCCATCAGGTGGTCGTGCATGGCACGCTCGGCGCGCGCGGCGTCGCGCTGCTGGAAGGCGTCGATGAGCACGCGGTGTTCGTTGATGGACGCCGCGATGCGCCCCGGCAGCGCCAGCTGGCGCCCGCGCATCAGGCGCATGAAGCGGCGCAGGTCTCCGGTGACGCGGTCCAGCCAGCGGTTGTCGGCCAGGCGCTGCACGGTGGCGTGGAACTCGTGGTTGGCGCGGTAGTAGCCGTCCAGGTCTTCGGTCGCGGCGTGGCGTTCCAGGTCGTCGTGCAGGCGCTTCAGTGTGCGCAGGTCGTCTTCGCTGGCCTTGGCGGCGGCCTCGAAGGCGCAGCGGCCTTCGAGCAAGGCCATCACGGGGAAGAGCGCGTCGGCATCGGCGTCGCTCAGTTCGATGACGCGGCAGCCGCGGTGCGGCACCAGCTCCACCAGGCCTTCGGCGGCCAGCACCTTGAGCGCCTCGCGCAGCGGCGTGCGGCTGACCTGCCAGGCCTCGGCCAGTGCTTTCTCGTCGATCCACTCGCCAGGGGCGAGTTCACGGTCGAAGACCATGGCGCGCAGCCGTGCCGCCACGCCGTCGTGCAAAGACGTGCCGCGCAGGGGGATGGGATCGGGCATGGCGGAAGGCCGGTGGCGCACGCAGCGTGCCGCCGCAGCGTAACTCCATAATTACGAAATCACAAGAGGGGTTCAGGGGCCGGGCCGGCGCTGTTGTTCGCTCAGGGTTGTGCCGGCTTGGCCGCTGTCATGACGATTGATCATCATGCGGGGCTTCACAAGGAGGAACCATGAGCACCCCATTCCGACGCCATGCCCTGGCCGGCGCCAGCCTGCTGCTGCTGCTGGCCGCCTGCGGCAACACCGACGACACCACGCTGGGCGCTGGCGAGTACGAGGTCAACCTCAAGCCGGCCTTTGCCGGCGCGGTGACGACCACGGCCTACGACGGCAACACCGATGACCTGCTCACAGCCGGTGTCGGCAAGAGCGGGCTGCAGGCCGGCGCCGCCGCGCCCACCCTCTCGGCCACGCCCACGGCGGCCGAACTGCGCAAGCTGGCCATCGTCACCAACTACCGCGCGCTGGTGGACAACACCGTGGGCGGCGGATTCGGCACGCTGTATGGCCCCAACGTCGCCGCCGATGGCACCGTGGGCACCGGCGAGGGCAAGATCGCCGGCACCGAGACCATCGCCTACGCCGACGATGGCAGTGGCGCGATGAATGTCACCATGATGGTGCAGATCCCCGGCACCTTCGACGTCAAGGCACCGTGCATCGTCACCGCGACCTCGTCCGGCTCGCGCGGCGTCTACGGCGCCATAGGCACCGCCGGCGAGTGGGGCCTGAAGCGCGGTTGTGCGGTGGCCTACACCGACAAGGGCTCGGGCATGGGTGTGCACGACCTGCAGGCCAACACCGTCAATCTGATCGACGGCCGCCGGGCCGACGCCACCACCGCGGCCAGGACGAGCAACTTCACCGCCGCGCTCACCGACGCCGAGCGCACGGCCTTCAACACGGCCACGCCCAACCGCTATGCCGTCAAGCACGCGCACAGCCAGCAGAACCCCGAGAAGGACTGGGGCACGTTCACGCTTCAGGCGGTGGAGTTCGCCTTCTGGGTGCTGAACGAGAAGTACGGCGACACGTTGCCCGACGGCCGCAAGACCAAGGTCATCAAGCCCGGCAACACGCTGGTCATCGCCAGCAGCGTCAGCAACGGCGGCGGCGCAGCGCTTGCGGCGGCCGAGCAGGACTCGGGCGGCCTCATCGACGGCGTGGCCGTGGGCGAGCCGAACGTGCAGATCGCCCCCGGCGGCGGCCTCACCATCACCCGCGGCAGCACCAGCTACACCGGCGGCAGCAAGCCGCTGTTCGACTACTTCAGCTACGCCAACCTGCTGCAGCCTTGCGCGGCGCTGTCGGCGGCGGCGGTGGGCAGCCCCTTCGCCTACACCGGCGCCACGGCGGCGCTGGCGGCCAACCGCTGCGCTTCGCTGAAGGCCGGAGGCATGGTCACGGGCACGACGACGGCCGAGCAGGCCGACGACGCCATGGCCAAGCTGCGCGCCTACGGCTACGAGGCCGAGTCCAACCTGCTGCAGGCCTCGATGTGGTCCTTCGCCACGCCGGCCATCGCCGTGACCTACGCCAACACCTACGGCCGCTTCAGCGTGAAGGACAACGTCTGCGGCTTCTCCTTCGCGGGCATCGACGCGGCGGCCAACCCGATCGCGCTGACGACGGCGCAGCTGAACAGCATCTTCAGCCTGGGCAACGGCGTGCCGCCGGGCGGGGGCCTGCAGATCATCTGGAACAACAGCGTCGGCGGCCCGAAGAACCACGGCGCAGGCACTTCGCCTTCCACCAGCGCGCTGGACTTCAGCTACGACGGCGCCAACTGCCTGCGCGCGCTGTGGACGGGCACGGATGCCAACGCCACGAAGGTGAAGGCCGGCATCGCCGAGACCTACCGCACCGGCAACCTGAAGGGCAAGCCGACGATCATCGTGCACGGCCGCAGCGACACGCTGATCCCGGCGAACTTCAGCTCGCGGCCCTACGTGCTGAAGAACGCCACCGTCGAAGGGGCGGCCAGCCAGGTGCGCTACATCGAGGTCACCAACGGCCAACACTTCGACGCCTTCCTGCCCTTCGCCGGCTACGACACGCGCTACATCCCGCTGCACCTGTACTACGTGCGGGCGATGGACGCCATGTGGGCGCACCTGAAGACCGGTGCCGCGCTGCCGCCTTCCCAGGTGGTGCGCACCACGCCGCGCGGCGGCACCAGCCCGGCGCCGGCCATCGCGGCCAGCAACGTGCCGGCCATCGCGGCCAGCCCGGCCGCTGGAGACCGCATCACCATCAGCGGCAGCACCATGACGGTGCCCGACTGACGGCGTGACCGTCTCGCGGGCGCGCAGCAGTTCCCCCGGATCAGGGGGCTTGCTGTGAGATGACGCCCCGGTTACTTTGCAGCTCCGACGCACGCGCCATTCGGCGTGTGCGTTCCTGGTTCGGCAACGAAGTGATCGGAGTTGACATGTCGCGTTCTGCCTTCCTGAAGCTGGCGCCCGTCGTGCTGATCGCCGGGGCCACGTGGGCGCAGAGCGCACACGCCGTCACGCAGGCCGTTTCGTTCAACGTGCTCAACGCATCGGCCACCCTGCCGACGCCGCTGCTGGCCGGCGACAACCTCCACCTCGATACGCTGGTCACCACCCAGACCGGCGCGTTGCTGCAGACCATCAACTTCACCGTCGGCGCCGGCGTCGTGGGCCTGACAGGCCAGTCCACCTGGGAAATCGGCACCGCAGCGGGCACCGGCCCGCGACTCATCGGCGTCAACATCGACATCTTCGATGCGGCGAACGTGCTCGTCACCAGCGATGCCTTCGCCGGCACGCTGGCCGGTTTTGCGATGTCCACCTTCGCCAGTGCCATCGCCCCGGGCACCTACAGGCTCGTGGCCACCGGCACTGCCGTGCGCGACGCTTCGATGGACATCACGCTGAGCTTCGTGAGCGGCGTGCCGGAGCCGGGCACCTACGGGCTGATGCTGGCCGGGTTGGGCCTCATCGGCCTGATGGCGCGCCGCCGCGCCCGCTGAACGGCCGGCGGCGGCTCAGGCGAAGAAGGCCAGGTACACCGCCAGGCCGATCATCACGAGGCCGCTCAGCAGCTTCAGCACGCGGCCTTCCTTCTCCTGCAGCCGGTGGCGGCTGAGCATGATCACGCCGGTGGCCAGCACGACGATGTCGTCGATCATGTAGGCCAGGTTGTAGAGCAGCATGTAGCCGTAGTACTGCAGCGGTTCCAGCTGCCGCAGCGTGAGGATGCGCGTGAAGAGCATCGGGAAGCCCGAGGTGCACATGAACTCCACCACCTGCACCATGATCGCCAGCACTGCTGCACCGACGACGGCCGCGCCGATGGTGGGCGCGTGCAGCAGGCCTTTCATGCGCTTGTAGATGCCGGGCTTGGCCTTCTCGGGGATCGAGAGCGAGATGCCGCGGCCGAAGGCGAAGAAGTCCTTCACGTTGATCAGGCCCGCGACCAGCGCGATGCCCGCGATGGCCAGCTGCGAGGCGCGCGACAGCCCGATGAACATGAACAGGTTCAGCCACGCCGTCATGAACAGGAAGTAGGCGACGCCTTCCACCGCCACGAAAGTGCCGGCGATGGCCAGCATGCGCTTGCGGTCGTTCAGCGGCGCCAGGATGCTGATCATCAGCAGCAGCACCCACATCGAACAGGGGTTGAAGCCGTCCAGGATGCCCATGGCGATGGAGAACGCGGGCAGGCCCACGTCGTCCAGAGAGAGGGTGCGGCCGAGGAAGTCGAGCGTGAAGCCCTCCGGCGGCGGAGCGGCCTGGGCGTCGGCCTCCATGGCGGCGCGGTCGATCTTGCAGGCCGCCGCGGCGGGGTCTTCGCTCACGGCGCAGGTGGCCGCCGAAGCTGCGGCGCCGGCCGCGGCAGCACGGTCGCCGGCCAGGGCACTGCGGATGAGCTTGTCGCTGTGGGCTTCGGTGGAGTAACCCATCAGCAGCTGCCCGCCCACGAACACCGCCGGCACGCGCGCGATGCCGCCGCCGTGTTCCTTCACCAGGACCTGCAGCCGTTCCATGGCCGCGGGGTCCTTGGTGACGTCGCGGATCACCATCTTCAGCGCCGGCTGCTCCTTCTGCAGCACGGCCAGGAAGGCCTCGGCCTGCGCGCAGTGCGGGCAGCCTTCGCGCACGAAGACCTCCATGGGCGCCGCTTCGGCGGCGCGCGCCGCGGGTGCCGCAGCGAGCAGGGCGCCGAAGACCAGCGCGGCCAGGCAAGCCAGGACGAAGGGCAGGAAGGGGCGTGCCAGGGCACGCCGGGCAGACAGTGCCACGGCGGTTGAGAGTTCGATGCGCGGACAGCGCGATGAGCCCACTCTAGGGAGCCTTGCAGCGAGGCGCCTTGCAGTGGGTCAAGGCTGAGCTCAGCGCCGGACCTAGACTGTGAATGAGCAGGCGCCGGTGCCATCGCCAAGTGCCTGCCACGGAGGGCACCATGACGAGCCCGACCACGGCCAACCCGCAACAAGGCCCCATCGGCCCAGCGGGGCCGGCTCCGGGCGACCCGCAAGCGGTCGCCGAGCACGAGCGCGAACTGCTGCAGCACCAGCAGACCCTCACCCAACTGCATCTGGCCGAGTGCCGCTACCGGGGCATCGTCGAGGCCATGGCCGAGGGCGTGGTGCTCCAGGACGCCGACGGTCGCATCGTGGCTGCCAACCCGGCCGCCGAGGGCATCCTGGGCCTGACCCTGGACCAGATGCTCGGCGTGAGCTCCGTCGACCCTCGCTGGGGCGCGGTGCGCGAAGACGGCTCGCCCTACCCGGGCGAGCTGCACCCGGCGATGGTCACGCTGCGCACGGGCGAAGCGCTGCGCGACCAGGTCATGGGCATCGACGACCCGCACACCGGCAGGCGCTGGATCAGCGTGAACACACTGCGCCTGCCTGGTGACGACCCGACGCACCCCGAACGCGTGCTGGCCACCTTCGCCGACATCACGCAGCGCAAGCAACTGGAGGCCGAGCTGGCCGCGCACCGGCTTCATCTGGAGACACTCGTGGCCGAGCGCACGCGGGCGCTGAAGGAGGCCGAGCTCGCGGGCCGTGCCAAGTCGGTGTTCCTGTCGACGATGAGCCACGAACTGCGCACCCCACTGGCCGGCATCATGGGCATGACCCAGCTGGCCCGGCTCCTGGCCACGGACCCCCGGCAGAGCGGCTACCTGGACCAGTCGGCGCACTCGGCCCAGCACCTGCTGCACTTGGTGGACAACGTGCTGGAGTTCGTCGCCATCGAATCGGGCGGGTTGCTGCTGAACCGGCAGTCCTTCCTGGTGCAGGACATCGTCGATGCAGCCTCGCGCCAGTTTGCGGCCGCCGCCCGGGCCAAGGGGCTGCACCTCGAGTTGCAGGTGGACCCGGCGCTGAGCCGGCGCCTGCTTGACGGCGACGCCGTGCACATCGGCCGCGTCCTGGACAGCCTGATCGACAACGCGATCGGCTTCACGGCGGCAGGCGCGGTGTCGGTGAAGGCCGCGCTCCTGGCCGAGACGCCGCAGGGGGTGGAGCTGCGTTTCGACGTGATCGACAGCGGCGTGGGCATCGCCGCACGGGAACGTGCGCACCTGTTCGATCCTTTCCATCAGGTGGACGGCTCGCTGAGTCGCGCGCACCAGGGCGCAGGCCTGAGCCTGGCCATCTGCCAGCGGCTGGTGCAGCGCCTGATGGGTGGCGTCCTGGACTTCGAGAGCCAACCCGGCGTCGGCAGCCGCTTCTGGTTCACGCTGGCGCTGCCGGCCGCGCCGGCGCCTAACCGTCGCCGCGCGAGCTGAAGCCGGTCGGCGGCAAGTCCCCTCGTTTCGTCGTGTATCCGGCAGGTCGCTGCAAGGTCACGTCCGGTCCCTAGAATCCCCCGCCTTCACGTCACGAAGGCCTGCATGTCGACCGGTGTCATCCGCATCCGTGGTGCGCGTCAGCACAACCTGAAGAACCTGGATCTGGACATCCGCACCGGCGAACTGACGGTCGTCACCGGCCCCAGCGGCAGCGGCAAGAGCAGCCTGGTGTTCGATACGCTCTACGCCGAAGGCCAGCGGCGCTACGTCGAGACCTTCAGCGCCTACGCGCGCCAGT
>CAZBUU010000236.1:0-7375 GCA_964495125.1 uncultured Rubrivivax sp.
GCCAGCACAGCAGCTCTTCGACCTCTTCCGCGAGCGCAAGGGCGCCTTCCACGGCGCGCCCTGAGCGCGCCGGCCCGCGGGTGATGCCCGGCGGGCATCAAGTCTTCCTCAATCGGCAATTCACAAGGCCGGCCGCGGCGTCCACGATGACGTCCATGCCCTGCACCTTCGACGTGCAGACGAAGGTGGCCTCCCGGGCCTGTGTTTCCTTGTTGCCAGAGAAAGACCATGAACTCCCGATCCCTCCTCACCGCCGGCCTGGCCTGGGTGCTGATGTCGGCTGCCGCCGCGTGGGCGCAGACGCCCAGGGCCCCCGCCGTGCCCGACCTCGCAGCCGTCCACGAAGAAGTGGGCCAGCTGGATTGCAAGGACTGCCACGGCCCCAAGAAGAAGCCACCCGCCAAGGCTGAAGAGGAACTGCGCACCGTCAACGCGTCCTGCGTGAAGTGCCACGGCGGCATGGCCACGGTGGCCGCCAAGATCGAGCCACGCCTGTCCAACAAGCACATCAACGCGCATGCGAGCCACGTGGTGAGCATCGAGTGCGTGACCTGCCACGTCGCCCACGACGCACCTTCCAAGGCCTATTGCCAGAACTGCCATTCGTTCGACATGCCGATGGCGCTGCGCAAGGCACCCAAGAGCCCCCGATAGACGGAGCACGACCATGCAAAGACGTTCACTTCTGGCCGTGGGATCCGCGGCGTGGCTGTCCGCACTGCCCGTCTGGGCCGCGCGCGACGACGAGAGTTTCGATGTGGTGGTGGTCGGCGCCGGGGGAGCCGGCCTGTCGGCCGCCATCAGCGCCGCCGACGCCGGTGCGCGCGTGGTGGTGCTGGAGAAGATGCCCGTCATCGGTGGCAACACCCAGCTGGCGGCCGGCGGCATGAACGCCGCCGTGACGCCGCCGCAGGCCGCGCGCGGCATCAAGGACGACTGGCGCTGGATGTACGAGGACACCATGAAGGGTGGCCACAACCACAACCAGCCCGAACTGGTGGAGTTGATGACGCGCGAGTCGGCGGCCGCGGCGCAGTGGTTGGCCAGCCTGGGTGCCCAGCTGCCGGGTCTGGTGCGCAGTGGCGGTGCGCGCGTGGACCGCACGCTGCAACCCGTGGGCGGCCCCGCTTTCGGTCCCTACATCACCCAGCTGTTGCTGGATAACGCCATCCAGCGCGGCGTCAAGGTCCGCACCCACTCGCGGGTGAAGGAACTGCTGCCCGGTGCCGGCGGCGTGATGAAGGGCGTGCGCGTTCAAGACCGGCGCGGTGAGCTCTACACCATCCACGCCAAGGCCGTGGTGCTGGCCTCCGGCGGCTATGGCAGCAGCCCCGAGCGTGTCGCGCGCTACAGGCCGGCCTTCGCACGCTTCACCAGTACCGGCCAGCCGGGCACCACGGGCGATGCCATCGACCTCGTGCAGAGCGTGGGTGCCGAGGTCTTCGACCTGGAGTGGGTCCAGATCCACCCCACCCAGGCCACTGGCTCCAAGACGCTCATCAGCGAGACGGTGCGTGGTGCTGGCGCCATCCTCGTCAACCGCGACGGCCGGCGCTTCGTCAATGAAGTCTCGACGCGCGACAAGGTCTCGGCCGCCGAACTGGCGCAGAAGGGCCAGACCGCATTCCTGGTGTTCGACGAAGGCGTCAAGAACAGCATGAAGATGATGGAGGGCTTCTTCCACCTCGGCCTCGTGAAGGAGGGTGCGACCCTGGAGGCGCTGGCGCAGCGCATCGGCGTGGACGCATCCCAGCTGCCGCTGACGGTGCAGGCCTACAACCGCTACCAGGCCGCGAAGCACGACCCCGAATTCGAACGCGACGAACTCACCCGGCCGCTGGAGAAGGCGCCGTTCTACGCCATCGAGGTGAACCCCGGTATCCACTTCACCATGGGCGGCATCCGCATCAACACCCGAACGCAGGTGATGACGCCGGCCCGGCAGGCCATTCCCGGGCTGTTCGCCGCGGGCGAGGTCACAGGTGGTGTGCACGGCCGCAATCGCCTGGGCGGCAATTCGATGACCGCGCTCTTCACCTTCGGACCCATCGCCGGCCGCGAAGCCGCGGCCTTCATGCGCGCGTGAGGCCGGGTTGCGCAAGCGACGCCGGGCGGGCCCGGGGCGGCGCCATGCCGGCAAAGGCATCGAACAGGTGCTGCGCCGCGGGCGCCAAGGGCCGGCCGCGGCGGCGGATGAGGCCGACGCGGCGCGACACCACGGGCCCGTCCAGCGGCACGCTCACCAGCAGCGGGTGGTCGCGGCCGGGCATGGCCATGGCGGGCACCGCGGCCACGCCCAGGCCGGCCTCCACCAGGCCCAGCAGGGTGGTGACGTGCTGGGCCTCGCACACGCTCACCGGGCGCACGGACACGCCGGCCAGGGCCTGGTCCAGCAGCAGCCGGTTGCCGGACTCCTGCGACACGCTGATGAACTCGTAGGCCGCCAGGTCGGCCCAGGCCACGCGGCGTTTCTTCGCCAGCGGATGATCGCGCCGGCAGGCGGCGACGAAGCGCTCTTCGCGCAGCGTGATGAACTCCAGCTCGGGTTCCTGGCTGCCGATGAAGTTGAGGCCGAAGTCGGCCTCGCCCCGCAGCACCAGGCCCAGCACCTGGTTCGCACTGGCGTCCAGCACCTTCACGCGCACGCGCGGGAACTGCGTGCGGAAGGCCTGCACCACCTGCGACACGTAGTAGTACACGGTGGACGGCACGCAGGCCAGCGCCACCTCGCCCATGCGCGTGGCGGCCACGCCCTGCAGGCCCAGCAGCGTGCCGTCCAGGTCATCCAGCAGCGTGCGCACCTTGTGCGCGAAGTCGCGGCCCACGGCCGTGAGGCTGACGCGGCGCGTGGTGCGTTCCAGCAGCTTCACGCCCAGCGCCTGCTCCAGCTTGTCGATGCGGCGGCTGAAGGCCGGCTGCGAGATGTGCACGGCTTCGGCGGCGCGGCCGAAGTTGCCCAGTTCCGCCACCGCACGGAAGGCCTGCAGGTCGTTCAGGTCAAAGGCGATGGACATCGGGTTTCTCCGGGCGATTGATGTTCATTGTGGATCAATTCATCGCATCTTCGCAATTCACATGCATGAGTCGGCGCGCCACCATGCCGGTCATGGCCAGCCTCATCGTCCCCTGCGTCCTCATGCGCGCCGGCACTTCGCGCGGGCCGTTCTTCCTGCGCGAATGGCTGCCCGAGGGCGATGCCGCGCGCGACGAGGCACTGATCGGCGCCATCGGTGCTTCCGACCTGCTGCAGGTGGACGGCGTCGGCGGCGGCAGCACCCTCACCAGCAAGGTGGCCATCGTCTCGAAGAGCACCCAACCGGGCTGCGACGTGGACTACCTCTTCGCCCAGGTGGGCGTGGGCGACAAGAGCGTGGACACGCGGCCCAACTGCGGCAACATGCTTTCGGGCGTGGCGCCGTTCGCCATCGAACAGGGTCTGGTGCGTGCGCAACCCGGCCGGACACGGGTGCGCGTCTTCAACGTCAACACCCGCTCGCGCATCGACGTCACGGTGCAGACCCCCGGCGGCCACGTCGCCTACGAAGGCACGACAGGCATCGACGGCGTTGCCGGCACGGCCGCGCCCATCCAGCTGGACTTCCTGGACGCCTGGGGGGCTGTCACCGGCTCGGTGTTCCCCACCGGCCGGCGCATCGACACGCTGCTGGGCATCGAAGTCACCTGCATCGACGCGGCGATGCCCTTGCTCATCGTTCGCGCCGCGTCGCTGGGCCTGAGCGGCCGCGAGTCACCGGCTGAGCTGGACGCGAACCGCGAACTGCTGGCCCGCCTGGAAGCCCTGCGCCTCGCGGCCGGCGAGGCCATGGGCCTGGGCGACGTGCGCGGCAGCGTGGTGCCCAAGCCGGTGATCGTCAGCGCCGGCGACGACGAGCACGGCATCACCTCGCGCTACTTCACGCCGCGGCGATGCCATGCGTCGCATGCCGTCACCGGCGCCATCGGTGTTTCGGCCGCCTTCGCGCTGCCGGGCACGGTGGCCAGCGGCAGCAGCTTTGTCGAAGGCGAGCGCCGCGTCGCGGTGCTGCACCCGCAGGGGCGCATCGACGTCGTCGTCGCCATCGAAGGGCAGGGCGAACACGCCGCCATCCGCCGCGCGGCGCTGGTGCGCACGGCGCGAAAGATCCTGCAGGGCGAACTGCACATCCCCGATTACGTGTTCTCGAAACCGATCAACGAAGGAGACAGACCGATGAACCCCGCGAAGAAGCTCGCAGCGCCCTTGCTGGCGGCGGCGCTGGCCGCCGCCGCGCCCATGGCGCTGGCGGCATTCCCCAGCAAGACCATCACCATCGTCGTGCCCACCGCCGCCGGCGGCGGCAACGACGCCATGGCGCGCACCATCGCGCAGAAGCTGGGGCCGATCCTCGGCCAGACCATCATCATCGACAACCGCGCAGGGGCCAATGGCAGCATCGCCAGCGAGTTCGTCGCGCGCTCGGCCGCCGACGGCCACACGCTGATGTTCGGCTACATCGCCACGCACAGCATGAACCCGGCGCTGCAGAAGCTGCGCTACGACCCCGTGGCCGACTTCGAGCCCGTGGGCCTGGTGGGCTATTCGCCGACGCTGATGGTGGCCACCGCCAACGTGCCCGTGAAGGACGTGAAGGACCTGGTGGCCCAGCTCAAGGCCAAGCCCGACAAGTTCACCTACGCCAGCGCCGGCAACGGCACGGCGCCGCATTTCGCGGCCGAACTCTTCAAGCTCAACGCCGGCGTCGTGATGCTGGGCGTGCCCTACAAGGGCTCGGCACCGGCCGTCAGCGACACCATCGGCGGCCAGACGCAGTTCATGTTCCCCAGCCTCTTCACGGCCTTGCCGCACGTGAAGAGCGGCAAGCTCAAGGCCCTGGCCATCGCCGGGCCCAAGCGCACGCCGCTGCTGCCCGAGGTGCCGACGCTCAAGGAAGCCGGCGTCGACGGCGTGGACGTGCAGCAGTGGTACGGCTTCTTCGCGCCGGCCAAGACGCCCAAGGCGGTGATCGATCAGCTGAACAAGGCGCTGAACCAGGTGCTGAACGACAAGGAGATCATCCAGCGCATCGAAGGCCATGGTGCCGATGTCGAGACCAGCACGCCCGAACAGCTGGGCGCCCTGGTGAAGAGCGAGCTTGTAAAGTGGAAGACCGTGGTGCAGAAAGCAAAGCTCACGGCCGATTGATCGCCGAAGAATGCCAGGTTCCCCTCAACCCGTCGGCTGGAGAAAAACCCGATGAACAAGATCCTCAAACATGCCGTGTTCGGCACCGTGGCGCTGGCCGCCTGTGGCGCCCAGGCGCAAAGCTCGGTCACCGTGGCCGGCGTGGCCGACGCGGCCATGCGCAGCGTCAACAACCAGGGCGTGGGCAGCGTGAAGTCGCTGGTCAGCGGCAGCAACTCCACCAGCCGCATCATCTTCCGCGGCGTGGAAGACCTGGGCGGTGGCATGTCGGCCAGCTTCTGGCTGGAGCACGGTCTGGCTCTGGACACCGGCGCGGCGGCGCAGGCCACGCAGTTCTGGGACCGCCGCTCCACCGTCAGCCTCACCGGCAAGAGCTGGGGCGAAGTGCGCGCCGGCCGCGACTTCGTGCCCACCTACGTGAACTGGAGCCGCTACGACCCCTTCGGCCACATCGGCGCGGCGGGCTCGAACAACTTCGCCACCGCCACGCCCAACGGCCCCATCCGCAGCGCGTTTGGCACCAGCCCGAACACCACGGTGCGGGCCAACAACGCGCTGCAGTACTTCCTGCCGGCCGGCCTGGGCGGGCTGGAAGGCAGCCTGATGCTGGCGGCGGGCGAAGGCGGCGCGGTGGCCAGCGGGCTGACCAAGGTCACGGGCCTGCGCCTGGGCTGGGCGGGTGGCGGCTATGGGGTCTCGGTGGCCACGGCCACCAGCGAGAACAGCCTCACCACCAGCGGCAAGTTCAAGGACACGGCCATCGGCGGCAATGCGACGTTTGGCAGCCTGCGCCTCACGGCAGCCTGGCGCAAGTTCGAGCAGAACGCGTCCAGCCAGACCAACACGATCCTCGGTGCGATCTACACGATGGGCAAGAGCGACCTCAAGTTCTCCTACGTCAAGGCAGACATGGCCGGCCGCGTGGGTGCAACGACGATCGACGCGAATGGCGCCACTTTGATGGGCCTGGGCTACATCTACAACCTGTCCAAGCGCTCGGCGCTGTACACGCACTACTCGCGCATCAGCAACAAGGGCGCGGCCACCTTCGTGGTGCCGGGCGGGCCATCGGGCATCGCCGGCGGCAAGACGTCCACCGGCTACGAGGCCGGCCTGCGCCATACCTTCTGAAGCCCCAGGCACGCAAGGAACCCCGGTGGACGCACTGACTGCCTGGATCGGACGCAGCGAGACCGTGCACGACACCCTGGGCGCCACACCGGTGGTGGCGCTCACGGCCACGCTGGACCATCCGCCCGCGCCGGTGTCCACCGGCACGCCGCTGCCGCCGCTGTGGCACTGGCTGTACTTCCTGCCCATGCACCGGGCCAGCGAAATCGGGCCCGATGGTCATGCCAGGCGCGGCGGTTTCCTGCCGCCGGTGCCGCTGCCGCGCCGCATGTGGGCCGGCAGCCAGTTCGAGTTCCACGCGCCGGTGCGCGTGGGCGACGCGGTGGCGCGCAAGAGCACCATCGCCGACGTGACGGTGAAGCACGGCCGCACCGGGCAGCTGGTGTTCGTGAAGGTCAAGCACGAGCTCTTCTGCAACGGTGCGTCCGCGCCCGCCATCATCGAGTTCCACGACATCGTCTACCGCGAGGCGAAGAAGCCCGACGATGTCGAACCCCCGCCGCAGGCCGCCGCCACCGGCGCGCCCTGGCAGCGCGGCCTGGTGCCCGACGACGTGCTGCTGTTCCGCTACAGCGCGCTCACCTTCAACGGCCACCGCATCCACTACGACCGCCGCTACGTCACCGAGGTGGAGGGCTACCCCGGCCTCATCGTGCACGGCCCGCTGATCGCCACGCTGCTGATGGACCTGCTGCGCCGCGAAGCGCCCGAGGCCGACGTGGCCGCCTTCCGCTTCAAGGCCGTGCGGCCCACCTTCGACGGCCGGCCCATGCAGGTGAACGGGCGCCGTGAGGGGCGCGAAGTCAAGCTCTGGGCGCAGGACCACGAGGGCTGGCTGACCATGGACGCCGTGGCCACGCTGCGGAACTGAAGCCATGCAACCGCTCAAGGGCGTGACCGTCGTCGCGCTGGAACATGCCATCGCCGCCCCCTTCGCCACGCGCCAGCTGGCCGACCTGGGCGCGCGCGTCATCAAGATCGAACGCCCCGGCGTCGGCGACTTCGCGCGCGGCTACGACCAGCGCGTGAAGGGCCTGGCCTCGCACTTCGTCTGGACCAACC
>CAZBUU010000237.1:0-7319 GCA_964495125.1 uncultured Rubrivivax sp.
GCAAGAGCACGCTGCTGCGCATGGTGGCGGGGCTGGAAGAGATCACCGGCGGCGAGATCCACATCGGCGGCCGCGTGGTGAACCAGCTGGAACCTTCCGAGCGCGACATCGCCATGGTGTTCCAGAACTACGCGCTCTACCCGCACATGAGCGTGTACGACAACATGGCCTACGGGCTGAAGATCGCCAAGGTGCCCAAGGCCGAGATCGACACCCGCGTGGCCAAGGCGGCGAAGATCCTGGAACTGGGCCAGCTCCTGCAGCGCAAGCCGCGTGAACTCTCCGGCGGCCAGCGCCAGCGCGTGGCCATGGGCCGCGCCATCGTGCGCCAGCCGCAGGTGTTCCTGTTCGACGAGCCGCTGTCCAACCTGGACGCCAAGCTGCGCGCGGCCACGCGGCTGGAGATCCAGAAGCTGCACGCCGAGCTGGGCGTGACCTCGCTGTTCGTCACGCACGACCAGGTGGAGGCGATGACGCTGGCGCAGCGCATGATCGTGATGAACGCCGGGCGCATCGAGCAGATCGGCACGGCGGTGGAGGTGTATGGCCGCCCCGCCACCACCTTCGTCGCGGGTTTCATCGGCAGCCCGCCGATGAACCTGGTGAGCGGACGGGCCGACGCTTCGCGCTTCACCGCCGGCGGCGAGATGCTGCAGCTGCCGGCCGCCGCGCCGCGCGCGGGTGCACTGACACTGGGCGTGCGGCCCGAGCATGCCGCGCTGGCGTCCGCAGGCGCCTGGCCGCTGCGCGTGGAGATGCTGGAGATGCTGGGCGCCGAACGCCTGATCTACGGCCGCCTGGGTGACGCCACCGATGCCGCCGCCTTCACCTTGCGCATCGACGCCACGCTGGCGGCTCCGCGCCCCGGCGACGTGGTGCGGGTGCACGTGCCGCCCGAGCACCTTCACTGGTTCGACGCCGCCAGCGGCGCGCGCGTGCCCTGAATGGCCGCCTGGCCCTTCCCCTTCTGGGTGGCCCACCGCGGCGCCGGCAGGCTGGCACCGGAGAACACGCTGGCCGCCTTCCGCGTTGGCGCGGCGCACGGCTGGCGCGCCTTCGAGTGCGACGTGAAGCTCAGCGCCGATGGCCTGCCTTTCCTGCTGCACGACGCCACGCTGGAGCGCACGACCAATGGCCATGGCATGGCGGGCGAACTCGCATGGAGCGAGCTGTCGCGGCTGGACGCCGGCGGCTGGCACTCGCGCGCCTTTGCCGGCGAGCCGCTGCCCAGCCTGGAGGCCATTGCCGCCTGCGTGCAGCGCAACGGCTTCGCGCTCAACGTCGAGATCAAGCCGACGCCGGGGCAGGACGCCGAGACCGGCCGCGCCGTCGCGCTGGCCTGCACGCGCCTGTGGGCGCAGGCCGGCACGCCGTTGCTCTTCAGCAGCTTCCAGCCCGAGGCCTTGGCCGCGGCGCGCGACGCGGCGCCGCAGATCCCCCGTGCACTGTTGCTCGACGCGCTGGTGCCAGGGTGGTTCGAGCGGGCCCTGTCGCTGGGCGTGGTGGGCGTGGTCACGAACTTCCGCGTCATGGACGCCGCCGTGCTGGCCCGGGTGCACGGCGCCGGCCTGAAGGCACTCTGCTACACCGTGAACGAAGCGGCCGACGCCGAGCGGCTGATCGCGCTGGGTGTGGACGGCCTCATCACCGACGCCGTCGACCGCTTCGCGCCGGCCCTCTGAGTCTCACGACCCGGTCGGCCGCACGTCGGCTTCCAGCCCCAGCCACTCGGATTCGCGCTCCGCCTCAGGCAGCCGCTGGAGCGAGCGCACCATCGGCAGCCGCCAGGCCACCAGCGCCAGCAGCAGGCACACGCCGCCCGCGAAGCCCAGCGAGGCGCGCAGCCCCACGTGTTCGCCCAGCCAGCCGCCCAGCAACGCGCCGGGCGCGGCGGCCAGCAGCGTGAGCCAGCGCATGGTGCTGGTCATGCGGCCCAGCAGGGGCTCGGGCGTCACCGCCTGGCGCAGCGCCAGGAAGTTGATGAAGATGAACACGGCGCCCGTGGAGAAGGCCATCAGCATGCCGGCGAAGGCGATGACGCCGAAGGCGTTCGCCGGGGCCAGCGCCAGCACCAGCCAGCCCGAGCCCGTGACGACATAGCCCACCACCAGGCAAGGCCCGGGGCCGATGCGGTGACTGATGCGCCGTCCGTACACGCTGCCCAGGATGGTGCCCAGGCCCACGACCATGTAGCACAGGCCGATGGCGTGCTCGCTGAGGCCCAGCGTGCGCGTGGCGAAGAGGATCTGCACCGTCACCGCCGCGTAATGGCACATCTGCCAGACGCACATCAGCCCCGCCAGCGTCAGCAGCAGGCGCTGGCCGAGCACGAAGCGCAGGCCCACGCGCAGTTCGCGCCAGAACGGGCCTTGCGGGCGCGCGTCGACGCGCTCGACGATGGGAATGCCGCGCAGGATGAGGGCCGAACCGAGCAGCAGCACGGCGTTCACCAGCAGCGCCAGCGGGGCGCCGAAGACCTTGATCAACGCCCCGGCCAGCCCCGGCCCGACGACTTCGGCGCCCGAGGTGGCCAGCGCATTCTTGGCGTGGGCTTCCACCAGCCGTTCGCGCGCCACCACCTGCGTCAGGACCACCTGCGCCG
This sequence comes from uncultured Rubrivivax sp., assembly GCA_964495125.1. Classification (GTDB taxonomy): domain Bacteria; phylum Pseudomonadota; class Gammaproteobacteria; order Burkholderiales; family Burkholderiaceae_C; genus Rubrivivax. The sequence goes on from CAZBUU010000237.1 coordinate 2,603, forward strand.
CCGTGCCGGCCACCGTGTGCACCAGGCCCATCAGCAGGCCCACCGCGTAGAGCCAGCCCATGCTCAGCCAACCCAGCCACCAGGCCAGCGGCACGCTCGCCGCGGCCAGGGCCACCAGCGACTCGCCCACCACGTAGACCGGCAGCTTGCGCACGCGGTCCAGCCACACGCCCGACGGCAGCGAGACCAGCAGGAAGGGCGCCAGCTCGACGGCGGTGAGCATGCCCATCTGCGTCGGCGAGGCCTGCAGCAGCACTGCCGCCGTCAGCGGCAGCGCCAGCATCATCACCTGGTTGCCGAAGGAACTGGTGAGGATGGACGTCCACAGCCGGCGGTAGGCCGGGTCGCGCAGCAGGTCGTCGTCGGGAAGGCGTGGGATCAGGATCTGTAGTCAGCGTTGATGCTGACGTAGTCGTGGGAGAGGTCGCAGGTCCACACGGTGCTTTCGGCTTCGCCGCGGTGCAGATGCACACGCACCGTGATCTCGCTCTGCTTCATCACGCGCTGGCCGTCGGCTTCCTGGTAGCTGGGCAGCCGGCCGCCCTGCTGCACCACGTGCACGTCGTCGAGGAAGAGGTCGATCAAGCCCTGGTCCAGGTCGCCGATGCCGGCGTAGCCCACGGCGGCCAGGATGCGGCCCAGGTTGGGGTCGCTGGCGAAGAAGGCGGTTTTCACCAGCGGCGAGTGCGCGATGGCGTAGGCCGCCAGCCGGCATTCGTCGACGGTCTTGCCGCCCTGCACGGTGACGGTGATGAACTTGGTGGCGCCTTCGCCGTCGCGCACGATGGCCTGCGCCAGCTGCTGCGACACCGCCACCACGGCATCGCGCAGCGCGCGGCCTTCGCTGCTGGACAGCGAGGTGATGGGTGCATGGCCGGCCCGTTGCGTGGCCATCAGTACGAAGCTGTCGTTGGTGGAGGTGTCGCCGTCGATGGTGATGCGGTTGAAGCTGAGGTCGGCCGCCTCCTTCACCAGAGGCTGCAGCAGGGCGGGCGCGATCACCGCGTCGGTGGCCACGAAACCCAGCATGGTGGCCATGTTGGGCCGGATCATCCCGGCGCCCTTGCTGATGCCGGTGACGGTGACCGTGCGGCCGCCGATCGTGAGCTGGCGCGACGCCGCCTTGGGCAGCGTGTCGGTGGTCATGATGCCGGCAGCGGCCTCGCCCCAGTTCGCTTCGGCCAATGCCGCCAGCGCGGCCGGGAGGCCGGCCTCGATGCGTTCCACCGGCAGCGTCTCCATGATCACGCCGGTGGAGAACGGCAGCACCTGCTGCGCCCGCACGCCCATCAGGGCCGCCAGGACTTCGCAGCTGCGGCGCGCGCGGCCCAGGCCGTCGGCGCCGGTGCCGGCGTTCGCATTGCCGGTGTTGATGACGATGGCGCGCACGCCGCTGCCGCCGGCCAGGTGTTCGCGGCAGACCTGCACCGGCGCGGCGCAGAAGCGGTTTAGCGTGAAGACGCCGGCGACGGCCGTGCCTTCGTCCAGCGCGAACACCACCAGGTCGCGCCGGTTGGCCTTGCGCACGCCGGCCATCGCCACGCCGATGCGCACGCCGGGCACGGCATGCAGGTCCTTGGGGTCGGGTGCGCTCAGGTTGACGGGCATGGCGGGTGTGGTGGCGTCAGGGAACCCGACATTGTAGGGACGCGCCCCAAGGAAAAGGGGCGCAGCCCGCAGGCTGCGCCCCTTGTTCTGCCTAGGCCGGAAGACTTACCAGCCGATGTCCTGGAACAGGCGGAAGGTCAGGTCCTGCGGCGGGATCACCGACTGCGTCAGGTCGCCGTTGATTGCCGGCTCCATCAGCTGGTTGCGGAAGGCCGACGTGTCGTAGTGCGACACCGACGAACCGCCCTGGAACGGGTTCGGCGCGAACATCATGATGCGGCCCAGCGCGTCGGCGCCCGAGTACTGGCTGCCCACGGTGGTGAGCGAACCGATCACGCCCGAAGCGACACGCGAGCGCGTCACCAGCGCGGACTTCAGCTTGTTGCCGTCGTCCAGCGTGATGCGCACGGCCGGGATGGTGATGGTGGGGTCGGATCCGCCCAGGCCGGGCGGCGGCGAACCCGCCACGTTGTCGGCGATGATGACACCCACCGCACCGGCGTTCTGCGCGTTCTTCGTCTTGATGGCGAAGCCGCAGACACCGCGGTCCATCAGGGCGATGCGGTTGCGCACGGCCTTGATGTTGTTCTCGGTGAAGGGCTCGCAGCCGCTGCCGGCGCCGGGGGTCTGCGCGGCCACAGGCATGATCTGCGCAGTGACCGGCGTGCTGCCGTTGATCGGCCTGCCGAACGAGGCTTCGCCTACCGTGTAGGTGCCGGCGGCGGAGCCCGCGCCCGCGCCGCTGACGATCAGCGCCGCGGTGCCCTGGCGCAGCACGCTGGGCACGGCGGCGGTGACCACGGGGCCGGTCCAGACCAGGCCGGTCACGCTGATGGCCGAGGCCACGCGCTCGGCCGCCGTGGCGTCCTTCCAGGTCTTGCCGGCGGCGGTGGAGAACAGGTAGTGGTCCCAGATGGCCGGGAAGCCACCGTTGAACGCACCCGTCGTGCCGTTGGTGAAGGTCTGGAAGCCCAGGCCGTGACCCATCTCGTGCTGCAGCACCGCCACGAAGTCGGTGTTGGTGCCGTGGTTGCCGTCCAGCCCCAGGTAGAAGAAGGTGCCGGGCAGGCAGCCCGCCTGGCCCAGGTTGACGTTGAAGTTGGCGTTGATCTGCGGCGACGAGGCCCCCACCTCGGCACCCGCCAGCTTGTTGGCCAGCGCGTACGAATACCAGGTGTCCGGCTTCGGTGCGTTCGGGAAGTTGCGGAAGATCTGCGTTGCACCCGCGCTGCCCAGCACCGCCGAGGTGGCCGTGCAGGTGAGCGCGCTGAACTGCGCGTTGATCACGATCGGCACGTTGCTGGTGAGCGTGGCGCCCCACAGGTTGGCGGCGTAGGTGAAGGCGATCAGGCGCTGCTCGCCCAGCGTGGTGCCGGTGTTGCCGCCCACGGGCGTGGCCGGCGTGGGGTCGTTGAAGCCGATCCCCGGGGCGTTGATGTTGTTGATGACGATCGTGGCTGCGGCCTGCGCCTGGCCGGCGCCGATCAGCAGCGAACCGGCTGCCGCCAGTGCGGCGAGGAGCCCCTTACTTGACTTCATGCGCATGCTCCTTGGTGGCCTTGGCGAAACTGCGCGGCTTCGAGGCCGCCTTGCCCTTCAGCACGGCGTTGGCGGACTCCTCGCCACTGACGCAGTACTGGCTGACCGAGCCATCCGGGTTGCGGCGGGCCACCGAGTACATCAGGTGTTCGGTGGTGAGTTCCTGCGACACGGTGCCGTTGGCCAGAGTCACCGGCTGCGGGTTGGCCCGGCCGGAGATGAGCCCCACGGGAGCGCTTGCCTTGCGCGCGCCGGCACCCTCCATGCTGCGGATCTCGGCCGCGGTGGGGGCCCGCAGGGCGCCGGTCTGCGCATCACGAACGACGCGCTGCGCCTGCGCGGCGGAGGCCAGGCCCACGGCCAGCAGCGCGGCCAGGGCCACGTGCCGGACGGATTGATTGACGAAAGACATCGGTGGGCTCCTTCAGGCGGTGAGGCGGCGGCGCAGCAGCAGAGCGGCGACACCCAGGCCCATCAGCGCATAGCTGGCGGGCTCGGGCACGGCCGTCGTCACCGACACGCTGTCGATGCCGATGTAGTTGCCGGCCGTGGACACGTTGTCGACGACGTAGCGGAAAGCCAGGCGGCCGTTGGTGGGCGAGTCCAACCCGAGCAGCGAGAAGCTCAGGCCGATCCAGCCGCCGCCGCTGTCGGAACTGAAGGTGCCCAGCAGCGTGCCGAAGTCACCCACGCTGGTGGTGGTGGTGCCGACGTCGGCGCTGCCGCCGTTGGAACTGAAGCGGATCTCCAGCTTGTCCAGGAAGCCGTCGCCCCCGGTCCGCACCTGGAAGGACAGGACGCTGGAGCTGTCGAGCGTCAGCGCGGGCAGGATCAGCCAGTCGCTGATGGCGCCCGTGGCGCTGCCCGTGGCAACGAAGTTCGCCGCCACATAGGAGTTGTCAGCCCCGGAGGCCGCCGTGAAGATGCCGGCGTTGCCCTGGAACCAGTCGGTACCGACCGGAGCGGTGCTGTTGTTGACGATCGACCAGCCTGCGCCTGGGAGCGCCGGCACGCTGTCGAAACCTTCCGTGAGCACGGTCTGCGCCTGGGCGGCAGAAGCCGCCAAAAGGACCAAGCCGGCAACTGCAAATTTCTTCGCCAAATCACACCTCTGACATAAGTCGGGGACGGACTGACGATATGCATGCGGCGGGCCTCGCTCAACCCGCAGCTGCGGGGGTGGGCTTTCCCGCAGCAAGGAAAGGGACGCCTGGAGCGTCCCAGCCGGCTCAGGCCAGACGGCCGTGGCAGGACTTGTACTTCTTGCCGCTGCCGCACGGGCAGGGGTCGTTGCGCCCCACCTTGGGGACGGCTGGCGAGAGATCGGGCGGCGGGCCCGCCACCTGGGAGACGCTGCCGTCCTCGTTCGGGTGCGTGTAGGTGACGTTGGCCACCTGCCCGGCCTGCTGCTCCAGCGCCTCGGCCGCCTGGGACACCTGTTCCTGCGACTGGATGCGCACCGTCATCAGGATGCGGGTGACCTCCATCTTCACCACGTCCAGCAGCTGGCTGAAGAGCTCGAAGGCCTCGCGCTTGTATTCCTGCTTGGGGTTCTTCTGGGCGTAGCCGC
>CAZBUU010000238.1:0-7316 GCA_964495125.1 uncultured Rubrivivax sp.
GCCAACGGCCAGCGCGTGCCCGAGGACTGGCACCGCCTGTCGGCCAACGCGCTGGTGCAGCGCGCGCTGAAGAGCCAGGGCGGCACGGCCTGGAAGTTCGACGGCAGCGACGTCAATCTCATCTTCGCCGGGCTCCCCACCGCCAGCCAGGCGCTGGCCGCGGCACTGCACGCCTGAGCGCGAAGCCACCGATGAGCGATTTCTACTCGCCCTCACAGCGCATGCCGCTGGACCAGGCCGACGGGCTTCGCCGCCTGTTCGCCGGCCGCCGCTGCAACGTGCTCGCCATCGCCGCGAACCCGCACGTGGCCTTCAGCGGCCTGGTGCTGGACCGCCTGGCCGCACTGCTGGCGGCCCTGGGCCGCCACGTGCTGGTGGTGGACGCCGCCGCCACCTCGCCCGCCCCGCAGGAACTGGCGCAGGTCGATCTCGGCGCCTGCATCGAGACCCTGGCCCCGCGTGTGGGCTACCTGGCCGCGCGCGGCCTGCCGCTGGCGCACGTCGACACGCGCGGCTCCGCCGCCGGTTTCATCAACGCCGTGCAGATGGCCGCCCCGCAGGCCGACCTGGTGCTGATGCACGCCGACGCCGCCGACCTGGTGCGCCTGTTCAAGCACCGCCCCGTGCGGCCGCTGCTGCTGGGCGCCGACCACCCCGAGAGCATCAAGCACGCCTACGCCAGCGCCAAGCTGCTGGTGGGGCGCTGCCAGCTGATGACCTTCGACCTGCTGCTCGTCAGCGCGCCGAACTCGCCGCGCGTGGCCGCCATCGGCCACAGCCTGGCCGACTGCGCCGACCGCTTCCTGGGCGCCACGCTGCTGTCCACCGCCCTGGTGGACCCGGCCGGCGACCCCCAGGCCACGCCCGACGACGCGCTGGCCGAACTGCTCGGCGCGCAGCTCGCGCTGGACGAACTCTCGGCCCCGGCGCCCCTGGCGGACTTTCCGCCCCGCGCCGGCGCCTTCAAGGGTGGCCGCGGCCGCCCTGCACACCCGGATCTTTCCTAGAGGCCTCGCCATGTACACCGCCAAGGGACAACTCGACACCAGCGCCCTGCTCAAGCAGTACAGCCCGCTGGTGCGCCGCCTCGCGCACCAGATGATCGCCAAGCTGCCGGCCAACGTGGAGCTCGACGACCTGATCCAGGTCGGCATGATCGGCCTGTCCGATGCGCTCAGCCGCTTCGACGCGGCACAGGGCGTGCAGTTCGAGACCTTCGCCACCCAGCGCATCCGCGGCGCCATGCTGGATGAACTGCGCGGCAACGACTGGATGAGCCGCGGCGACCGCCGCCACCAGCGCAGCATCGAGGCCGCCGTGCACCGCCTGGAGCAGCGCCATGGCCGTGCGCCCAGCGAGGGCGAGATCGCCCGCGAGATGGGCCTGGGACTGAAGGAGTACCAGGAACTGCTGGGCAAGGTGCGCGGCACCCAGCTGATCTACCTGGAAGACATGAGCGGCGACGACGGCGACGACGACTACCTCGATCGCCACGTGATGGACAAGGACGCCAACCCGCTGGCGCGCATGCAGGACCAGCGCATGCGCGAGGCCCTGGTGGAAGCCATCAAGAACCTGCCCGAGCGCGAGCAGTACGTGATGAGCATGTACTACGAGCACGACATGAACCTGAAGGAGATCGCGGCCGTGCTCGGTGTCACCGAGAGTCGCGTCTGCCAGCTGCACAGCCAGAGCATCGCCCGCCTGCGCACGCGGCTGCGCGAGTGGTGAGTCGCGGTCCCGATCCGGCCTGATCCCGAGCGCTGGCGGGTGTTCCGGCGCTGAAGCTCCGAGGATGCCCGACATGCACAGACTCTTTCGCCCCGCCGCCGCCCCCGAGGGGACCTCAGGCGCCGCCACCGCCGCCACGGCCGCGCGTGACGAGACCCGCGCCATGCGGGCCGTCAGCGGGCTGACTTCCACGCTGGGCCACGAGGCCGCCGAGGTGCGCGGCGTGCTCGACGACACGGCGCGGCAGTCGGCCGAGCAGGCCGCGGCCGTGCGCGAACTGGCGCACCGGTTGGGCGGCGTGGTGCAGGCCCAGGCCGCCATCGGCCAGGAGGTGGCGCAGGGGCTGGAGGCAGTCAGCCTCGTGGGCGATGCGGTGCAGGCTGTCGGCGCCGAGGTCGCCGGCATCGTCGACACCCTCAGCGAGGTCTCGGCCGCGGCCCAGGAGATCACCCGGATCGCCCTGCAGACGCGGCTGGTCGCCTTCAACGCCTCGGTGGAGGCCAAGCGCGCCGGCGACGCCGGCCGCGGCTTCGGTGTCGTGGCCGACGCCGTCAAGGACCTGGCGGCCCAGGTCGAGCAGTCGTCCAAGTCCATCATGGGGACGGTGGCCGCCCTGGGCACCCGCATCGACAGCCTGTCGCGCGAAGTCAACCGCCAGGACGGCGTCGAGAGCCAGAGCGGCATCCACCGCGCGCTGGCGAGCGTGGGGCAGGGCGTGCGCCGCATCCAGCAGGCCAGCGATGCCAGCCGCGAGGTCTGCAGTGGTGTCGATGCGCAGATGGGCCGCATCGAGGCCGACATGCGGCGCAGCGCCGAGGCCGTGGGCGGCGCGCTGTCTCGCACCAACGCCTTCCTGGAGATCAGCGAGAAGCTGATCGAGACCGTGGCCGGCTGCGGCATCGAGACCGCCGACACGCCCTACATCGAGGCCGCCCGCGAAGCGGCCGCGCAGATCGGCGCGCTGCTGGAGGACGCCTTGCGCACCGGCAGCATCGCCGAGGCCGATCTCTTCGACGACCACTACCAGCCCGTGGCCGGCAGCGACCCCAAGCAGGTGCTGACGCGTGCCGTGCCCATCGCCGAACGGCTGTTCCCGCAGGTGCAGGAAAAGATGCTGTCCATGTCGGACAAGGTGGTGTTCTGCATCGCGTCCGACCGCAACGGCTACATCCCCTGCCACAACCGCAAGTACAACCACCCGCAGCGCGCCGGCGACCCGCTGTGGAACGCCGCGAACAGCCGCAACCGCCGCATCTTCAACGACCGCACGGGCCTGGCCTCGTCGAAGAACGAGCGGCCTTTCCTGCTGCAGACCTACCGCCGCGACATGGGCGGTGGGCGCTTCGTGGTCCTGAAGGAGGCCTCGGCGCCCATCGTCGTGCGTGGCCGCCACTGGGGCGGATTGCGGCTGGCCTTCACGTTCTAGACCCCGCAGCGGGTCCGGGTGTGTTGCACACTGTTGCATCATCGGCGCTTGCCGACGCCACGCCTTGCCCCGCCGATGCGCTTCCTCCCATCCCGCTGCGTGCTCGTTCGCGCGGCCTTGTGCCTGCTGGTGGCGGCCCCGCCGGCCTGGGCGCAGGCGCCCGCCCATCCGCAGGCCGAGTGCACGGCCGACAACCGATCGCGCTTCGCTGAATTGCAGAAGGAGCACGAGGCGCTGCGCAAGGAGCACGTGCTCGACCCCGTCAAGGTGTCGCGGCTGCGCGCCCTCGAGGCCCCGCTGGCGAGGTTGCGCGATGCGCTGCGCAACAACGCCCGCACGGCGGCCGAGTGCGAGCAGATCGCGGCCCAGATCGAAACCGAGAGCGATCGCCTGACCCGGCTCGCGGCCCCGTCTGCCGAGGCGGGCACGCGGGCACCCGCCCTGGCGCGAGCGCAGGTGGGCCAGCCGACACCGCCGCCACCCGCTCCGCCGCCGCCCCCGCCCCCGGCTCCCGCACCCAGCGGCCCCACGCCCGCTGACCTGGACTGTCTGCACGAGGCGGCGCGCCAGTTCAACGACACCGCCCAGCGCATGGAGGCGGCGCGCAAGGCACGCGGCGACGCCCCGGCCGACGACTTCGGCCCGCTGGCCCAGCGCCTGAACACCTTGCGCGGACAGATCACCGCAGCGCTGAACGGCAAAGCCGCGCCGGCTTGCGAGGCGCTCGCACGCAGCGTCGCCGCCGAGCGCGAACAGCTGGACCGGCTGGCACCGCCCCCGCCGCCGCCCGCGCCCGTGCCCGCCCCGCCCCCGCCGCCGCCGGTGACGCTGGCGCCCATCGTCGAGGCGCCACCGCCGCCCGCCGCGGCCGAGTGCAACCGCGTCAACCAGCAGAACCATGCCGAGTTGCTGCAGCAGTTCGCCGCGATGGTGCAGACCGGCGCACTGCCGCCGGAACGCCTGGGGCCCTACCGCGCGCTGGGGCAGCGCCTGGCGTCGCTGGACGCTCCGCTGGCCCGCGCCACCGCGTCCGAGTGCCCGCGCCACGCCAGCGCGCTGTCCGAGCTGGCCGGTGAACTGGAGCGGCTGGGGCGTGCGGCCCCTTCCGCGCCGCAGCTGGCGGCCGCCACCGCCGACACGCCAGTGGCCGACCTGCGCGGCGCCATGCCCGCCGGCCGCGCCACCGACCCACGGGCCCAGGTCTGCGTCAACGACCTCCGGCTCAGCTTCCGCGACGTGCAGTCGGCCGCCAACAGCCTGGCGGCCAACGGCGGCGGCCGCGCCGAGGCCAAGGCCATGCTGCGAAGGCTGGTGCAGAACATCCTGCTGCAGCAGATGGTGATGTTCGGGCGTGACCTCATCGGCATCGAGGAATGCCAGGCGCTGGTGCAGGTGGTGGCCGACCTGCGGGGCCAGCTGCAGCAGGTGCGCCAGGCGATCTCGGTGCCTGTGGCCCAGGCCGAGCCGCCGCCGGGGCAGCGGCCGCTGGCCTACCAGCCGCAGCCCGGCTATGCGCAGCCGATGCAGCGCCAGGGACCCGACCCGCGCGTGGAAGCCTGCCGCGAACAGGCCCGGCGGGGGCAGGGCGACGTGGTGCAGCAGTTCCAGGGGCTGCAGCGCGGGGGCCGCGTCTCGCAGCAGGAGTTCGGCGAGTTCCAGCAGATCAACGGGCGCATGAACCAGGTGGTGTCCTCGCTGATCAGCCCCGGCGCGGGCATGGGCGAGTGCCAGCAGGTGCTGGGTTTCCTGCAGAACGCCATGGGCGCGGTGCAGCGCATGGGCCAGGTCGACCCGCGGCTGGAGTCGTGCAAGGGCCAGGTGCGGCTGGCCTGGAGCGAAGCGCAGAGCGCCTTCGGCAATGCCGCGCGCAGCCGCATGACGCCGCAGAAGGTGCAGGAGCTGCAGCGCGCCCAGTCACGCCTGCAGCAGCTGGGCCAGCAGGCGCAGCGCGAGTTCGGTTCCTACGGGGAGTGCCAGGGCGTGGCCAATGGGCTCCAGCAGGAGCGCAACAACTTGCAGATGCTGGCCCGCTGACGCCGCGGGCGCCGGCCTTCAGGCCAGCAGGCTGCCGCTGCTGGGGGCGCGGTCGTTACCGCCAGCGGCGGTGTACAGCGAGGTGGCGACGACGCCGGGGCGCGGCATCAGCACGTCCATCGCGCGGTCCAGCGAGGCCGTGGCGCGGGCCAGGGCCTCGCGCTGCGCGGCCACCTGGCCACTGGCCAGGGCCAGCCGCTGGCGCAGCACGGCCGGCACGCCGCCGTTGCGGGCGGCACGGGTGAAATGGTCGACGGCGGCGGCCAGCGCCGTGTGCAGGTCGGCGGCCACGCGGTCCACGGCCTGCGCGTCCTGCCGGTGCAGGGCCACGCCCAGCGCCGTGAGGCAGTCTTCCACGCCTTTCAGCGGCCTTTCGAGATCAGCGGCCTGCATCACGGCGTGGCGCTCCTCGGGCGTGGTCATCATGGCCGGTGGCTCAGCTGAACTTGTTGCCCAGCAGTTCCTGGGCGTTGACGATCAGCTTGTCGGCGATGGCCTCGGGGTTGACCGTGAACTTGCCTTCGCGGATGGCCGTGGCGATGCGCTCCACCTTGGCGGTGTCGAACGTCGGGTCGGACGCGGCGGCACTGAGCTGCGTGGCGGCTGCCGAAAGGGCGACCTCGGTGCTGGGCACCGTGGGCTCTTTCTGCGACCCCGCGGCGCCCTTGCGCTCGACGGCCGGCGCGGCGGGCGCTCGGGTTTCGATGGGACCGATCTTCATGTGGATCTCCTGTCAGGGGCACTTGGGCTGTGCTGACCCAACGACATGGACTCTCTTTCGGACGATTCCGGGGCGGACTTTAGCCCGTGCTCCCGGTTTTTTGTCGATCCCCCGTGAATGCGGGGATCCAGCCGCCCCGGGGTAAACAAATGCTTCAAGGTCCCACCTCCACCTGGTGCTCGGCCACCGCCCGCCCGACGAGCACGCGGTCGCTCGCCATGCGCACCCGCACCAGCTGGCCTTCCACCCCGGGCGTGAGGGCCGTGCCTTCCGCCACCACGGCATAGCCACTGCCCACCGCCACCACGCGCACCGTCTCGCCGGTGACGAACCACTGGCGCGGCGTCAGGTCCGCCGGCCGGATGGCCTGGCCGAGCTGTAGCGCGCGGGCCAGCGTGCGGCCGGCCAGGGCGCCGGGGTCGGCCAGCGGCGCCTGCGCGCCGGCCGACCACTCCACCTCGCGCAGCGCCAGTTGTTCGGCCACCAGCCGCGCGCCGCCGGGCAGCGCGGCCGTGACCACCGCCGCCGGCGCGAACACCTGCACCTGCACCGGCAGCAGCACGTTCCACTTCACCGCACCGTTCACGCAGCGCAGCCCGACACGCGTGCTGCCCCAGGGCGGCACGCCGCTGGGCAGGTAAGGCTGCACCTCGGCGCAGGGTGCCAGCATCAGCCGCGGATCGGCCATGCCCGGCTGTGCCGTCACGCGGGCGCCGGCCGGCGCCCGCGCCGCCGCCGCCTCGCGCGCCAGGCCCAGCGCACGCTCCATGGCCGCCGACGGCACGGCCGCGGGCAGCGAGGAGGTGGCGGCCTGTGCGGCGCCGGCCAGCAAGACGAGGGGCAGGATGAGGTTCACGTTGCCCACTCTAGCGGCGGTGCGCCGGCCGAAGAGGGCCGAAATGGGGCCGCTTGCGCGTTCTATTCCGGCTCATGCGCGGCGGGGCGCTGACCAGAATGCCCATCACGCCGCAGCCCCTTTTCCGGGCGGCCAGGAGCGAACCCCGATGACCCCCCGCCTCACCGCCGAGTTGGATTTCCAGGCCCAGGCCCTGACGCTGCGCGCCGAGCGCCAGCGCGTGATCGCCGGGAACATCGCCAACGCCGACACGCCCGGCTACCAGGCGCGCGACTTCGACTTCGCGGCCGCGCTGCGCGCCGCCACCGGCCGCGCCGGCACGGGCGAGGGCATCGCACGCGACGTGATGACCGCCGACGGCCGCGTGTCGCCGGCGCTGGTCTATGCCGTGCCTTCACAGACCAACCTCGACAGCAACAGCGTCGACATGGACCGCGAGCGCGCCGCGGCGGCCGACAACGCCGTGCGCTACGAGGCCACGCTGCGCTTCGCGAACAGCTCGATCCGCACCGCGCTGGACGCCATGAAGAGCCATCACCAGGCCTGAC
>CAZBUU010000239.1:0-7295 GCA_964495125.1 uncultured Rubrivivax sp.
GGCGACTGCTACGCCGGCGGCGTGGGCCTGGCGGCGGTGTGCGACGTGCTGGTCGCCGCCGAGGGCATGCACTTCTGCCTCAGCGAAGCCAAGCTGGGCCTGCTGCCGGCCACCATCGGCCCCTATGTCGTGCGCGCCATGGGCGAGCAGGCGGCGCGCCGCTACTTCCTCACCGCCGAACGCTTCACAGCGGCCGAGGCGCGGGCCATGGGCTTCGCGCACGAGACCGTGGCGCCGGAGGCGCTGGACGCCAAGGTGGCCGAGATCGTCGCCGCGCTGGTGGCCAACGGCCCCGCCGCCGTGAAGGCCTGCAAGCAACTGGTGAAGGACGTCGCCGGCCTGCCGGTGGACGCCGCGCTGCGCAGCGAGACCGCGCGCCGCATCGCCGACATCCGCGCCAGCGTCGAAGGCAAGGAAGGCGTGCAGGCCTTCCTCAACAAGCGTGAACCGGCATGGCGGAGCTGAACCTGCCGGCCGTGGCGGCGCTGGACGTCGGCCAGCTCATCGCCATCGCCGCGGCGCTGGGCTGGGCGAGCGGGCTGCGCCTGTACGCCGTGGTCTTCCTCACCGGGGCGGCGGGCTATCTCGGCTGGGTGCCGCTGCCCGCCGGGCTGCAGGTGCTGCAGAACCCGGTGGTGCTGGGCCTGGCCGGGCTGCTGGCCTTCGTGGAGTTCATCGCCGACAAGATCCCGGTGGTGGACTCGCTCTGGGACACGGTGCACACCTTCATCCGCATTCCCGCCGGTGCGGCGCTGGCGGCCGCCACCTTCAGCGGCGTCTTCGGTACCGACCAGGCGACCTGGAGCGTGGTCGCCGCGCTGCTGGGCGGCACGCTGGCGGCGGGCGCGCATGCGGCCAAGGCCACCACGCGGGCGGCGGCCAATACCTCGCCCGAACCTTTCTCCAACATCGGGCTGTCGCTGCTGGGAGACCTGGCGGTGCCGGGTCTGCTGTGGCTGAGCTGGACGCACCCGATGATCTTCTGGCCGGTGCTGGCCGCTTTCGTGCTGGTGGCGCTGGTGCTGCTGGTCGTGCTGTTCAAGTTCCTGCGTGCCCTGCTCCGCCGCCTTGGCGGACGCGGGGCGGCTGCTGCTGCCTGAGGTCCGCATGTTCAAGAAGATCCTGATCGCCAACCGTGGCGAGATCGCCTGCCGCGTGGCCGCCACCGCGCGCCGCCTGGGCGTGCGCACCGTGGCCGTCTACTCCGACGCCGACGCGCAGGCCCGCCATGTGGCCGCCTGCGACGAAGCGGTGCACATCGGCGGCAATGCGCCCAGGGACAGCTACCTGCGCTTGGAACGCCTCATCGAAGCAGCGCGCGTCACGGGCGCCCAGGCCATCCACCCTGGCTACGGATTCCTCAGCGAGAACGAAGGCTTCGCACGGGCCTGCGCTGAGGCGGGGCTGGTGTTCATCGGCCCGCCGGCTTCGGCCATCGCCGCCATGGGCAGCAAGAGTGCCGCCAAGGCCTTGATGGAAAAGGCCGGCGTGCCCCTGGTGCCCGGCTACCACGGCGACGACAACGAGCCCGCCTTCCTGGCGGCGCAGGCGGCGCGCATCGGCTACCCGGTGCTCATCAAGGCCAGCGCGGGCGGCGGCGGCAAGGGCATGCGGCGCGTGGACAAGGCCGAGGACTTCCTGGCCGCGCTGGCCTCGTGCCAGCGCGAGGCGCAGAACAGCTTCGGTGACGCCCACGTGCTGGTGGAGCGCTACGTCACGCGGCCGCGGCACATCGAGATCCAGGTCTTCGCCGACAGCCTCGGGCATTGCGTCAGTCTCTTCGAGCGCGACTGTTCGGTGCAGCGCCGCCACCAGAAGGTGCTGGAGGAAGCGCCGGCGCCGGGGATGAGCGCCGCGCGCCGCGCCGAGATGGGCGCCGCCGCCGTGGCCGCCGCGCAAGCCGTGGGCTACGTGGGCGCGGGCACCGTGGAGTTCATCGCCGAGGAGGTGGACGACGGCGACCTGAAGTTCTACTTCATGGAGATGAACACCCGGCTGCAGGTGGAGCACCCGGTCACCGAAGCCATCACCGGCCTGGACCTCGTGGAATGGCAGCTGCGCGTGGCCGCCGGCCAGGCGCTGCCGAAGACGCAGGAGCAGCTCACGATCCGCGGCCACGCCATCGAGGCGCGCATCTGCGCCGAGAACCCCGATGCCGATTTCCTGCCGGCCACCGGCACGCTGCACGTGGCACGCTGGCCGCATCACGTGGCCTTCGAGCGCAGCGATGCGCTGCCCCGCGTGGACAGCGGCGTGCGCGAGGGCGACGCCATCAGCCCGTTCTACGACCCGATGATCGCCAAGCTCATCGTCTGGGGCGAAGACCGCGCACAGGCCCTGGCCCGGCTGGACGCGGCGCTGCGCGACACCCACCTCATGGGCCCGGCCAACAACGTGGCCTTCCTGCGCCGCGTGGTGAACTCGCGTGCCTTCGCCACGGCCGACCTGGACACGGCGCTGATCCAGCGCGAACACGCGGCGCTGTTCGAAGCGCCGCCGCTGTCCAGCGAACTGGCCGCCGCCGCCGTCGCCGCGCACGTGCTGGCCGGCGAGGCGGCGCTGGAAGGCGCCGACCCCTGGTCGCGCCGCGACGGCTGGCGCCTGCACGGCGGCGCCCGCCGCCGCGTGGAACTGCAGCGCGACGGCCAGCCGCTGCCCTTGACGCTGGAGCGCCTGCACGACGGCGCCACGCGCCTGGCCGTGGCGGGCCAGGGCTTCGCCTTCACGGCCCAGCCCTTGGGCGGGGCACGGCACGACATCCGGCTGGGCGAGTACCGCTTCATCGCCAGCGTCTACGCCGAGGGCGAACGCTTTGCGGTCTTCACCGACCAGGGCGCGGCGCTGCTGGCCGAGTTCGACCCGCTGGCCCATGCCGCGGACGGCGCCGGCTCGGTGGGCCGGCTCACGGCCCCGATGCCGGGCAAGGTGATCGGCTTCCTGGCGGCCGTGGGCGAGCGCGTGGCGCGCGGCCAGCCACTGGCCGTGATGGAGGCGATGAAGATGGAACACACCATCCACGCGCCGCACGAGGGCGTGGTGGAGGAACTGCTCTACGGGGTGGGCGACCAGGTCGCCGAAGGCGGGGAACTGCTGCGCCTGACGGCCGCGAAGTGAGCAGGGGCTACTTCAGCGGCGCCTGCTGCCGCGCCGGGCTGGCCGCCGGGGCGGCCTTCTCGGGGCCGCCGAGCCCGCCGAACAGCGAGCTGAGGAAGCGCGACGCCGAGAAGCCCGAGCTGGGCGCGCCGGCGGGGCGGTCGGGGTCGGCCATGGCAGCGCGGCGGAAGCGCTGGGCCAGGGCGGCGAGGTCGGTGTCGCGCATGGCGTCGCACACCAGCAGCACGTCGCGGGCGTACAGCCGGTCTGCCACCATGCGCTCAGGGTCCACCGGGCTGCCCAGCTCGCGCTTGAGCAGCTTGTCGATGTGGCGGGCGATGCGGAGGCAGCGGCGGGCGTTCATGGTGATGTCGCAGTGTGCGCCCGGGCCTGCCCGGACACCATCCCCTCAAAGGTTGATCGGCAGCACCGCGGCACCCCGCCGGTCAGGCCATGTCTAATGCGGAACGCCAGAAGAGCGTACGGGAAAGATCATCATGTTGCCAGCCCGAGTCACCCTCGTCGAAGTCGGCCCGCGCGACGGCCTGCAGAACGAAGCCGCGCCGGTGTCCACCGCGCAGAAGATCGAACTCATCCATCGCCTGCAGGCCGCCGGCTGCCGCGAGATCGAGGCCACCAGCTTCGTCAGCCCGAAGTGGGTGCCGCAGATGGCCGACAACGCCGCCGTGATGGCCGGCATCGAGCGACAGGCCGGCGTGCGCTACTCGGTGCTCACGCCGAACATGAAGGGCCTGGAAGCGGCGCTGGCGACCCGGCCAGATGAAGTGGTGGTGTTCGGCGCCGCCAGCGAAGCCTTCAGCCAGAAGAACATCAACTGCAGCATCGAAGAGAGCATCGAGCGCTTCCGCCCCGTGGTGGCGGCCGCGCACGAGGCCGGCGTGAAGGTGCGCGCGGCCATCTCCTGCGCCCTGGGTTGCCCCTACCAGGGCGAGGTCTCGCCCGACGAGGTGGAGCGCGTGGCGGTGCTGATGAAGGCCATCGGCGTCGACCATTGCGGCGTGGCCGACACCATCGGCGTCGGCACGCCCCGGCGCGCCCAGGCGGCGCTGGAGCGCGCGCTGAAGCACTTCCCGCTGCACGAGGTGAGCGGACACTTCCACGACACCTACGGCCAGGCGCTGGCCAACATCCTGGCCTGCCTGCAGATGGGCGTGCGCGTGCTCGACACCAGCATCGCCGGCCTCGGGGGCTGCCCGTACGCCAAGGGCGCCACCGGCAACGTGGCGACGGAAGACGTGGTCTTCATGCTGCGTGGCATGGACATCGACACCGGCATCGACCTGGACGCCCTGGTGGACGCCGGCGGCTACATCAGCGGCGTGCTCGGCCGCGCGCCGGTGTCGCGCGCCGGCAAGGCGCTGCTCAGCAAGCGCGGCATGGCGGCATGACGCCCGAAGCGCGCCCCGAGGGCTTCCAGCGCGTGACCAGGGCGCTGTCCGAGCGCGGCCACCCGCACGCGCCGCTGTGGCTGGAGGTGCCCGCGCGCACCTCGCAGGAGGCCGCGGACGCCTTGGGCGTGGGCGTGGGTCAGATCGCCAAGAGCGTGATCTTCCGGCGCAAGCAGGCCGAAGGCGCGGTGCTGGTGGTGGCCTCGGGTGACCGGCGCGTGGACGAGAAGCGCGTGGCGGCGCTCACCGGCCCGCTGGGCCGCGCCGACGCCGACTTCGTCAAGGCCGCCACGGGCTTCTCGATCGGCGGCGTCTCGCCGCTGGCGCACACCGGCCCGGTGCTGACGCTGATCGACCGCGAGCTGTTCCGCTTCGAGCTCATCTGGGCGGCCGCCGGCCACCCCAACGGCGTGTTCCGGCTGAGCCCCGATGAACTGGTGCGCCTGACCGGCGCGCCGGTGGAAGACGTGGTGCTGGCGCCATGAACGAGCCCGTGCCGTCGCCTTGCACCAACGTCTGCCGCATGGACGCCGCCAGCGGCTGGTGCGCGGGCTGCCTGCGCACGATCGACGAAATCGTGGCCTGGTCGCGCCTGTCGGACGAGGCCAAACGCGCGGTATGGGCCGAACTGCCGCAGCGGCACGTGCAATGGGACAGCCGGCCCGTGCGTGGCCCGCAAGCGCCATGAAGCCGATCGTCTTCCACTTCGACCCGATCTCGCCTTTCGCCTGGCTGGCCTTCGAGCGCCTGCCGCAGGCACTGGCGGGCCTGAGCCACGCCGTCGAGTACCGGCCGGTGCTGCTGGGCGCGTTGCTCAAGCAGCACGCGCACAAGGGGCCGGCGGAGATCGAGCCCAAGCGCCAGTGGACCTTCCGCCACGTGCAGTGGCTGGCCCAGCACCACGGCATCCCGCTGCAGACGCCCGCCCAGCACCCCTTCAACCCGCTGGCGCTGCTGCGCCTGGCGGTGGCCTGCGGGCCCAACCGGCGGGTGGTGGAAGCGCTCTTCCGCCATGTCTGGTGCAGCGGCGGGGCCGATGCCAACGATGCGGTGCGTCTTGCGACCCTGCGCGAGCAGCTGGCTCCCGTGCGCGACCCCGATGGCGAAGACGTGAAGGCCGAGCTGCGCGCCCACACCGAAGCGGCCCTCGCCGCCGGCGTCTTCGGTGTGCCGAGCTTCGAAGTCGAGGGCCGGGTCTTCTGGGGCCTGGACGCGCTGCCCATGCTGCGCGAAGCCCTGCAGGGCGGCCCCTGGTTCGAAGGTCCGGCCTGGGAAGAAGCCGCGCAAGCGCGGCCCGGCGTGCGCCGCTGAGCGGCTACAGCGCGCTGCCCGTCACCCAGGCCTTGCGGATGAGCGCGCCGCAAGCGGCCGATTCGGCGCCGCTGCCGCCCAGGTCCACCCGCGCGACGATGCCGTACCAGCTCTTGCTGGCGTCCACCCAGGGGTAGAAGCCGAAGGCGCCGGCGCTGCTGAAGGCGCCGTCGCCGCTGGCCGGGTCGGCCTCCACCCAGTGGCCGATCGAGTAGTTCCAGCTCAGGTTGGCCGGCACGGGCGTGGACACCGCGGTGGCGCAGGTGGAAGGGTTGGTGCAGGTGGCGTTGCTGCCCAGCAGCGCTGCGATGCGCAGCTGGTCGCCCAGGATCTTGCGCAGGAACAGCGCATAGCTGGCCGCCGTGGTGCGTGCGCCGCCGGCCAACTGCGGCTGCGTGTAGCTGAGCGCGATGTCGGTGCCCAGCACGCGGCGCACCTCGGTGGCCAGCGCGGCGTTGTCCAGTGCGCCCAGGTTCATGCCCGGGGCGGCCAGATTGGCGTGCACCTGCATGTGGCCGCCGTTGTAGAAGAAGCGGTCCACGTGGGCGTCGGTCTTCAGGCTGTTGCTGCCGCGCGCGGCGCAGGAGGCCACGGTGTCCGGGGGCTCGCAGCCCGAGAAGCCGAAGTTCGTGTAGCCGCTGCGGAAGCTGAGGAAGCGGATGTCCTCGGCCGTCAGCGTGCCGCCGCGCCTTTCGGCCACGTAGGCGCCGTAGAGCCACTTCGAGGCCGAGGCGATGTTCATCACGGTGTCGGCGTCGTAGCTCACCAGGCCGCCCGCGGCCTGCACCGAGCCGCCGGCCTGGCGCTGGCTCTTGTCGCCGATCTCCCAGTAGAAGGGCCGAACGAGGCTGCAGGCATTGCTGGCGCTCTGCGCCGTGGCCGTGGCGGCCTGGGTGCGTGCGGCCAGGCTGGGGCTGGTGGGCGCGGGTGCCGGGGTGTCGCCGCCGCCGCCGCCGCAGGCGGCAGCGACCAGCGCAACGGCCAGGGGCGGCAGGTGTCGAAATTGCATCGAAGCCATGGTCAAGGGGGGTGGCCGAACGATGCCCTGCTTGTAGCAGCCGCCCTGGCCGGGTGGATGTCTGCTGCGCAAAGCCGGCCGCCGGCCGCTTGTTCGCGAGGCCTAGGGAAAACACTGATCCGCTCCCACCTGCAAGGCGCCGGAACCCCGCGCCACCCAGTAGCGCGGCGGCGCGCGCCCCGGTTCCGCGAAGGCCGCGAAAGAGGCCTTGTCAGCCCCCGTTGGATTCGCGTCAGAGCGTGGTCAGTGCCCCCACCGACATTGCGGCCAAGCCGGCTTCACCCAAGCCGTCAATTTCCCCGTTGGAGGCAGACATATGGACGACGCACTCGCAAAGCGCATCGAATCGCACCCTTCGTACCAGAAGCTCAAGGCACGCCGCACCAGCTTCGGCTGGTGGCTCGCCCTGGCGATGATGGTCGTGTACTACGGCTTCATCCTGCTGGTGGCCTTCAACAAGCCGC
>CAZBUU010000240.1:0-7206 GCA_964495125.1 uncultured Rubrivivax sp.
CCAGCGCCGTGGTGGGCTCGTCGGCGATCAGCAGCTTGGGCTCGCAGGCCAGCGCGGTGGCGATCATCACGCGCTGCTGCTGGCCGCCGGACATCTCGTGCGGGTAGCTGCCGAGCCGGCGCTTCGGTTCGGGGATGCCCACTTCGTTGAGCAGCTCCTCGGCGCGCACCATCGCCTGCGCCTTGCTCAGCCTGAGGTGCTTCATAAGCGGCTCGCACAGCTGCTTGCCGACGTTGAACACCGGGTTGAGCGAACTCATCGGGTCCTGGAAGACGCAGGCGATGTCCTTGCCGCGCATGGCCTGCAGGGTGCCCAGGTCGGCCTGCAGCAGGTCGCGCCCTTCCCAGAGGATGCGGCCGCTGCGCACGGCGTTTTCGGGCAGCAGGTTCAGCACGCTCATCGCTGTGACGCTCTTGCCCGAGCCGGACTCGCCCACCAGCGCCACCGTGGTGTTGGCCGGCACGTCGAAGCTCACGCCCTTGACGGCCTCGGCCAGCACGCCCTTGCCCATGCGGAAGGCGACCTGGAGATCCTGGATGCTCAACAACATGGCTTACTCCAGCCCGCGCAGCTTGGGATCGAGCGCATCGCGCAGCGCGTCGGTCATCAGCGAGAAGGCAGTGACGAAGACCGCCATGAACAGCGTCGCGGTGGCCAGCTGCCACCAGAAGCCCAGGATCAGCTCGGCCTGCGCCTCCGCCAGCATGGAACCCCACGAGACCTGGTCCACGCGCACGCCGATGCCCAGGTAGGACAGGATCACCTCGGCCTTGATGAAGCCCACGGTGAGCAGGCTCACGCGCACCAGCACCACGTGGCTGACGTTGGGCAGGATGTGCCTGAACATGCGGCTGAGCGTGCTGGCGCCGATGGCCTCGGCGCTGCGCACGTACTCGCGCGTGCTGTGCTTGATGAACTCGGCGCGCACCTGGCGGTACATGCCTGTCCAGCCGGTCAGCGCCAGGATGATGACCACCGTCTCCACGCCGCGCGTCTTCAGCGCCGCGGCGAAGGCGAAGATCAGCAGGATGTTGGGGATGCTCTCGAAGACGTTGTAGAGCCACTCCAGCCCGTCGCCCACCTTGCCGCCGAAGAAGCCGCCCAGGGCGCCCAGCACGGTGCCGATGAGCGCGGCCACCAGGGCCGCGGCCACGCCCACGAAGACCGAGACCTCGGTGCCCTTGATGGCCTTGGACAGCACGTCGCGGCCGAGCCGGTCGCCGCCGAAGGGCAGGGTCTCGGCGCGCGGCTCCTCCAGGGTCTGGAACTGCTTGGCCCGTTCTTCCCATTCCTTGTAGCGCGGGGCCAGCGGGTCGATGTCGGACAGGTCCACGTTCGGGCCCTTGGGGCCTTCCACCACGCTGGCGGCCTGTGCCGCGCCCGGCCCCAGCAGCGTCGGCGGCGTGTTGGGCACGCCCACTTCCTTCTGCCAGTCCCTGGCGATCAGGCCGGTGGCCGACAGCACGATCAGCACGGCGAAGAACAGCACCACGAAGGCGGCGTACAGGCCCACGCGGTCGGCCTTGAAGCGGCGCCAGGCGGCATGCCAGACGCCTTCGCTCTTCTGTTGCGCGTCGGCGGCGGCGCCGTCGGCGGAGAGGGTGACCGTGTTCATTGAACCCCCAAGGCGCTGCGCGCCGGCCCCCCGAGGGGGCGTGAGCAGCTTCGGATCGGCCGGGCGCTGCTCATTTCAGCACCACGCGCGGGTCGGCGAGCTTGTAGGCCACGTCGGTCAGCAGGTTGATCACCATCGTCAGCACGGCCAGGTAGATGGTGGTGGCCTGGATGACCGGGAAGTCGCTGCGGTTCACCGCCAGCAGCACCTCGCGGCCCAGGCCGGGGATGGAGAAGAAGGTCTCGATCAGGAAGCTGCCGACGAAGATGCCGGGCAGCTGCATGCCGATGTTGGTGATGATGGGGATGAGCGCGTTGCGCATCACGTGGCGGAACAGCACCACGCCTTCGGTCATGCCCTTGGCACGCGCCGTGCGCACGTAGTCCTGGCCCAGTTCATCGAGGAAGAAGCTGCGGTACAGCCGCGTCTGCGGCGCGATGCCCACGAACACCGTCAGCATCACCGGCAGCGCCACGTAGGTGCTGAGGTTGGTCCACAGGCTGTCGCTCCAGCCCTGCACCGGGAACCAGCCGAGCTGGAAGCCGAACACGTACTGGCCGACGATGACGTAGACCAGGAAGCTGATCGACAGCGCCACGGTGGTGGTCACCATGATCATGCGGTCGGTCAGGCTGCCGCGGCGGTAGGCCACCCACATCGCGATGGGCAGCGCCAGCATGGCGTCCAGCACCAGGATGGGGATCATCACCGTCAGCGAGGCCGGCAGCCGCGTGGCGAAGAGGTTGCTCACGGCCTCGTTCGTGGCCCAGCTCTTGCCCCAGTCGAAGGTGGCCACCTGCTTGACGAAGATCCACAGCTGCACCCAGACCGGCTCGTCCAGGCCCAGGGTCTGGCGGATGGCCTTCACCTGTTCCTGCGTGGCGTTCATGCCGGCCAGCACTTCCGCGGGGTCGCCGCCGAAGTACTTGAAGAGGAAGAAGACGAGCAGGATGACGCCGGCCAGCGTGGGAATCATCTGCCAGAGGCGCCGTATCAGGTATGCGGCCATGCGGGAACTGCTCCGTGGGCCGCGGCTCGTGGCCGCGGGCCTGTTTTTCGGGATGGGCGAGTGTAGGGGCGGCCGTCGCCCACTTCCGGCGGGGCTTTCCCCGCTCGGGTGCGGGGGTTCACCCTGTCGGGCGCCGGCCCGCCGCCCCTAGACTCAGCAGCTTTCGTGCCATTGGCTGCCTGCTGTCCATGATCCCTTTTCCGTCGGCCTTCGTTCGCCTGCTCGCCTGCGTGGCGGGCGTGCTCGCGCTGCTGGCGCCGGCCTCGGCGCAGCAGGCGCCCGTGAAGGAACTGCGCACCGCCTTCCTGATCGCCGAGTCGGGCTTCGACCCCGCCCAGGTCACCGACCTCTACTCCAACACCGTGGTGGTGGGCATCTTCGAAGCGCCGCTGGAGTACGCCTTCCTCGCCAAGCCCGTGCGCATGCGGCCCAACACCGCGGCGGCGATGCCCGGGGTCTCGGCCGACTTCCGCACCTTCACCTTCCGCATCCGGCCAGGCATCCACTTCGCCGACGACCCGGCTTTCCAGGGCCGCAGGCGCGAGCTGGTGGCCGAGGACTACGTCTACGCGATCAAGCGCCACTACGACCCGCGCTGGAAGAGCGGCAAGCTCTACCTGTTCCAGAACGCGAAGATCCTGGGCCTGTCGGAATTGCGCACCCGGCTGCTGAACGAGAAGAAGCCCTTCGAGTACGACACGCCGGTGGAAGGCCTGCGCGCGCTGGACCGCTACACCTTCGAGGTCAAGCTGGCGGAGTCCAACCCGCGCTTCCTGCAGGTCTTCACCGACGGCAGCCTCACCGGCGCCGTGGCGCGCGAGGTGGTGGAGTTCTACGGCGACAAGATCGGCGAGCACCCGGTGGGCACCGGGCCGTTCAAGCTGGGCGAGTGGCGGCGCAGCGCGCGCATCGTGCTGGAGAAGAACCCGGGCTACCGCGAGGTGTTCTACGACGAGGAAGCGCCGCCCGGCGATGCCCGGCTGGCCGCCGACGCCGCGAAGCTCAAGGGCCGGCGCCTGCCGCTGGTCGACCGCGTGGCCATCGCCATCATCGAGGAGCCCCAGCCGCGCTACCTGGCCTTCCTCAACGAGGAGCACGACACGCTGGAGCGGCTGCCCAACGACTTCGCCGAGAAGGTGGTGCCGAACGGCCGCCTGTCGGCCGACCTGGCCAAGCGAGGCATCGTGCTCGACCGCTACCTGCGCTCCGACGTCTCGGTGTCCTACTTCGCGATGGAGAACCCGGTGGTCGGCGGCTACGAGCCGCACAAGGTGGCGCTGCGCCGCGCCATCAGCCTGGCCGTGGACCTGGAGCGAGAGATCCGGCTCACGCGCCGCAACCAGGCGATTCCCGCGCAGGGCGTGATCGCGCCGCAGACCTGGCCCTACGACCCCACGTTCAAGAGCGAGATGAGCACCTTCAGCCTGGCGCGCGCCAAGGCGCTGCTGGACATGCACGGCTACGTCGACAAGGACGGCGACGGCTGGCGCGAGCAGCCCGACGGCAGCCCGCTGAAGCTGGACTACGCCACCAGCCCCGACCAGGAGATGCGCCAGCTGGCCGAACAGTGGAAGCGCAACATGGACGCCCTGGGCGTGCGCATCGAGTTCAACGTCGCCAAGTGGCCCGAGCACCTGAAGGCCAGTCGCGCCGGCAAGCTGATGATGTGGGGCGTGGGCTGGAGCGCCGGCGCGCCCGATGCCGACACCTTCCTCAGCCTGGGCTACGGCCCCAACAAGGGCCAGGCCAACCACGCGCGCTTCGACCTGCCGGCCTACAACGCCCTCTACGAGAAACAGCGCGCCATGCCCGACGGCCCCGAGCGCAAGGAAGTGATGTACCAGGCCAACCGTATGCTGGTGGCCTGGATGCCGTACAAGGTGCACGTGCACCGCTATTTCACCGACCTGGCCCACCCCTGGGTGGTGGGCTACCACCGCAACCTGTTCGTTCGCGAGTTCTACAAGTACGTCGATGTCGACACCGATGAACTGCGCCGCCGCCGGAGGGCCTCCTGAGATGACCGACCGCCTGAACCGCCGCCAGGCCGCCCTGGGCCTGGCCCTCGCCCCGCTGACGAATGCCGCCCTCTCGGCCGAGGAAAAAGCCGCCGTCGCCGCCACGGTCGCTTCGCAGAAGAAGGTGCTGCGCTACGCCTTCCGCATCGCCGAGACCGGCTTCGACCCCGCGCAGGTGAACGACCTCTACTCGCGCACCATCACGCCGCACATCTTCGAGTGCCTGTACCAGTACGACCACCTGGCGCGGCCGGCGAAGATCAAGCCGCTCACGGCCGACGGCATGCCCGTGCACAGCGATGACTTCCGCACCTGGACTTTCAAGGTGCGGCCGGGCATCTTCTTCATGAGCGACCCGGCCTTCAAGGGCCAGAAGCGCGAGCTGGTGGCCGAGGACTACGTCTACTCGCTCAAGCGCTTCGCCGACCCGAAGAACAAGAGCCCGGTGTGGGGCGGCATCGAGGTGCAGGAGATCCTGGGCCTCAACGACCTGCACAAGAAGGCGCTGGCCAGCGGCAAGTTCGACTTCGACACGCCCATCGAGGGCCTGCGCACGCTGGACCGCTACACCTTCCAGGTGAAGATGAAGGACCCGGACCCGCGCCACATCAGCAGCTGGGCCGCGAGCGACCTCTTCGGCGCCGTGGCGCGCGAGGTGGTGGAGTTCTACGGCGCCGACATCCCGGCGCACCCGGTGGGCACGGGCCCGTTCAAGCTGGTGCAGTGGCGACGCAGTTCGCTCATCGTGCTGGAGCGCAACCCCGAGTTCCGCGAGGTGCTGTGGGACGCCGAGCCGGCCGCCGACGACGCCTACGGCCAGGCCCTGGCGGCGCGGCTGAAAGGCAAGCGGCTGCCGCTGGTGGACCGCGTGGAGGTCTCCATCATCGAGGAGCAGCAGCCGCGCTGGCTGTCCTTTCTGCAGAAGGGCAGCGACCTCATCGAGGAGGTGCCGCCGGAGTTCATCGACAAGGCCATGCCCGGCGGCAAGGTGCTGCCCGGCCTGGCGCGCCAGGGCATCCAGGGCTGGCGCGTGGTGCGCTCGGACTCGGCCTACACCTACTTCAACATGGACGACCCCACGGTCGGCGGCTACACGCCCGAGAAGGTGGCGCTGCGGCGGGCCATCGGGCTGGGGCTGGACGTCGAGCGCGAGATCCGTCTCGTGCGGCGCGGCCAGGCCATCACGGCGCAGTCGCCCGTGCTGCCGCACAGCTACGCCTTCAACAACACCTTCCGCAGCGAGAACGGCGAGTACAACCTGCCGCGCGCCAAGGCGCTGCTGGACATGTTCGGCTACGCCGACAAGGACGGTGACGGCTACCGCGAGATGCCCGACGGCAGCCCGCTGCTGCTGAGGAAGGCCACCCAGCCCGACCAGCAGTCGCGCCAGCTCGACGAGCAGTGGCGGCGCGACATGAACGCGCTGAACATCCGCATCGAGTTCGTGCCGGCCAAGTGGCCCGAGAACCTGAAGGCCGGCCGCGCCGGCAAGCTGATGATGTGGGGCCTGGGCGGCAGCGGCGCCGGCTTCGACAGCCTGGGCGCGCTGGCGCGCTACGACAGCCGGCAGATCGGCGGCCAGAACTTCGCGCGCTTCAAGCTGCCGAAGTTCGACGAGCTCTACGACCGCCTGGGCGCCATGCCCGACAGCCCCGAGCGGCTGGCGCTGTTCGAGGAAGCCAAGCGCCTGGCGGTGGTCTACATGCCCTACAAGCACCACTGCCACCGCTACTACAACGACATGGCGCACCCCTGGGTCATCGGCTACCGGCGGCCGCTGTTCTGGAACGAGTACTGGCAGTTCCTGGACGTCGACAACTCGCTCAAGCCGCAGGCCTGACGCCGCTGGCGATGCGCAGGCGCCCCGTGCTCGCGGGCCTGGCCGCGGCGCCTTGGGCCGCGGCGGCCGGCCCCGCCGCCCGCGCCGCGCCGCGCACGCTGCGCGTCGCCTTCCGGTCGCCCGAGACCAGCTTCGACCCGACGCAGACCAACAGCGACGGCAACACGCTGGGCGTGCTGGGCAACATCTTCGAGGCGCCGCTCACCTACGACTACCTCGCGCGCCCGGTGAAGCTTCAGTTGGCCACGGCGGCGGCCATGCCCGAGGTCAGTGCCGACGGCCGGGTCTTCACCGTGCGCCTGAAGCCCGGCATCTTCTTCAGCGACGACCCCGCCTTCAAGGGCCGGCCGCGCGAGCTGGTGGCGCAGGACCATGTCTACGCGCTCAAGCGCTTCTACGACCCGCGCTGGAACTCCAGCGACCTGTACATCTTCGAGAGCCTCAAGCTGCCGGGCCTGAGCGAGCTGCGCGAGAAGGCCGTGAGCACACGCCGGCCCTTCGACTACGACACCGAGGTGGAGGGCATCCGCGCGCTGGACCGCTACACCTTCCGCATCACGCTGGGCGTGGCCGACCCGCGCTTCCTGTGGCGGCTGGCCGACGCCGTGCAGATGGGCGCCGTGGCGCGCGAGGTGGTCGAGGCCTGGGGCGACGAGATCGGCGCGCACCCCGTGGGCACCGGGCCCTTCCGCCTGAAGAGCTGGCGCCGCGGCTCCCGCATCGA
>CAZBUU010000241.1:0-7203 GCA_964495125.1 uncultured Rubrivivax sp.
GCCATGTGCAGGCTGACTTCCAGTTCTTGCGCAATCATGCGGCCTCCATAATGCATTGCAGCGGGTGCCCTTCGCGGCGGGCCGCGGCGAGAACCAGTTCGACTTTCGTGGCGGCGATGTCCTTGGTGTACACGCCGCAGATGCCGCGCCCTTCGTGGTGGATCTTCAGCATGATCAGCGTGGCCGTGTCGGGGTCACGCTGGAAGTACTGCTGGAGGACCATGACGACGAACTCCATCGGGGTGTAGTCGTCGTTCAGCATCACCACCTGGTAGAGCTGGGGCGGCTTGGTACGGGCCGCCTTGCGCTCGGCCACCACCGCACCCTGCCCGCCATCGCGGCGGGGCTGCTCCGGAGGCTTCTGGGGTGGGGACGGTGGATCGTCGGGCATGAGCCATTCTATCGAGTTGGTCTTCCGGCGCGCAGGCAAGGTCTCCTCGGCCCGACCGAGTTCACATGTTGCACCTTTCGGTGTCCGTTCAATGCTGGCGAGCGGCCCGCCTGGGCGGACGCGCGCCGACTCGCGAAGTTGCTTTGACAAAACGTTGTCCAGCCGTTCGCGCGATGCGCCGCTGTCGTTTCCTTGACACTCTTGTCTACTGAAGTGGACAATTTGAGCGTTCTCGCAGTCAGCAGGAGTCGACGATGGCCTACGGCACAGTGAAGTGGTTCAACGACGCCAAGGGCTTTGGTTTCATCGAACCTGAGGGGGGCGGTGCCGACGTCTTTGCGCACTTCTCTGCGGTTCAGATGGAAGGTTTCCGCACACTGAAGCAAGGTGGGCGCGTGGCTTACGAACTGGTCAGAGGCCCCAAGGGCGACCTCGCGCAGAACATCCGTCCCGCCGGGGACGTGGTGAGCGGTGTGAGCGCGGCCGGTTCCGCGGTCGAAGCCGACTGACGCCACAAGGCGGCAGTAAGCGCCCGCCGAATCGTTCAAAGGCGACGCCGCAGGGTCACCAGGCTCTGGCTGAGCCACGCCTTGCGCTCTCCGTACGGGGGGAACAACAGCTTCAACACGGAAAGCGGGCCTGCTGCGAGCATCGCCCGCTCGTGCGAGAACGCCTTGAAGCCGTAGATCCCGTGGGCGTGGCCTATCCCCGAGTTGTTGACACCGCCGAAGGGCAGATTGCCGTGGGCGAATTGTTGCAGGCACAGATTCACGCACAGGCTGCCTGAACTGGTCTCGGTACGCAGGCGCTCGGGCACTTTGCCTCGGCGGCTCCACACGTACAACGCCAGGGGCTTGGGCGCCGCGTTGATGCGCGCGATGACTTCATCCAGCGAATCGTAGGCAGTGATGGGCAGCACGGGCCCGAAGATCTCTTCCTGCGAAATCCGGGCCTCATCCGGAACGTCGGCGAGGAGCGTTGGCGCCACGTAGCGCGCAGCAGCGTCATGACCACCGCCAGCGAGCACCTGCGCCCCGCGGGCGCGCGCATCGTCGATCAAGCCTGACACTCGCTCCGCGTGGCGACTGTGAATCATGCGGCCGAGATCCGGGCTGGTGGCGACGTCCAGGCCGAATCGCGCTTTCAGGACCGCCTGGCAGCGCGAGACGAAGCGATCCCTGACGCTGCGGTGCACGTACAGGTGGTCGGGTGCCACGCAAGTCTGCCCCGCATTGACGCACTTGCCCCACATGATGTGCTCGGCGGCATGGTCCAGGTCGGCGGTCTCGTCCACTACCACCGGTGACTTGCCGCCCAGTTCCAGCGTGACGGATGCGAGGTGCCGCGCCGCGGCCGCCATCACGAGTTTCCCGACCGCTGGCGAACCCGTGAAGAACATGTGGTCGAAGGGCAGCGACAACAGATGCTGCGAAGTCGCCACCGCGCCCTCGACGACCGCGACTTCCGTGTTGTCGAACGACGCTGCCACGATGCGTGCGACGACGGCGTTGACCTGGGGCGTGAACTCCGATGGCTTCAGGATCGCCGTGTTGCCGGCGGCCACCGCCGACACCAGCGGCCCGAGCAAGGTGGACAGCGGATAGTTCCACGGGCCGATGATCAGGCAGCGCCCGCGGGGCTGGCAGACGATGCTCGCGCTCGTGCCCAGTGTCATCAGCGTCGGCGCCACGCGGAGGGGCTTCATCCAGCGCTTGAGGTGCGCCCGCGCGTGCTGGATCTCGTCCACCACCGGCAGGATTTCGGTCAGGTCGACCTCGACCGCCGGCTTGCCAAGGTCTTGCGCGAATGCAGCCAGGAGGGCCTCGCGCTGCCCCATCAGCGCGTCCAGCAGACGGCCGAGGCTGGCTTGGCGCTCCGCGGAGGTGCTGCGCCGCAAGGCCAGCGATCGCGCTAGCTGAGCTTCGAACAGGCGGTCGATCTGGCCGGTATCGGCTTCGGGTATGCAGGGGGCTTGCATCGGAGGGTGTCTGAGATCAATGCCGTGAGGGTGCAGCGCTTCGCAGGGGCACCGTAGCCCGTGCCCGGCTTGACCGTCGTGTTATCCCGACCCTGGTCTCTCTCATGCTTCCGTCCGGCTGATCGCCAAGAGTATGGCTGAGCGAGACACGGCGATCGCTTTGGCGGTGCTTCCGCGCGGTTTATGCTGCGCGCAGGACGCGGCATCGTGCCGCTGACTTTTCAACGTCGGAGACATCCCATGATCCGAGAAATGGTCACGTGCATCCGGTCTCGTGCCTGGGCCTTCGTGGCGCTGTTGAGCCTGGGCCTGCCGCTGCCGATGCCGGCGCAGGCTTACGAGGACGGATGGCGTGACTGCGCGGAAGAGGGGCAGACCTGCCGCGTTGCCGGTCGGGCGGTGGTGAGGTACGGGGCCGAGGGCCAATGGACCACCCGCACGGTCTTCGACGGTGTCGCCTGCAACAACGAGGCCTTCGGCGACCCGGCGCCGCAACTGCGCAAGCGTTGTCAGGTCCGCGCTTCGGGCCATGGCGCTTCGGGCGGCCACGGCCCTTCCGCTGGATGGTCCTTCTGTGCCGCCGAGGGCGAGATCTGCCGCTTTCAGGGACGCAGCGAGGTTCGCTTCGGTCAGGGCGACCGCTTCATCACGCGCTCTGCGTACGGGAGCGTGCGCTGCGACGTGCGCGACTTTGGCGATCCTGCCGTAGGCGTCACCAAGTTCTGTGAGGTCCGCAGTTCGGCTGCGATTGACAACGGCAGCAGCACACGCCCGGACTGGAACGGTTGGGGCCAACAGGGCGAGTGGCGCTACTGCGCGGCCGAAGGCGGCAACTGCCGCGTGAACGGACGGGCGCAGGTGCGCTTCGGCGATGGGCAGCGCTTCAGCACGCGCTCCGTCGAGGGTGAGGTGAGTTGCAACGTCGACACCTTCGGGGATCCGGCCGTCGGCGTGCTGAAGCACTGCGAGATGAAGACTGGCCGGGGCAATTCGGGCGGTGACGGGTGGAGCCAGTGCGCCAGAGAGGGTAAGTTCTGCTCCTTCCCGGGCCACGCGCAGGTGCGCTACGGAACCTCGGGCCGCTATCTCTACCGCGACGGTCGCAACGGTGTGACCTGCAACAGCGACGCCTTCGGCGGCGACCCGTACCCGGGCCGTGTGAAGACCTGCGAGGTCCGGCGCTGAATTGCCTGCTCTGCGGGCCGCGCCAGACGGCCCGCGGGCAATCACATGTGCTCGATCAATACATGGAAACCGCGTCCAAGTACTTGTCGCACAACGTTCCGCGCCCTTGGAGCTTTGCCCGTTTCCCAATCCCTTTCCCACTGGAAGCGAGCAGTCTCACGCCGGTTCAGAACGTCTCACGCCAGACCTCGACCACTGAACTCTAGCAGTTGGCCGGTTCTCTCCGTGTCCTCGCGTCGCTGATCTCGGAGTCTGGCAACTGCCGCCCGTGCACTTCGGCCAAGTGATGAATCTTCTGCCTGGTAGGCGCTACGCGCTGATGCCTTGGCACGCCCGCTCCCCCGCTACTGGCGCCCCCCGCACGGCCGAAGATGCGCGGCTTTCGCAGGCCAGTTCAATGCACCGGCTGATCCGGCGACCCGTCAAACTTGAATTCTGGTTTCTCCGCGAAGTGAGCCGTCTTGCTGTCAACGGTCCTGTCATCGCTCAAGCTGCGCGTCATCAGCGTCTGTGTGGTCGCTGGGCTCGGCGGCGCTCTTGGGGCGGGACTGACCGTTCATCGGGTGGCACAAGCCGAACTGCAGCGCCAGATTCTCGCCAACGAACGCACCGACCGCGAGCGAACAGCTTCGCTCCTTGGCAGCAAGCTGGAGATGCTCACGGCATCCATGCGCGCGGCGGCGGCCCACGTGCGACCAGCACAGCTCGAGGACCCCGATCAGGTGCTGGAACTCCTGCATCAGCAAAGCGGGCTCGGCGCGCTGTTTGACAGCGTGCTGGCTGCGAGGTCCGATGGCCGGATGCTGGCTCGCGTCGAGAAGGGACAACGTGCCGAAGGACTCCCGAGCATCAGCGATCGCGAGTACTTCCGCCGAACGATGTCTGGCGATCAAGCGGTGGTGTCCGATCCCATCCTCGGCCGAGTGAACGGCCAGCCCATCGTCGTCATCTGTGCACCCATCCTCGGCGCTGACGGACGACCGCTTGGTCTGCTGGGTGGCTCGTTGCGCCTGCAGTCGAACAGCCTGTTCGCTGATGGCATGGTCGCCGGGGCCGACGATGCCCGGGATCTGGTGATGGACAGGCGCGGCACCATCCTTTCTCACACGGCTCTTGGCCGCATCATGGGCAAGGCCGTTGAAGAGCCGGGGCTCCAGACCGTGATCGACCGCTGGCAGTCGGTCGGCAGCCCCATCGACACCCTCGGTACCGCCGAGGTCACCCAGGAACATGTCGTCTCGATGGCCGGAATTCCAGCTTCCGACTGGGTGCTGGTGCGCGTCACACCGATCAACACTGCTCTAGCCCCATTGGCTGCAGCGCGGCGGACTGCCATCGTGGCGGCCCTTGTCGCCGCCGCGCTTTCTTCGCTTCTGGCTGGACTTGTGGCCTGGGCGATCGCTAGACCGATCGGCCAATTGCGTGATCGCGCCGAGCGAATGATCACCAACGGCGACGACTCGGCTGACGACTGGCCCAGGCAAGGCGGCGAGATCGGCGCGATGACCCAAGCCTTTCAGGTCCTCTTGCAGACCCGCGCTGGCCAGCGCACTCAGTTGCAAGCGGTGCTCGACAACGCCGAGGTCGGCCTCGTCCTCACGCGCAATGGGCGCTTCGAACTCGTCAGCCGCCGCTTCCTGGAGACTTTCGGCTATGCCTCGCGCGAGATCATCGGCGGGCCCACAACGCTCATCCATCCTTCACAGCAGGCCTACGACGAGTTCTCCACACGTGCGCATCCGGCATTCATGGCAAAGGGGCTCTTCGACGGAGAAGTCGAACTGCAGCGCGCCGACGGCAGCCTGATCTGGGCGCGCATGCGCGGGCGGGCCGTGGTTCCGGGCGACCGATCGCAAGGAACCATCTGGGCCATCGCGGACACCACGATGGAGCGCACGCAGCGCGATCTATTGACATGGGAGGCCCACCACGACCGCCTGACCGGACTCAGCAATCGGGCGTCATTCGAGGGACTTCTGGACACTGCGATGGCCCAGGCCGACAACGAGCCGTTCTGCGCCCTCTTCATCGACCTGGACCGCTTCAAGCAAGTGAATGACACTGGCGGGCAGCCCGCCGGTGACGCGCTGCTGCGCGACGTCGCCAGGGAACTGGCTTCGCGTGTGCGGAAGACCGACACCGTGGCCCGGTTGGGGGGCGATGAGTTTGCCGTGCTATTGCCCCACTGTCCGCTGGCGCAGGCGACCCGGCTTGCTGAGGAACTGCGCAGCGCCGTCGAAGCCTACCGGCTCGATTGGGAAGGCCAGAGTTTCGGAGTTGGAGCGAGCATCGGCGTGGTCTGTGCGGATGGATCCCAGACCAGTGCCGTGGACGTGATGCGAGCCGCTGATGCCGCCTGCTACGAGGCGAAGCGCGGAGGACGCAACCAAGTAGCGCTCGCAGCCTGACACGGGTCGCCGCAAGCCCAGCGCACGACGCGTGTACTCGTGGTCGCTGCATCATGCACGCCGCCCTCAGGCCTCGTGGCCAACACGATTGCGCCACTGCGGCGGTGGACTCCCCCACGGACCTGGCGGTACGCCACCGGGTCATGGGCTCAGCGCTGAGTCAGCAGCGAAACGGCGGGTGCTGCGCCTTGAACGGGAGGCTCTGTCGACCAACGTCACGCGGCTCAGCGGCTCGGGCGGCACCGGTTGCGGTGGGCGCATGTCGCGCATACCCCGGTCGTGGCCGGGTAGTTGGGCGACTCCGCGCCCGCCAGAAGGGCTTCGCGTCGCGCAGCAAGGTCCCAAACGACGCGGGGCGGCAACAGAGTGACTCGATGCGCCGTTCGCCATCCTTGGGACTCCACGACAACCCACGCGACGCGAGCCACCGGCTCCCCCGTCTGCCCCTCGAGCGCAACGCGCTGCGCCGACAGTTCGATGACGTCCGACGGATGGACCCTGGCGGCTTGTCGCGTCTTGAGTTCGACCAGGACGATCAGCCCGCTCCGCGCACGGTAAGCGCGATCGACGCGGGCGATCACCGGCCTGGCGTCACCCGACCTGAACGTCCGCTCTGAGTAGGCAAGCGTGTGGTCCTTCAACGCCTCGGGCATCCATTGATCCACCTTCATGGAGCGCAGGCGAACAATGCGTGCCGCAGCCCAGGCCGCCGGCACGCAGACAACGCAACCGGCAAGGAGAAGCCAGAGTTCAGCCGCCGGCATGGCTTCCCTCGTGGTCGGCAATCAGACAGGTGGCGAGCCAAACCAACGGCTCGATCACCGCTCTCACCGCGGACCGCGTCATCGGCCACCTCTCCATGGCGCGGCACACGCTTGGTGCCAGGCGGTAGTACACGAGGATCAGGAGCCGTCCCGCGCGGATGGGCCGAAGGTACCGATCGCGGAAGCGCCTCAGGACTTGTGTCTCCGGGCCTTCACCAAAGACATGCGTGGCGATGAAACAGCGTCCTCTTCGCGCTGCGTCTGACGCACCTTCGGACGCGAACTGCCGATGCGCCCGCAGCCCGCGGTTGAGGGCCGCCATCTGCGCGGGTGTCGGCCGCTTTCCATGAAGGTGCTCGAACACGACCAGCCGCTCGCAGACCCCCATCTGTGACAGCGCCGAGGCGCTGACCGCGTCTTTGGTCTTGCGTCGGCGTGCCATCAATCCTCCGTACCGCCGCTGACCTCGAACGCCTG
>CAZBUU010000242.1:0-7169 GCA_964495125.1 uncultured Rubrivivax sp.
ATGGTCTTCTGCACGGCCTGCGTCTCGGGCACGTTCTCTTCCTCGACGACCTTGATGCCGGCCATCTTCTTCAGCTCGGCGGCGGCCTCGGCGTGCGCCTGGTTGTAGCCGAAGTCGTCGCGCGGGCCGACGTAGATGATGCCCACGCTCAGCGGCTTCTGGGCCCGGGCCCAGGGCGCCAGGCCGACGAGCGGCAGCGAGGACAGTTGCGCGAGCGCGCGGCGGCGGGAAGTCGGGTGGGTGGACATGGCGGCTCCTCTTTTGGGGCGGACTGGTATACCAGCCGGTATCCAGCAAGAGCCGTGCCGAAGTCGGGCTGTCAGCGCGCGTGCCGGGAGCGTGCCTCGTGCAAGGTGGCCAAGGTGATCTTGCGCACCTCGGCCTTGCTCTGCTCGATGTGCGTCTTCAGCAGCAGCAGGGCCGCGTCCGGCTTGCGCTGGATCACGCTGCGCAGGATCTTGGCGTGCTCGCTGTAGGTGGCGTCCATGCGGTCGGCGCGCGTGAAGTCCAGGCGCCGGATGATGCGGATGCGCTCGGTGACGTCCCAGTGCACGCGTGCGATCTCGGCGTTGCCGGCGGCGCGCACCAGCGTGGCGTGGAACTGCTCGTCCAGCGCACCGACTTCGCGCCCGTCCTGCAGGCGCTCGGCGGCCGGCACCAGCCACACGGCCTTCAGCGTGTCCAGTTCCGGTGCCAACTCGGGCATCGAGCACAGGCGCTGCACGCTGGCCGACTCCAGCACGATGCGCAAGTCGTAGAGCTGCTCCAGCTTGTCGAAGTCGATCGGCCGCACGTACCAGCCGCTCTTGCTTTCCACGTCCAGCAGGCCTTCGTTGCGCAGGCGGAACAGCGCCTCGCGCACGGGCGTGCGGCTGACACCCAGCCGGGCGCCGATCTCGGCCTCGCTGAAGCGGTCGCCGGGCACGAGTTCGAAGTCGTGCATCTGCGCCTTCAGCGCGTCGTAGACCTGCACGGCCAGGTTCACGCGCGGCACGGCGGCTTGGGCGCGCGCGGCCACGGCCTTCATGCCGGCACCCCGGCACGGGAGGCCGCACCGGCGAAGTGGCAGGCCACGGCGTGGACGCCTGCGTGCAGCAAGGGCGCCTCGCGCCGGCAGCGGTCCCGCACCTCGGGGCAGCGGCTGGCGAAGCGGCACACCTGCGGCGGCGGGTCGATGGGGCTGCTGACCTCGCCTTCCAGCCGCAGCCGCGGACCGTGGCCCGGAATCGACGACACCAGCGCCCGCGTGTAGGGGTGCTGCGGGGCGGCGAACAGCTGGTGCGAGGGACCCATCTCGACGATCTTACCGAGGTACATCACAGCCACCCGGTCGGTCAGCAGGCGCACGACGTTGAGGTCATGGCTGACGAAGAGCGTGGCCAGGTTCAGTTCGCGGCGCAGGCGGTCCAGCAGCTGCAGCACGACGGCCTGAACGGAGACGTCCAGCGCGGCCGTGGGCTCGTCCAGGATCAGCAGCCGGGGGCGAGGCGCCAGTGCCCGCGCGATGCCCACGCGCGCCTTCTGCCCGCCCGACAGCTGGTGGGGGAAGCGCGACAGCAGCGCCAGCGGCAGGCCCACCTGCGTGGCCACCTCGTCGACGCGCGCGATGGCGGCGGCGGCGTCCATGCCCGCCAGCAGCCGGCAGGGCTCGGCGATGGTGTCGCGCGCCGTGTAGCGCGGGTTCAGGCTGTCGGTCGGGTCCTGGAAGACCATCTGGATGCCGGCGCGTTCCGGCCGCAGCGCGAAGCGGCGCGCGGGCACCTCGGCGAGGTCGGCCCCCCCGAAGACGATGCGGCCGTCGCTGGCGTCGATGAGGCGTGCCAGCAGCCGCACCAGCGTGCTCTTGCCGCAGCCCGACTCGCCCACCAGGCCGAGGCTTTCGCCGGGCGCGATGTGCAGCGAGACATCGTCCACCGCGTGCAGCAGCGCGCCGCGCCGGCCACTCACGGGGTAGCGCTTGGCCAGGCGTTCCACCTGCAGCAGCGGCGCCGTTTCAGCCATGGGCTGCGGCCTCCACCAGCGGGTGCCAGCAGGCCACGGCGTGCGGCTGGCCGACGGGGAAGGGTGCCGGCTTCTCGCGGCAGCGCTGGCTGGCGAATTCGCAGCGTTCGGCGAAGCGGCAGGCGGGCAGGTCGGCGCGGCGCAGGTCGGGCAGGTTGCCGGGCACCGGCTGCAAGCCGGCCAGTGAACTGCCGGCGTGCGGCGTGCTGCTCATCAGCCGCGCCGTGTAGGGGTGGCGCGGAGAGGCGAAGAGGTCCTTCGTCGGTGCGCTCTCCACGACGTGGCCGGCATGCATGACGACGATGCGGTCGCAGTAGTCGGCCGCCAGGCCCAGGTCGTGCGTGATGAAGAGCGTGGCCATCTGGCGTTCGCGCGCCAGGCCGGTGATGAGGTCCATCACGGCGGCCTGGGTCGTCACATCCAGGCCCGTGGTGGGCTCGTCGGCGATCAGCAACTGCGGCCGGCAGGCCAGCGCGATGGCGATCATCACGCGCTGGCACATGCCGCCGCTCATCTCGAACGGATAGGCGGCAGCGCGGCGTTCGGGGTCGGCGATGGCCACCTCGCGCAGCGCCTGCACGGCGCGTTCGCGCCAGCCCAGCGCGGCGTCCGGGCCGGTGCGGCCGCGCGTGGCCATGGCATGGCGGCGCAACACGTCCTCGATCTGCAGGCCGACGGGCCGGATGGGGTTGAGCGCCGTGCGCGGGCTCTGGAAGATCATGCCGATCTCGCGGCCGCGGAGGTCCGCCAGCGTGGCTTCGTCGGCCTGCAGCAGGTCCATGCCGCCGAAAAGTGCGCGGCCGCCGGTCACCTTCGCAGCGGCGTCGCTGATGCCCATCATGGCGTAGCTCAGCACCGACTTGCCCGAGCCGCTTTCGCCCACCAGGCCCACGATCTCGCCCTTGGCGATGGACAGGTTCACGCCTTCCAGCGCGCGCACGGTGCCGCTGCGCGTGCGGAACTCCAGGCTGAAGTCGCTGACCTCGAGCAGCGGCGGGTTCACGTTCTCTTCCTCGGGTCGAAGATGTCGCGCAGGGCGTCACCCAGCAGGTTGAACGAGAACACCGCCAACATCAGCATCGCGCCCGGGAAGAAGCTCACCCACCACTCGCCGCTGACGATGAACTGCGCGCCTTCGGCGACCAGGATGCCCCACTCCGGCGTGGGTGGGCGCACGCCCAGGCCGATGAAGCTCAGGCCCGCGGCGTTGAGGATGGCCCAGCCCATGTTCAGGCTCACCTGCACCATGGCCGGCGGCAGGATGTTGGGGAACAGGTGCACAGCCAGGATGCGCAGGTCGCTGTTGCCCGACAACCGCGCCGCCTCGATGAAGCCCGCGTTGCGGCGGATGTTGGTTTCGGCCCTTGCCACGCGCACGTAGAAGGGCAGGTTGATGATGGCCGTGGCGAGGACGATGTTGCCCACGGTGTTGCCGAGCGCCGCCACGATGCCCATGGCCAGCACGAAGAGCGGGAAGGCCATGATGGTGTCGGAGATGCGCACCACCACCGTGTCCCACCAGCCGCCGTAGTAGCCCGCAGCCAGGCCCAGCGCGATGCCGAAGCCGAAGGACAGCACCACGGCCGAGACCGCGATGCCCATGTCCAGCCGCGCCGCCACCAGCGTGCGGCTGAGGATGTCGCGGCCGAGTGAATCGGTGCCGAACCAGTGTGTGGTGCTCGGTGGCTGAAGCGCGGCGGTGGCATTGCTGGCCAGCGGGTCGAAAGGCGCGATCCACGGGCCGAACAGCGCCAGCAGCACGAAGAAGGTGAAGAGGCCGGCGGCGGCCAGCGTCACCGGGTTCTCGGCGAGCACATGGCGCGCATGGCCCCAGGTGGTGGCGCTCATGTGTCACCGCCCAGGCCGATGCGCGGGTCGATGAGCGTGTAGAGCAGGTCCACGCCCAGGTTCAGCAGCACGAAGAGCACGCCCATCGCCAGCACGAAGCCCTGCACGGGCGCGTAGTCGCTGGCGGTGAGCGCGTCGATGGCGTAGCTGCCCACGCCGGGCCAGCCGAAGACCTTCTCGATGATCACGCTGCTGCCCAGCATGAAGCCGAACACCATGCCCAGCGTGGTGACCACCGGCAGCAGCGCGTTGCGCAGCGCGTAGCGGATCAGCACCGTGGTGCGCGACAGCCCGCTGGCCCGCGCCGTGCGCACGAAGTCGCTGGAGAGCACCTGCAGCATCGAGGCCCGCGTCATGCGCGCGATGGGTGCCAGCACGAAGATGGCCATGGTCAGCGTGGGCAGGATGAGCTGCTTGAAGGCCGCCCACCACAGCGCCAGGTCGCCGGCCAGCAGTGCGTCGATCAGGTACAGGCCCGTCGCCGTGGGCGGCGGGCTGAACACCGGGTCCAGCCGGCCCAGCGGCGCGGGCGCCCAGCCGAGCAGGAAGTAGAAGACGTAGGCCAGCAGCAGGCCCGTGAAGAAGGTGGGCAGCGACACGCCGGCCGTGGTCACCAGGCGGCAGAGCTGGTCGACCCAGGAGCCCGGCCGCGTGGCCGCCGCCACGCCCAGCGGCAGCGCGATGGCGCAGGCCAGCATCAATGCCAGCAGCACCATCTCCACCGAAGCCGGCAGGCGCGTCAACAGTTCCTGCAGCACCGGCTGGCCCGTGGTGAGGCTGGTGCCGAAGTCGCCCTTCGCCAGGCCGGCGACGTAGAGCAGGAACTGCTCGGGCAGCGGGCGGTCCAGGCCCAGGCTCTTGCGCACCTGCTCGATGGCCTCGGGCGTGGCGGCGCCGCCGGCGAAGTAGGCCGCCGGGTCGCCAGGCAAGGCGCGCGTGAGCAGGAAGGTGACGATCACCACGCCCAGCAGGTTCGGCAGTGCCGACAGCAGCCGCTTGAGGATGAAGCCCAGGGTCGTCGGCATCGTTCAGGCGCCGAGCAGGCTCACGTGCGCGGCCACCACGCGCCAGCCTTCGGGGAAGCGCACCCAGGTCTGGCTCTGGCGGCCGGTCTTGGCGCTGCCTTCGCGCTGGAACTCCGTCATCGCGGTGGCGAAGTCGCGGCCGTAGGTGGTGATGACGGTGTTGGCGAGGGTTCGCGCCAGGCCCACCGAAGGCCGCGCGATGCGGAAGGCGCGGATGGCCTCGATGCCGTGCAGGTTCTCGCCCACGCCGTAGCGCACGGTGTGCGCGCTGGGCCAGAAGAGTTCGTCCAGCACCTCGATCTTGTTCGTCACCAGCGCGTCTTCGTAGCGGGCGAAGACGGCCGTCACCTCGGCGTGCACCTCGGGCAGGTTGACGTCCATGCTCACTGGTGCACCCTACGCGCTGCGCGCGGTCCCGCCAGGCGGGAGTTCGCGCTCGGGAGACCCTCGCTGCTCATGCCAGCTTCGCCACCGGCGCGCTGCACAGGCCCTGCGCCTCCAGCGCGGCGGCGACGCGCAGCCCCAGGTCTTCGCGCCAGGGCGCAGTGATGATCTGCACGCCGATGGGCAGGTGCGGCGCCGCCGGGTTCAGGCCCCACAGCGGCACGGTGACCACGGGCAGGCCGATGCAGGAGATGGGCTGCGTCAGCAGGCCCATGCTGGCGCGGGCCGGCAGCTTCTGGCCGGCGATGTCCAGCCACTCGGTGCCGATGGGCGGCGCGGTGCAGGGCGTCGCGGGCGCGATCAGCACGTCCACGGTCTCGAAGGCGCGCGCCACGCGGCGGGCGAACCAGTGGCGCACGCGCTGCGCCTTCATCACCCAGGCGGCGGGGATCAGCGCGTTGGCCAGGAAGCGGTCGCGCGTCATGGGGTCGAAGTCTTCGGGGCGCTTGCGCAGGTCGTCCAGGTGCAGCGCACCGCCTTCGCCGCAGCTCACCAGGAAGGCGGCGGCGCGGGCGCGCGCCACCTCGGGCAGTTCCACCATGCGCGTGGTGCCCAGGGCCTGGGCCACGGCGTCCACGGCGGCCAGGGCCTCAGGCAGCGCCTGCGTGCGGAACCAGCCGCCCAGCACGGCGATGCGCAGGCCTTCGGCGCCGCGCGGCAGGCCGGCCAGCGTGGGCTCGATGTCGCGCTGCGCGCAGGCCGGGTCGGCGCTGTCGGGGCCTTGCATGGCGTCGTAGCAGGCGGCGAGATCGGCCACGTTGCGCGCGAACGGGCCCAGGTGATCGAGACTGGCGACGAAGGGGTAGCTGCCCGTGCGCGGCAGGCGGCCGAAGGTGGGTTTCAGGCCGAAGGTGCCGCACAAGGAAGACGGCACGCGGATGGAGCCGTTGGTGTCCGAGCCCAGGGTCAGGGGCACCTGGCCGGCGGCCACCGCGGCGGCGCTGCCACCGGACGAGCCGCCGCTGATGCGCGCCAGGTCGTGCGGGTTGCGCGTGGGGCCGTAGTGCGTGTTTTCGGTGGTGAAGCCGTAGGCGTACTCGTCCATGTTCAGCGCGCCCACCAGCACCGCGCCTTCGGACTCCAGGCGCCGCACCAGCATGGCGTCGCGCGAGGCCGGTGCCGCGTCACGCTCGATCTTGCTGCCCGCCAGCGTGGGCAGGCCGGCGATGTCGAAGAGGTTCTTGACGGCAAAGGGCACGCCGGCCAGCGCCATGCGCGGGCGGCGCGGGTGCGTGTCCACCCAGTCGGCGCGCTTCAGCGCCCGCTCGGCCAGCACCGAGGTGAAGGCGTTGACCCGCTGGTCGGTGGCGGCGATGCGGTCCAGCGCCGCCTGCACGGCGGCACGGGCGCTGGTTTCGCCGCGGCGCACCGCGTCGGCGGTGTGGGTGGCCGAGTTCATTCGCCGGTCTCCGGCGCCACGGGGTGGAAGATCACCGCGGCCTCGTCGGCGGGCGTCAGCGGCAGGCCGTCCACCAACTCGGCCATCTGTGCGGCCAGCGCGTAGAAGCGCAGCACGCCGGGGCGGTGCTGCGTGCTGATCTTCAGCTGCAGCGCGGCGGCGGCGCCGTCCACGGCGGCGGCGTAGTCGTCGGGTGCGGGGGGCGGCATGGAGGCCTCCTGGGCTTCAGGTTCAGGACTTGAACAGCTGGCGGTAGTCGGGCTGCAGGTGGAACCAGTACTGGTAGCCCATCACGTTCTTCTGCATCGCCACGTCCATGGTCGGCTGGAACAGCGGCACGCGCGGCACCTCGTCGTAGGCGAGCTGGATCATGTCCTTCACGAAGCTGTCGTAGAGGGTCTTGCTCTCGGCGAAGCGGGCGTTGTCGATCATGCGGTCGAGCTTGGGGTTCT
>CAZBUU010000243.1:0-7166 GCA_964495125.1 uncultured Rubrivivax sp.
AGACCTTCATGCAGGAAGGCCGCAAGGTGTTCAAGGAAGTGGTGCCGATGGCCGCAGCGCACATCGAGCAGCACCTGCACACGCTGGGCTACGAGCCCACGCAGGTGCGGCGCTTCTGGCTGCACCAGGCCAACCTGGGCATGAACCAGCTGGTCGTGAAGAAGCTGGTCGGGCGCAATCTCGACGAGGCTGGGGGCGACGACATCGCGCCCATCATCCTGAGCCGCTACGCCAACACGGCCAGCGCCGGTTCCATCATCGCCTTCCACGAGCACCACGCCGACCTGAAGGCCGGCGACCTGGGCGTGATCTGCTCCTTCGGTGCGGGTTACTCCATCGGCAGCGTGGTGGTGAAGCGGGTCTGAGCGTTCAGGGCCCGAACAGCCGCGTGTCGGGCCGCGCGACCAGTTCCTCGGGCACCGGTTCGGTGGTGTAGACCACGCGGGCCCGCAGCGCCACCGCCGGCTCGAACAGGGCCTGCAGCAGGCCCAGACCCAGGTCGACGAGCGCTTCTTCATCGATGCCCTCGGCCTCCATGGCGCGCGGGTCGGCCTGCAGGCTCAGCGAGCACAGGCCTCGGGGCGCCTCCTGCCCCTGGCACCAGGCGGCGCGCAGCACCGGGTGGCCGGCGAGCGCGGCGGCCAGTGCTTCGCGCGGCGCCCTCGGCTGCGGGGCCGTTTCGCCCCAATGCTGGCGCAGGCGGTGCCAGCAGGCCCAGGCGTGGCGTGCGGCTGCGGTGGCAGCGTCGGGCCCGGCGGCTTCCTTCGCCCAGCGTTCGCCCAGCAGGGTCGGCCCGGCCGGTGCCGCGTCCCAGCGCACGGCCCCGGCGGCCGTGCCCAGCGCCTGCAGCCGGGCCGGTGTAGGCGGGTGGGTGGTGTGGCGGCGGTCGGTGGGGTTGACGGTGGCAGTGGTCGCGGCTTCGCGCAGGGCGGCGCCCAGCCGGTCCACCAGGTCGAAGGGCGGTTCGGCGTGCTCGCGCTGCCAGTCGGCGCGCAGGCGCGCCGTGAGGCCCGGCCAGACGGCGCCCGCGGCGTCCAGTTGCTGCAAAGCGCGGCCCAGCGCCGGGCCACCGCAGGCCTGCGCGGCCAGCGCGTCGGCTTCGAACTCGTCGGCGCGCGACTGCGCGAAGCTGGCGCGCTCGAACCAGGGCACGAAGAGCCGCGCGAAGGCCAGCCCGGCGCGTTCCCAGGGCGAGCTGTCGTCGCCGCCGGCG
Organism: uncultured Rubrivivax sp.; assembly: GCA_964495125.1. GTDB lineage: Bacteria > Pseudomonadota > Gammaproteobacteria > Burkholderiales > Burkholderiaceae_C > Rubrivivax. The sequence continues at coordinate 1,214 of CAZBUU010000243.1, forward strand.
CCCTGGGCGTAGTCCAGCCAGGCGGCGCGCGTGCGGTACAGCCAGTGGCCCAGGCGGCCGTGCTGGCGCGAGAAGTGCGCCAGCTCGTGCGCCACCACGGCGGCCAGGGCTTCGCGGTCCAGCACGGCCAGCAGCGGCCGTCCGAGCACCAGCACGCGCCGCGTGCGACGCAGCGAGAGGCCCCGGTTCAGCTCCAGCGCGCCGGCGTTCAGCTCATCGTCCAGGGCGATGGCGTGCGGCGCGGGGGCTTCGAGCTTGCGGGCGATGTCGTCGACGAGGGCGAACAGCGCCGGCGCGGCCTCGCGCGGCAGCTCGGCCGGCGGCCGCGCCCGTTCGGGCTGCACCACCCAGGCCATGACCACGAAACCCAGCAGCCCGCCCCAGACGAAGAACATCGAGCCGAACCACAGCGCGGGCACCGCGAAGGCGATGGCCAGCGGCGCCAGCAGCAGAAACTGGTAGAGGCCGGCCGCGCCGAGGGCCGAGGCAGCCAGCATCCAGCGCGGCAGCCCGCCAGCGGCCTGCAGTTTCTCCATCGTCTTCTCCTCCCTGCGGCCGGCTGATCGCGCCGGCCCATGCGCGATCGTGCCGCAAGGCCGGAATGCCCTGCTTCCGGCACGACCGCGAGGCCTTCGGCCGCGTGCACCGCCCGAGCGCCCGTCTGCCTTCGCCGGCCTGCGCACCTGTCGGGCCGCTACCCGGCCGACCCGCGGGAACGCGAATGCCTCAAGCGGGTCTGATCGATCACAGGCCCGGCGCTCCGGCAGCGGGCCAGTCCGTGCTGCCCACGCGCTCCAGCGTCATCTCGAAGACCTTCACGGGCGGCCGTCCGGGCAACACGAGTTCGCCCAGCTCATGCCAGCGGTTGCCCTCCAGGGTGGCTGTGTAGCGTATCGGCGGTCCGCCGCCGCCCAGCGTCCAGATGAAGCCGCCGGGCGTCAGCTCGAAGCGGTGGTCCGCCGCCTGGCCCAGGGCCCAGGCGCGGAAGGTGTAGCGGCCGGCGGCGGGGTCGTAGCCGATGACGCCGAGCGCGTTGAAGCTGATGCGGCCGTCGGCCTCGTGGCCGCGGCCTTCGACCACGCGCAGCGTGCCGTCGAGCATGGGGCCCACGCGCTCGGTCTGCGTCAGGGTGCGCCAGGTGCCGTCGCGCTGCAGCATCCTGGCCGGGCCCCGCCACAGGCCATCCATCTTGGCCAGCGGCGCCAGGGCGGCGCGCTGCGCGGCCAGGCTGGCCATGTCCGGCTCGGGGCCTGCGGCGCGGGCGGCGATGGTCGTGCCCAGCAGCACCAGGCCTGCGACGAGCCAGGCGCGGCGCCGCGGTGAGGGTTGGGCAGGCTGGGGCAGGGTGAGGCGGTGCGGCATGGCGGGCTCCGGTGCAGGTGAGGGGCGTGCGGATTGGGCGCTGCCGCGCCGCGCCCGTGGCGCCCGCGGCGACGGATCGACAGCCCGCCCGACGAAGCGCGAGGTATCGTGTGCGCATGGCCGAGACCACCTTCTTCTGGCACGACTACGAGACCTTCGGCCGCGTGCCGCGCCGTGACCGCCCGTCGCAGTTCGCCGGCCTGCGTACCGACGTCGAACTGAACGAAGTCGGCGAGCCCGTGATGCTGTTCTGCCAGCCCGCGCCGGACACGCTCCCCGACCCCGAGGCCGTGCTGCTCACCGGCATCCTGCCGCAACAGGCACTGCACGAAGGCGTGCCCGAGCACCAGTTCGCCGCGCGCATCGAGGCCGAACTGGGCCGCGACGGCACCATCGGCGTGGGCTACAACAGCATCCGCTTCGACGACGAGGTCACGCGCCACCTCTTCTGGCGCAACCTCATCGACCCCTATGCACGCGAGTGGCAGAACGGCTGCAGCCGCTGGGACCTGATGGACGTGGTGCGCACCACGTGGTCGCTGCGGCCCGAGGGTATCCGCTGGCCCACCTACAGCGAAGGCGAGATGGCCGGCCGGCCCTCCTTCCGCCTGGAAGACCTCTCCAGGGCCAACGGCCTGCTGCACGAGGCGGCGCACGATGCGCTGTCGGACGTGCGTGCCACCGTGGCGCTGGCGCGGCTCATCCGCAAGCAGCAGCCGCGCCTGTGGGACTTCTGCCTCAAGCTGCGCAAGAAGGACGCCGTGCTGGCCGAGATGGGCGCGGGGCGACCTTTCGTGCACCTCTCCGGCCGCTACCCGGCAGACCGCGGCTTCCTGGCCGTGGTGTGGCCGCTGGGGCCGCACCCGACGAACAAGAACGAGGTCATCGTCTGGGACCTGGCCGCCGACCTGCGAGAGCTGGAGACCCTGGACGCCGACACCGTGCGCCGGCGCCTGTACACGCGGCAGGACGAATTGCCCGAAGGCGAACTGCGCCTGCCCATCAAGACCATCCACATCAACAAGAGCCCCATCGTCATCGGCAACCTGCGCACGCTGGGCGATGCGGCGCAGCGCTGGGGGCTGGACGTGGAGGCCGCGCTGGCCAACGCCCAGCACGCCGCCGCCGTCACACCGCTGGTGCAGCACCTGTGGCCCGAGGTCTTCACGCGCCCGCCCATGGCCACCGCGCCCGACGTCGACGAAGACCTCTACGGCGGCTTCGTCGGCAACGAGGACCGCCGCACGCTGCAGCGCCTGCGCGAATTGAGCCCGGCGCAGCTGGCCACGCGCACGCCGGCCTTCCAGGACGGCCGGCTGGAGGAACTGCTGTTCCGCTACCGTGCCCGCAACTTCCCCGACACGCTGTCCGACGAAGAGCAGGCGCGCTGGGAGCAGCACCGCGCCGCGCGCCTGCACGAAGGCCTGGGTGGCGGGCTGACGCTCGGTGCGTATTTCGAACGCATCGACGAACTCGCCGAAGCCGCCGCCGAGCGCGGCGACACCCGCGCCGAAGAGTTGCTGGCGGCCCTCTACGACTATGCCGAGGGCATCGCGCCCGACGCCGCCTGAAGCCACGACATGAGCGAAGACGACAGCGAAGACCCCATCCACGAAGCCCGGCTGTGGCGCGACCACGGCTGGACCGCCCGCGTGGTGAAGAACAACGACGACGAGGGCTGGGCCGTGGAGATGGTGCTGCGCGGCCAGGCCGAGCCGGCGCTTGTGGGCCCGTGGACCATGGGCCGCGACAAGAAGAACCCCAAGCCGCTGGACACGGCGGCCTTCAACACGCTGGTGAAGACGGCGTCCGAAGTCATCCGCCGCCACGAGCAGCAGCTGCACGCACAGCTGCACCGTGAAGTGCACGTGCAGCTGCCCGAAGGCCGCGTGCTGTTCACGCTGGACATCGTGCCCGACGAGGACGACCCGCACGCCGTGCTGAAGGCCACCGATGCCGGCGGCGCCGAACTGGCGACGCGCCGCGTGGCGGCGAACTTCAAGCTCGGCGTGGCTTCGGCGCAGGCCTGGGCCGAAGGCGGCTACGGCAAGCCGCGCTGATCAGGGCTTGCGGCCGATCTGGGCCAGCAGTTCGCCCAGCGGCACCACGCGGCTGTGCAGCGGCAGGATGCGGTCCACATCCAGTTTCAGGCGCTCGATGTTCTGCACTAGGTTGACCTGGTTGGCATTGGGCACCGGCGGCGGTGGGCTGCCCGGCGGGCCGGGCGTGTAGGCGTCGGCCTGGATCAGCAGCCGTTCCTTCGGCAGCCAGACCATCAGGAAACCCTGGGCGTGCACGCTGCCTTGCATCTCGTGGATCTCCACGCGGCGCAGGCTGTCGGCCAGAGCCACCTGGCCGTTGACGGGGGTGATGCGCGCGGTCTGGCCGGAAGCGGCCAGACGGTCCGGTGCCACCTTGTTGGGGTTGGCGAAGACGCGATCGAAGTAGGGCTTGGCCAGCGCGCTGGTGATGAGCGTCGCGCCTTGCGCCACCGCGGCGCGAAGGCCGCCCGAATGGTCGAAGTGGTGGTGCGAGTTGACGACGGTCTTCACCGTCTTGCCCGGCACCAGCTGGTTGGCCTTCTCGATGACGGCCAGAGCGCGGCCGTCGTACAGCGGGCTCTCCACCAGCAGGATCTGCGTGGACAGCTCGATGGCCACGCTGTTGTGCGAGCCGCCGGCCAGGAACCACACGCCTTCGGCCACCTTCTCGGCGGCGACGTTCTCCTTCGCCGCGCGCACGTTGTCGGGGACCGAGATGTCCACCGGCTCGTTGACCTTGGCGTCGGTCACCGTCCAGTCGAGCACCGGCGAGGCGCCCTGGCTCTGGCGCACGCGCGTGGGAATGGGCGTGCCGCCGAAGACCTTCCAGTCGCTGAACTGGGTGAGCACGGGCGTGTCGCCCAGCACCGGGTGCGGCATGGTCGATTCGATGCGCACGATGCGACCCGTGTCGTCCATGAAGCCGGTGGCCTCGAACCAGCCGGGTACTTTCACCGTCAAGGTGTCCATCGTCACGCCGTCCACCGCCTGGCGGCCGGCCGTGGCGCCGTGGCGCTGCGCCGCCTTCAGCAGCACCAGCGGCGAGGTGGTCAGCATGTCGTGCACGCGGCCGGGCACGGCCACCGGCGCGGGCACGGCGTTGGCACCGGCCTGGCCCCACGCGAAGCCGTCGCGGAAGAGGCCCGTGGCCCGCTGCTCGCCCAGGCCCATCAGGGGCACGGCACCGCCGCCGTTGGGTTCGGCGCGGCTGCGGCCGAACTCCTCGCGGTAGGCACCGGTATCCAGGTTCACGGCACGCGTGATCTGGCTGTAGTTCAGCGCCGGCCAGGCCATCATCGGCTGCCAGGCCTGCCCGAAGGTGGCGCCGGTGCCCCGGCCGGTGAGCGTGAGCGTCTTCGCGTTGGGGCTGCCCAGGGCCTGCTCGGCCTTGCGGATGAGCGATGGCGCATCGGGCGCGGTCGGCGTGCTGCTGCAGGCCGCGAGGCCCAGTGCGGCCAGGGCAGGGCCGTAACGAAGGAAAAGGGACATCGGACGCCTCCGGGGCGGGCTGAACACAACGCCGCAGGCTGTCACGCCGGTCCGTGCGCAGCCATCCGGGAAAGCGCGTCCCGCACGGGCGGGAATGAAACCGGCGGTTCGTGCGTCAGCGCGGCGGCTCGGACGCTGCGCTCGCCGGCGGCTCCGGCCGCGGCGCACCGATGCGCGGCACGAAGCCGCCTTCGACCCACTCGGTGTAGCGCCAGCCGCCGTTCACGGCCACCACGCCCTCCGGCGGCAGCAGCGGCTGCACGGCCACGCCCTTGAGCATGCGCGCCAGGCTGTCCACCCAGATCGGCAGCGCCAGTCCGCCGCCGGATTCGCGTTCGCCCAGCGAGGCCGGTTCGTCGTAGCCCATCCAGCCCACGGCCACCACGCCGGGGGCCCAGCCGGCGAACCAGGCGTCGACGGCGTCGTTGGTGGTGCCCGTCTTGCCGTACAGGTCGGGCCGCTTCAGCGTGGCCTGCGCCTTCGCGGCCGTGCCGCGCAGCGTGACGTCGGCCAGCAGCGTGTTCGTGATGAAGACGTTGCGCGCCGAGACGGCGCGGTTCTCCTCCGTCAGCGGCGCGGGCGGCGGTGCTTCGAACAGCAGCTCGCCCTTGGCACCGACGATGCGCTCGATGAGCACCGGCATGACGCGGAAACCGCCGTTGGCGAACACCGCGTAGCCTTGCGCCATCTGCAGCGGCGTCACGCTGCCCGTGCCCAGGGCCAGCGTCAGGTTCTCGGGGTGCTTCGTCATGTCGAAGCCGAAGCGGCCGATGCCGGTGCGGGCGGCGTCCAGGCCGATGTGCTTGAGCAGGCGGATGCTCACCAGGTTCTTGCTGCGCACCAGGCCTTCGCGCACGGCCATGTCGCCGTCGAACCGGTCGTCGCTGTTCTTCGGGTTCCAGTTCGGCACGCCGCCGTCGGCGTCGGTCAGCGGCGCGTCCTCGACGATGGTCTCGGGCATGACGCCGTTCTCGAAGGCCGTGGCGTAGAGAAAGGGCTTGAAGCTGCTGCCGGGCTGGCGCGCGGCGTGCGTCACGTGGTTGAACTGGCGGCGGTTGAAG
>CAZBUU010000244.1:0-7139 GCA_964495125.1 uncultured Rubrivivax sp.
GATCGGCGTGGTTGAGCAGCGCGTCGAGGTCGGGGCCGTCGGTGTCGGCCATGGCGATGCCGATGCTCGCACGCACCGTCACGCGCGCGCCCTGCACCTCGCAGGGTTCGATCAGGCCTTCCACCAGCCGCTGCGTCAGCTGCGCCACTTCTTCGGTGCTGGACACGCCGCGCAGGATCACCGCGAACTCGTCGCCGCCGAGGCGGGCCACGGTGTCGGCGCGGCGCGTGCGCTGCTGCAGCCGGTGGGCGACGGCCTGCAGCAGCGCGTCGCCCACGCCGTGGCCCAGGGTGTCGTTGATGGTCTTGAAGTGGTCCAGGTCCAGGCACAGCAAGGCAAAGTCGCGCGCGCCGGCCGGCCGTGCCAGCAGCGCGGCCAGTTCACCGCGGAAGGCATGGCGGTTGGTCAGGCCGGTGAGCGGGTCGAAGTGAGCCAGCCAGGTGAGCCGGCGGTTGGCGTGGTGGGCGTCGGTGATGTCGGTGGCCACGCCGCGCCAGCCGGTGCGGCGGCCCTTGGCGTCGACCAGCGGCTTGGCCGTGAGCGACCACCAGCGCGTGCGCCCGCGCACCGTGGTGGCCACGGTGAGGTCGCGGAAGGGCCGGCCGGCGTCCACGTGCGCCTGCAGGTGCACGAGTGTCGAGCCCTGGTCCGGATCCTCGGCGCCGTGTTCGTGCAGCCAGGCCACGGCGGGCCGGCTGCACAGCTGCAGGGCGCTCATGCCGAACAGGCGCGTGAGCCTGGCCGAGACGTGGCACAGGTGGCCGCGCAGGTCGGTCTCCCAGAGCACGTCGCTGGCGTTTTCCTCGAAGTCGCGCAACAAGAGGCCGATGACCTCGTTCTGCCGCTCGGCCTCGGCCTCGGCCATCAGGCGCGCGCCGAACAGCCGCGCCGTGGACCACACGCTGGCCAGCACGATGAGGCAGTAGACGAGCAGCAGCCCGCCCACCGGCAGCATGAGCGGGTAGCCGTCCAGCACCAGCGACAGCGCCGCCGCGGCCCCCAGGATCAGCACGTAGACCGTGCCGGCCACCGGCGTGGTGGCCAGCGCGAAGCCGCCGGCGCACATCATCCCGGTGGTGACCGTGGCCACCAGCAACTGCTGCGGCCCGGGCGCGCCGGGGAACAGCACCAGCGGCGCCGCACCCCACAGCAGCGCCAGCACGGCGGCGTTGAGCGTGGCACGGCGCAAGGCGCGCGGCGAGGCGCTGTGCCACTCGCCGCGGCGGCGCCAGCGCTGCCAGATGCGCACGCCGCGCTGCACCACCAGCGCCACGCAGGCGCCCCACACGCCGAGGAACAGGCGGTGTCCGGCGCCCCAGAAGGCCCAGGCCACCAGCAGCACGTTCAGCGTGTTGGCGGCCATGGTCAGCGGCGTCAGGCGCAGCACGGCCTGGAGCTGGCGGGCCCGGAAGGTGCCCGCCACGGGTTCCTCGGCGCTGTAGGCCTGGAACCAGCCCTGGACCTGGTGGGCCCAGGCTTTCGAAGGTGTCAGCACGGACGGCATGGCAGTCGGCGGTGCGCCATGCGCGGCCGCCGTGCAGGAAAGACCCCCAGTATCGGCCGGCGCGGGCGCCAACGGGCGCCAACTTTCACCGCTCCGTTCAGCGGCGGCCGTGCGCCTGCACCAGCATGGCCATGGGGTCGTCCAGGCCGGCGAGCCCGGCCACCACGCCCGAACGGTCGGCCGCGCTGCGGTTCTGGCTGACCTTCCACTTGCCCACCAGGCGCTCCACCGGCACCTCGATGCCGACGATGTTCTCCAGCATCCTCGCGATGTAGTCGTCGGGTGCATCGCCCACCTGCCAGGGGTGGGGCCGAGCGGCCTCGTGGCGGTCGGTGAGGCGCTCGACGATGGCGCGCAGGGCGGCCGGCTCCTGCACCGCCACGGGCGTGCCCTGCGCGTGCACGACGGCGTAGTTCCAGGTCGGCACCACCTTGCCATGCTCCTGCTTGGACGGGTACCAGCCCGGCGAGATGTAGGCCTGCGCGCCCTGGAACACGAAGACGCTGCGCTGCGGCGCCCGCCACACCGGGTTGGCACGCGCCACGTGGCCCACCAGCGTGCCGAACGGGCCGCGCGTGCGGTCCAGCAGGAAGGGCACGTGGTGCACGGCCAGTTCGCCGTCCTGCAGCGTGGCCCAGGTGGCCAACGGGTGCGCGTCCACCAGCGTCTGCAGCGTGGCCAGGTCGGTTTCCTCGAAGTGGGACGGCAGGTAGGTGGTGCTCATCGGGGTTCGCAGACGACTTCGTTGCGCAGGGCGTTGGCGATGACGCAGGCCGCGTGGGCGGTGCGGTGGGGCGGCAGCGGACTGGGCTGCCGATGGGCGCCGATTGTCGGCGCCCTGGCCGCGGCGCGCGCGCCTGAGGCGCGCCGGGCGCGGGCTATGCTCCACCGCATGTCGGCGCCCGTGGTCCAGCTCCAAGCCACCATTGCCGCGCTGGAAGCCCAGCGCGCGGTGCTGGGCTCGGCCGTCGTCGACGCCGCGCTGGCACCGCTGCGCGCCCAGCTGGCCCAGCTGCTGCCGCAGGGCGCACCGACCGGGCCGACGCAGACGCTGCGACTGGTCAGCATCCTGTTCCTGGACATCGTCGGCTCCACGGCGCTGAGCCGCCGCCTGGACCCGGAGGAGACCCACGCGGTGATGGACAGCGCGCTGGAACGCTGCACCGCCATCGTCGGCCGCCACGGCGGCAAGGTGCTGCAGTACGCCGGCGACAACCTGCTGGCGGTCTTCGGCGGCGACGGCGCCCACGAGGACGACGCCGAGCGGGCCGTGCGCTGCGGCCTGGAGCTGCTGGCCGAAGGGCGGCAGCTCGGCGCCGAGGTGCTGCGCGAGCACGGCCACGCCGGCTTCGACGTGCGCGTGGGCGTGCACACCGGCAGCGTGCTGCTGGGCGGCGGCGTCGATGCCGAGGGCACGATCCGCGGCGGGGCGGTGAGCGTGGCGGCACGCATGGAGCAGACGGCACCGGCAGGCGGCCTGCGCATCAGCCAGGACACCTACCGCCAGGTGCGCGGCGTCTTCGATGTCGAGCCGCAGCCGCCCATCGAAGTCAAGGGCCTGGACGAACCCGTGGCCACCTACCTCGTGCGCCGCGTGAAGCCGCGCGCCTTCCGCACCGGCACGCGCGGTGTCGAGGGCGTGGAGACGCGCATGGTCGGCCGCGACACCCAGCTGCGGCGGCTGCAGGACGCCTTCGAACGCCTGCACCGCGAGGGCCGGCTCGAGATGGTGCTCGTGGTGGCCGAGGCCGGCGTGGGCAAGAGCCGGCTGCTGTACGAGTTCACCAACTGGGCCGAGGAGCGGCCCGAGTCCTTCTTCACGTTCCAGGGCCGCGCCGACCCGCGCACGCTGAGCCAGCCTTTCGGGCTGCTGCGCGACGTGCTGGCGTGGCGCCTGCAGATCGCCGACACCGACAGCGTCGCCGTCGCGAAGGCGAAGATCGAGGCCGGCATCGCGCCGCTGTTCGAAGCCGACGACGGGCCCGAGCTGGCGCAGGCGCACGCCCACCTGCTGGGCCACCTCATCGGCCTGGACTTCAGCGACAGCCCGCACCTCAAGGGCATCCTGGACGACCCGCGGCAGATCCGCGTGCGCGCCCTGCACGCCGCGGCGCAGGCCTTCCGCCGTTTCAGCGCCGGCGCGCAGCGGCCCATCCTGCTGCAGCTGGACGACCTGCACTGGTCCGACGACGGCTCGTTGGAGTTCCTGAACCACCTGCTGCAGGTCAACCGCGACGTGCCCATGCTCATCGTCGGCCTGACGCGGCCGACGCTGTTCGAGCGGCGCGACGATTGGCGGGAGCGCGCGCGGGTGGCCAGCGGGCCGGTGCTGCGCATCGACCTGCAGCCGCTGGACGCGGCCACCAGCCAGGCGCTCGCCGGCGAACTGCTCAAGCGCCTGCCCAGCGTGCCGGCGGCGCTCAGCGCGCTGATCGTCGGCCGCGCGGACGGCAACCCGTTCTACATGGAAGAGCTGGTGAAGATGCTGGTCGACCAGGGCGCGCTGCAGCCGGGGCCCGAGGCCTGGTCGCTCAACGCCGAGCGCCTGCTGTCGGCCGCCGTGCCGGCCACGCTGACCGGCGTGCTGCAGGCACGCCTGGACGGCCTGCCGGCCGCCGAGCGTTCCGCGCTGCAGAAGGCCAGCGTCGTGGGCCTGGTGTTCTGGGCGCAGGCGCTGGCGGCCGTCGACCCGCAGGCGCCGGAAGCCCTGCCCGCCCTGGTGCGGCGAGAGCTGGCGCTGCCGCGTGCCCAGACCAGCCTGGACGGCGTGGACGAGTTCGGCTTCAAGCACCAGCTGCTGCATGAAGTGACCTACGACACCGTGCTCAAGCGCGTGCGGCGTGAACTTCACCAGCGCGCCGGCGACTGGTTCGCCGGCCTCACGGGCGTGCGCGCCACCGGCCTGCTGGGTTCGGCCGCCTGGCACTACGAACGGGCCGGCGAGCCGATGAAGGCGGCCGAGTTCTACGCCCGCGCCGCGGAAGAGTCACGCAAGCGCTTCGCGCACGAGTCGGTGCTGGCCCACGTGGCCAGCGCGTTGGCCCTGCTGCCCGATGACGGCCTGGCCTCGACGCAGGCGCTGCGCTGGCGCCTGCTGGACAGCCGCGAGCGCACCTTCGAACTGCAGGGCCGGCGGCCGGAGCAGCGCGCCGACCTGGATGCGCTGCAGCAGATCGCCGACGCCGTGCAGGACCACCGGCAGCGTGCCGAGCTGGCGGCGCGGCGCAGCCTGCTGTGCGGCCGCAGCGGCGACTACGCCGGCCAGGAGCAGGCGGCGCGTGACGCCATGGCGCTGGCCGACCTGTGTGGCGACCCCGCGCTGCGGCTGAATGCGCAACGCCTGCTGGCCGATGCGCTGGCGCGCCAGGGCGACACCCACGCCGCCGAGGCCCTGGCGATGCAGGGCCTGCAAGCGGCCCGCGCCGCCGCCCTGCCGGGCCCGGAGAGCCGCTTCCTCAATGCGCTGGCCATCATCGCTGCGCGCCGCAACGACCTGGTGGCCGTGCTGGCGCACAGCCAGCAGGCCACGCGACTGCGCCGCGAGCTGGGCGACCGCCGCAACGAGGCCATCGGCCTGTCCACGCTGGGTGGCGGCTGGCTGGAGCTGGGTGACTTCGAGCAGGCGCGGCGCGACCTGGCCGAGTGCCTGCGCCTGCACCGCGCCATGGGCGACCGCGCGCTGGAGCCCATCGCGCTGGCCAACCTGTCCCAGCTGGCGCTGTGGGAAGGCGACCTGCGCGGCGCACGAACCCAGGCCCAGGCGGCCGCCGCGGTGGCGCTGGACGTGCAGGCGCCGGATCTGCAGGCCTTCGCGCTGTGGTGCCTGGGCAATGCCGAGCTGGCGCTGGGCGCACCTGCGGCCGCCCGCGAGGCCTTCGCGCAGGCCCTGGCGGCGGCGCAGGCGATCGGCGGTGCGCAGGCCCACGATGCCGCAGCCGGTCTGGCCCGCGCCGCCCTGGCCTGCGACGACGCGGCGGGTGCGCGCGAGGCCCTGGAACCCGTGCTGCAGGCGCTCGACGCCGGTGATGCCCTCGACGGCACGCTGGGGCTGACGCTGGTGCAGTTGACGGTCTGGCAGGTGCTCTGCGCAGCGGGCGACGCGCGCGCGCGGCCGGGGCTGCAAGGGGCTCACGCCGCGCTGCAGGAACGCGCTGCGCAGCTCACCGACCCCGTGCTGCGCGACAGCTTCCTGCAGCGTGTGCCGCCGAACCGAGCCCTGGTCAGTGCCTGGTCGGCGGTCGCGAACGCCGGCTGAACGGCTTCAGGCGCCTGGCCGCGCGCGGCGACTGGCCGCGCCGGCGCCCAGGGCCAGCAGGGCCAGCAGCGCGGTGGCCGGCTCCGGCACGGTCTCGTAGCTCACCGTGGCCGCGTTGGACTGCGCCAGCACGTTGCACGAGCCGACGGAGCCCACCGCGCAGGTGAACAGGCGCGTGCCGCCGGCCGGGTCGCCGGACGAAGAGTCGTGCGAACCGAAGCCGCCCCGCGCACCGTATCCGCCCTCTTCTTCTTCGTCGTCGTCCTCCTCGCCGCCGAGCTGCCCGCTGTAGAACTGCACCGCCATCAGGCCGCTGAAGCTCACCGCCTGATCACCGCTCTGCTGGATGGCCACCGGCAGCGGCAGGCTGATGGTGGTGTCGAGGCCCACCAGCTTGCCGTCGGCGAAGAGACCCGCCAGCACGTCGAAGCTGCTGGCGGACCAGGTGGAGGTCAGCAAGGGCGTTTCGGGGTCGGCCAGGTTGTAGAACGTCACTTCGGCCCCCAGCACCCGCATCGTGTTGCCCGAGCAGGCGTCGCTGTTGAGCACCAGACCCGTGCGGGCGAAGCAGGCATCGGCGATGGAGAACTCCGCCGTGCCGCGGAAGCCGAGGTTGGGGATCGACGCGCCGAAGGGCGGGTCGAAGCTGGCCACCACCACGGCGGCCTGCGCGGGCGTCGCCATCCAGGTGGCCAGTGCCAGACCGAGAGCGGGCCACACACGGCCCGCGGGCAGCTTCCAGATCATTCAGAACTCCGTCGATCAACCAAATCTCACGACTGGTTGCAAGAAGCGCGCCGTCGGGCACAGCGATTGCAGTTCTTGCTCGAAAAAGCCAGCCCTTCGGCTTGTTTCGAGGCCCGGCCACCCTCGAAGGTGTAAAGAAGAGCGACAGTTCGCGGCCGCGATAATTCGCGTTTGCTCTGCTGCCGGCGGCCTCCGCCGGGCACCCCATGTCCACCGAACTCGCCACGCAGGTGCGCCGCCGCCGCACCTTCGCCATCATCAGCCACCCCGACGCGGGCAAGACCACGCTGACGGAGAAGCTGCTGCTCTTCAGCGGTGCGATCCAGATCGCCGGCAGCGTGAAGGCGCGGAAAGCCACGCGGCACGCCACGAGCGACTGGATGGAGATCGAGAAGCAGCGCGGCATCTCGGTGGCCAGCTCGGTGATGCAGATGGAGTACCGCGACTGCGTCATCAACCTGCTGGACACCCCGGGCCACCAGGACTTCAGCGAAGACACCTACCGCGTGCTGACGGCCGTGGACGCGGCCTTGATGGTCATCGACGCCGCCAACGGCGTGGAGCCGCAGACGCGGCGGCTGCTGCAGGTCTGCCGCGCGCGCAACACGCCCATCCTCACCTTCGTCAACAAGA
>CAZBUU010000245.1:0-7128 GCA_964495125.1 uncultured Rubrivivax sp.
TGCGCGAGAGCGTGTTCCTGGCCGACACCGTCTACGTGATGAGCAAGAGCCCGGGTCGCTTCGTCGTGAAGCGCAACATCGACCTGCCGCGCCCGCGCGATCTGGAGGTGACCTACACGCCGGAGTTCACGGACATCGTGCATGAGTTGCGGGGCCACATCGGGGCCATCCGCAAGACCGGCGTGGTGGTTCCGCAATGAAGATCTCCAAGCGGATGGAAAGCTGGTCGCCCGTGATCCTGGGCGTGGCCATCGTGCTGCTGTGGCAGCTGCTGGTGATGCTGCTGGGCGTGCCGGAGTACATCTTCCCCACGCCCTGGCAGATCGGGCAGCAGTTCGTGGAGTTCTCGGGGCCGCTGCTGGAGGCCGCCTGGCGCACCTTCTGGGTCACGATGCTGGGCTTCGGCATCAGCATCGTCGTGGGCGTGATGCTGGGCTTCCTCATCGGCAGCAGCCGGCTCATCTACACGGCGCTGTACCCGCTCATGGTGGGCTTCAACGCCATTCCCAAGGCGGCCGTGGTGCCCATCCTCGTGGTCTGGTTCGGCATCGGCCTGGGGCCGGGCATCCTCACCGCCTTCCTCATCTCGTTCTTCCCGATCACGGTGAACATCGCCACCGGCCTGGCGACGCTGGAGCCCGAGCTGGAAGACGTGCTGCGCGTGCTGGGCGCCAAGCGCTGGGACGTGCTCGTCAAGGTGGGCCTGCCGCGTTCCATGCCCTATTTCTACGGCAGCCTGAAGATCGCCATCACGCTCGCCTTCGTGGGCACCGTGCTGGCCGAGATGACCGCCGGCGACAGCGGCATCGGCTACCTCATCCAGAGCGCCGGCAGCCAGCAGCGCACGCCGCTGGCCTTCGCGGGCCTCGTGACCATCGGCGCCATGGCCATGGCCATGTACGAGCTCTTCAGCTGGGTGGAAAAGCGCACCACCGGCTGGGCGCACCGGGGTTCGCAAAGCCATTGATGACGGACGAGCAACTCGTCGCCGCGCTGCGCCGCGCCAATGCCGTGGCGCGCCAGGCCGTCGCTGCCGGCCATCACCCCTTCGGCGCGGTGCTGGTGGCGCCGGATGGCCAGACGGTGCTGCTGGAGCAGGCCAACATCGACACCGTGCGCCACGCCGAAAGCGAACTGGCGCGCGAAGCGGCGCAGCGCTTCGACGCCGAAACCCTGTGGGGCTGCACGCTGGTGACCACGGTGGAACCGTGCGCCATGTGCGCCGCCACGCAGTACTGGGCGCACATCGGCCGGCTGGTCTACGGCCTGTCCGAAAGTAGGCTGCTGCAGCTGACGGGCAATCACGCGGAGAATCCCACCCTCGACCTGCCGTGCCGCAAGGTCTTCGCCGCCGGCCAGAAGGCCGTGCAGGTGACGGGGCCGGTGCCGGAGGTCGAAGACGAGATCGCTGCCCTGCACCGTGAGTTCTGGCCCCATCGCTGAAGCCGCCCCGCCCGCCACCGGCTGGCGCGGCGAACTCACGCTCGAGTACCGCTTCGAAGCCGGCCGCACCGTCGCGCGCCATGCCCACACCGGCCCGCTGCGCGTGCTGCAGCCGCTGCACCCCGAAGGCCCGGCCATCTGCCACCACGTGCTGGTGCACCCGCCGGGCGGCATCGTCGGGGGCGACGAGCTGCACGTGGATCTGAAGGTCCAGGCCGGCGCCCATGCGCTCGTCACCACGCCCGGCGCGACGCGCTTCTACCGCAGCGACGGCCCCACGGCGCTCCAGCAGGTGCGCCTGAGGCTGGACGCGGGGGCCCGGCTGGAGTGGCTGCCGCTGGAGACCATCGCCTACAGCGGCTGTCGCGCCGACAACCTGCTGACGGCCGAACTGAATGGCACGGCCGAAGCCATGGGCTGGGACGTGCTGGCGCTGGGCCTGCCGGCTGCGAACCAGGGCTTCGATGCCGGCTGGTTCCGCCAGACGCTGCAGATCCCCGGTCGCTGGCTGGAGCGCGGCCGCATCGCGGCCGACGATGCCGTGCTGCGCGGCCCCGGCCCCGGCTGGGACGGGCAAGGCGTGCTGGCCACGCTGTGGTTCGCCTGCGGCGAAGCATGGCCCCCCGCGCGCCGCGACGCGCTGCTGGACGCCGCGCGCGAGATCCTCGCCGGCCATGCGCTGGCGCCGCGCGCCGGCGTCACGTCGCCGCAGCCCGGCGTGCTGCTGCTGCGCGTGCTGGCCGCGCGGGTGGAGCCGGTCATGGGGCTGCTGCAGGCCGTGCGGGCCACCTGGCGCCGCGTGGCCTGGGGCCTGGCGGCCGAGCCACCGCGCATCTGGCGCAGCTGAAGGGGCTCGGACATGGCACGCGTGCAGGGCGGGGCATCGGCGGTGGGCGGGCTATCCTCGCCGCCCATGTACGCGTCCTACTTCGGGCTGAGCAAGGAGCCGTTCTCCATCGCGCCCGACCCGCACTTCCTGTTCATGAGCGACCAGCACCGCGAGGCGCTGGCGCACCTGCTGTACGGGCTGGGCGGGGGCGGCGGTTTCGTGCTGCTGACGGGCGAGGTGGGCGCGGGCAAGACCACGGTCTGCCGCGCCTTCCTGGAGCAGGTGCCTTCGCACTGCGACGTGGCCTACATCTTCAACCCCAAGCTCACGGCGGTGGAACTGCTGCAGACGGTGTGCGGCGAGTTCGGCATCGCGCTGCCGGAAGCGGTGGGCAGCGTGAAGGCCTTGGTCGACGCGCTGAACGCCTTCCTGCTGGACGGCCATGCCCGCGGCCGGCAGGCCGTGCTGGTGATCGACGAGGCACAGAGCCTGGCCGCCGACGTGCTGGAGCAGTTGCGGCTGCTGACCAACCTGGAGACGGCCGAGCGCAAGCTGCTGCAGATCGTGCTCATCGGCCAGCCCGAGCTGCGCCAGCTGCTGGCGCGCGGCGACCTGGAGCAGCTGGCGCAGCGCGTCATCGCGCGCTACCACCTGGGCGCGCTGTCGGCGGGCGAGACGGTGCAGTACGTGCGCCACCGCTTCGCCATCGCCGGGCCCAGCGCGCGGCTGCCTTTCGACGCGCGCGCGCTGGCCGAGCTGCACCGCCAGAGCGGCGGCGTGCCGCGCCGCATCAACCTGCTGGCCGACCGCTCGCTGCTGGGCGCCTACGCCCAGGGCCAGCCGGCCGTGGACCGCAAGACCGTGGCGCAGGCGGCGAAGGAAGTCTTCGGGCGTGACGAGCCCGCGGCGCGGCGCCGCCCGTGGTGGCCGCTGGGCGCCGCCGTGGCGGTGGCGGTGGGGGTGGGCACGGCGCTGTGGACGTCGCGCACGGCAACGGTCGGGCCGGTGGTGGCGGCGTCGATGCCGGCAGCGCCTGCGGCCTCGGCAGCTTCTTTGGCGGCGTCGGCCCTGCCGCCGGCGAAGCCACTGGTCTTCGACACCCCCGAAGTGCTGCTGGCCGCGGCCCAGCCCCTGCCCGCCACGGCGTGGCGTGAGCTGGCGTTGCGCTGGAACGTGGCCATCGGCGAAGGCGATCCCTGCGTCGCCGCGGCGCAGGCGCAGCTGGCCTGCTTCCGCAGCACGAACGGCGGCCTGGCGCTGCTGCGCCAGGTGGCGCGGCCGGCGGTGCTGGTGCTGCGTCCGGCCAGCGGCGAAGCCCCGGTGCATGCGGTGCTGGTGGCGCTGGACGACCACGGTGCCGGTTTCCAGGTCGGCACACGCCGCTTCACGCTGGCGCTGCCCGAGCTGCTGTCGCTGTGGCGCGGCGAGTTCGGCACTTTCTGGCGCACGCCACCGGGCTGGCGTGATGGACGGCCGATGTCCGCCGATGCGGCCGGCCGCGCCTGGCTGGAAGAACGCCTGCCGGCGGAAGCCACCGGCAAGCGCTCGCTCGCCGAGCGCGTGTTCGCCTTCCAGCTCGCCCAGGGCTTGCCGCTGGACAGCGTGGCCGGCCCGCTGACGCTGATGCAACTCAACCGGGCCGCCGGCGTGGACGAACCGCGCCTGGCCGCCGGACGCTGACCATGTCCTACATCCTCGACGCCCTGCGCCGCTCCCAGGCCGAGCGCGAACGCGGGCAGGTGCCGGGCCTCGGCGCCGCGCCGGCCCCTGCGGTCGATGCCGCCGAATCTGCACGCCGCGGCACGCCGATGCTCTGGCTGGGACTGGGCCTCGGTGCCGGCGCCGTGGTGGCTGCGGTGGCGTGGTGGTGGCGGCCCGCCCCGGCGCCGGTGGTGGTCGCCGCGACGCCCCCGCCAGCGCCGGCGGTGCAGCCGGCCCCGGCACCGCCCCCGCTGCCGGTGGTGGTGACCGCCCCACCCGCGCCTGCACCGCCTGCGCCGGCCCCGGCGCCTGCCGTGGCGGCGCCCCCGGCCCCGGTGCCCGCACGCGTGCCGACGCTGGCCGAACTGAGCGCGGACCAGCGCCGCGACCTGCCGCCCATGGCCCTGGGCGGCTCGATCTGGTCCGAAAACGCGCAGAGCCGCTTCGTCATCGTCAATGGCCAGGTCGTGCGCGAAGGCGAGCCCGCGGCGCCGGGCGTCACGGTCGAGCGCATCGCGCCCAAGGCCGTGCTGATGCGCTTCCGCGACCTGCGCTTCGAAGTGCCGCTGTAGCGCCAAATCCGGCGCTTTCTGCCCCCACAGGCACGGGGACTCCCGCGGGTGGGCGCCTCTTTGCAGGGCCCATACTTCGGCCCGGTTTGCGCAACAACGGGATGTCGATGCAGGGGCAGCGGTCGGTCGGGTGGGGGGCGGTCATCGCGCGTTGGAGTCTCGTGCTCGTGGCCTGGGCGGCGGCGCCGGCCGTCGCCACGGCCGAAGTCATCGCCGTCGGTCCGGCCGGGGCCCTGGCATCGTTGGAAGAAGCCCTGGCCCGCGCCCGCGATGGCGACATCGTCGAACTGCTGGCCGGTGAATACCCCGGCGGGCTGCTGATCGAGAAGCGCAAGCTCAGTTTCCGCGGCCTCGGCAAGGTGGTGGTGAAGGGCGATGGCAAGGCCGGCCCCGCCAAGGCGCTGTGGACGGTGCGTGGCGGCGAGGTGACGATCGAAAACATCCAGTTCCGCGGCATGCGCTCGCAGGACAGCGCGGGCGCCGGCATCCGCCAGGAAGGCGGCAAGCTCACGCTGCGCAAGGTGGAGTGCTTCGACAACGAATACGGCGTGCTGGCGCTCAACGACGAGCAGGCCGAACTGACGATCGACAGCAGCGTGATCGGTGCCGCGCCCAAGGTGGTGGGCGGCCTGTACCACCTGCTCAATGTCGGCCGCATCGGCAAGCTCACGGTCACCGGCAGCCGCTTCCAGCAGGGCTTCGAAGGCCACCTCATCCGCAGCCGCGCCCGTGAGACGCTGTTGGCCTACAACTTCATCCACGACAGCGTGCGCGGCGGCGCGTCCTACGAGATCGAGATCGCTGGCGGCGGCCTGGCCACCATCATCGGCAACGTCATCGGGCAAGGCGCCGACAGCCAGAATCCCGTGGTGCTGGCGTATGGCACCGAAGGCAAGACCTGGGAGCGCAACGAACTCCGCGTGGTGCACAACACCTTCGTCCACTACGGCTGGCTGCCGGCCTGGTTCATGCGTGTTTTCAACGACCGCTTGCCCGAAGACACGAAGGTCTGGGCCGTCAACAACCTGCTCGTCGGTCCTGGCATCTTCTGGCTCGGCGCCAGCGGCGAGTTCAGCGGCAACCGCAACGCCACGCGCGGCATGCTGCGCGACATCGACACCTACGGCTTCGAGCTGCCGCCAGGCTCCACCTGGCGCGGCAGCGGCGTCGACCCGCGCAGCGTGGGCGGCGTGGACCTGTCGCCCAAGGGCGAATTCGAGTGGCCCGTGGGCGTGCGCGAACTGAAGCCCGGCGCCGCCTCCTGGACACCCGGCGCCTTCCAGCGCTGAGCGCCATGGACCCGAAGCTTCTGCGCCCCGAGAGCATCTCCGCCCAGGCCCTGGGCTGGGTGGACGAGGCCACGCGTGCCGTCATCCCGCCGCTGCACGCGTCCAGCACGCACCTGCGCGACGCCGACAACCAGTACCGCAGCGGCCGCGTCTACATGCGCGACCAGAACCCGGCCTTCGACCAGCCCGAGGCGGTGATCAACGCGCTGGAAGGCGGCCACCAGACGCTGCTCTTTGCCAGCGGCATGGCTGCGGCCACCGCGGTGTTCCAGGCCCTCGCCCCAGGCGACCACGTGCTGGCGCCCAAGGTCATGTACTGGTCGCTGCGCAACTGGCTGATGAGCTTCGCCGTGGGCTGGGGGCTGGATGTCGAACTGATCGACATGGCCGACCCCGCGGCGCTGAAGGCTGCGCTGCGGCCCGGCCGCACGAAGCTGGTGTGGCTGGAGACGCCGGCCAACCCGCTGTGGACGGTGACCGACATCGAGGCCAGCGCGGCGCTGGCGCACGCGGCGGGCGCGCTGCTGGCGGTGGATTCCACCGTGCCGACGCCCGTGCTCACGCAGCCGCTCTCGCTGGGTGCCGACATCGTGATGCACGCCGCCACCAAGTACCTCAACGGCCACAGCGACCTCGTCGCCGGTTCGCTCACCACGCGCGCCGACAACGAACACTGGCAGCGTGTGCGCAAGGTGCGCGCGCAGGTCGGCGGCACGCTGGGTTCCTTCGAGGCCTGGCTGCTGCTGCGCGGGCTGCGCACGCTGCATCTGCGCGTGAAGGCGGCCTGCGCATCGGCGCAGCGCATCGCCGAACACTTCGCCGGGCACGCTCACATGGAAGCCGTGCTCTACCCCGGCCTGGCCGACTTTCCGGGGCATGAAGTCGCGAAGCGCCAGATGCATGGCGGCTTCGGCGGCATGCTGTCCGTGCGCGTGAAGTGCGGTGAAGCGGCGGCCGTCGCGGTGGCTGCGCACACGGCGCTGTGGAAGCGCGCCACTTCGCTGGGTGGCACGGAGAGCTTGATCGAGCACCGCGCCAGCGTCGAAGGCGCGGGCACGCCGGCGCCGCCGGACCTGCTGCGCCTGTCGGTGGGTTTGGAGCACGTGGACGACCTCATCGCCGACCTGGAACAGGCCCTGGCGCGCGCCCACGCCTGAAGCGGGGACGCGTTGACCTGTGCCTGAAACAGGGGCATCATGCGCGCCGTAACTTAATTACACCGGGCTGGGCCCGGCGGCACCATGTCCTTCGACCTCGTGCTCTTCGGCGGTACCGGCGACCTGACCTGGCGCAA
>CAZBUU010000246.1:0-7120 GCA_964495125.1 uncultured Rubrivivax sp.
GCCAGGGCGTTGCTCTTGCCGTAGTGGTAGGCCACCACGCCGTGGCCGCCGTCCAGCGTGCCCTTGTTCACCGCGTCCAGCAGCTGGAAGGCCGGCACCACCGAGCCCGAAGGCAGCACCTCGATCTTCAGGCGGCCGCCCGCCATGTCGTTCACCTTCTTGGCGAAGTCGTTGGCGTACTCATGGAAGATGTCCTTGGCCGGCCAGGTGCTCTGGAAGCGGAAGGCGGTGGTCTGCGCACGCGACACCGACGGTGCGGCCATCGCGGCCGTGCCGGCGATGCCGGCGGCGGCAGACTTGAGGAAGCGACGGCGCAGCGCGGGCTGCTTGGGTTCGGTCATGGTGGGTCTCCGGGGTGGTCCTCTGCGGGAACGCGTGACCGGACGCGGGGCGCCGGTGCTGGCTCCGACTGTCCGATGTCCTCAGGTCCCCGTACAAGTCGGTCTTACCCGAGGCTCGCCCGGTGACCCTCCCGGGTGCGCGTCGAAGCAGTTTTGACTTCGCGCGGAGGAATGAAGCGGCGGCCCTGCACGTGCTAGGGCTGTTCGGCGAGCGGGCGTCGGCCCTCCACCTGGACCTGCAGGCGCACGCGGTCGGCGACGAAAGGCAGGCCGAAGCTCAGACCGAAGTCGCTGCGCAGCAGCTCGCCTTCGAAGTCGCCGCCGCAGACCTCGGTCTTGCGTTCCTCGATGCGGCACGCGAATCGCAGCGCGCGCAGGCTCAGCGGCTGGCCGATGCCGCGCAGCGTGAACTCGCCGCGCAGTTCGACCGGGCGACCGTCCACGAAGCGGAAGCGGCTGGCCACGAAGAAGGCGTCGGGCTGCGAGGCGATGTCGAAGAACTCGGCACCGCGCAGCCGTGTGTCCAGGAAGGACACGCCAGTGCTGACGCTGGCCAGCGGGATGCGCAGGCCGACTTCGCCGCGTCCGGCCGCGGCGTCCAGCGTGACGCGGCCTTCCAGCGGGCCGAAGCGGCCCTGCAGCGTGGAGGTGCCGAAGTGCAAGACCTCGAAGTGCACGAAGCTGCGCGCCGGCTCGAGCACGTAGCTCGCCGGCTGCGCGCAAGCGCCGGCGGCCACCGCGAGGGCGGCCACGGCAGCAAGCCGCGCCGGGGCCGTCACTGGCGGATGGCTTCGACCTGGATCACCAGGCGCACGTTGTCCGGCGCGAAAGCCGGCAGGCCGTAGTTCACGCCGTACTGGCTGCGCACGATGGTGCCTTCGAAGTCACCACCGCAGACCTCGCGCTTGAAGATCGGGCTCACGTAGCAGTTGAAGTTCAGCGCCTTCAGCGTGATCGGATTCGCCTTGCCCATGAAGGTGAGCGTGCCGGCGATCTCGGTGACCTTGTCGCCGGTGAAGGTGAACTTGTCGGCCACCAGCTTGGCGCTCGGGTGGGCCGCCACGTTCAGCAGGTCGGCGCTCTTGAGGTGGCCGTCGAACGGCGCCACGCCGCTGTTCACCGAGGACGTGTCCACGGTGACCTCGACGCGGCCTGTCTTGCCGGCGCGGTCCAGCTGCACCGTGCCTTCCTTGCGGTCGAAGCGCACGCGGATGGTCGACGTGCCCAGGTGCTGGATCTCGAAGTACGCGAAGGTGTGCGTCGGCTCGATGGTGTAGGTGGCGCTCTGGGCATGGACGGTGCCGAAGGCGGCGAGCAGGGCAGCGGCAAGCAGGGACTTCATCGAGTTTCTTTCTGACGGTTGGCGGGGATGGGAAACGGGGCTCACAGCGGCGCCAGGCCGGTGAGTTGCAGCTTGAAGCGGATCTGGATGTCGTCGGCGAGCATGGAGGTGTCGGTCCATTCACCTTCGCCGACCTTGAAGGCCAGGCGCTTGATGGTGAAGCTGCCGCTGGCGGTGCTGGTGCCTGCGGCCTGCACCACCTGCACGGGCACGGTGACGTCGCGCAGCACGCCCTTGATGGCCAGCTTGCCGCTGACGTCGAAGCGGCCCGGGCCGGCGGCCTTGATGACGCTGCTCTGGAAGGTGGCCTGCGGGAACTTCGGCACGTTCAGCCAGGTGGCCTTGGGCACCTCGGCGTCCAGCTCGGCGCTGCCGAAGCGGGCGCTGCCGGTGTCGATGGTGAAGGCCACGGTGCCGGTCTCGGGCTTCTTCGGGTCGAGCGCGATCTGCGCCGTGAACTTGCCGAACTTGCCCTCCACCGGCACGCCCATCTGCTTCGTGGTGAAGGCGATCTCGCTGCCGGCAGCCACCAGGGTGGCCGGCTTGGGCTGGGCCACGGCGGGCTGGGCCACGGCGGCCAGCAGCGCGGCGGCGAAGGTCAGTGCGAACAAGGTGCGGGCGGACATGGAGACTCTCGGGTTGAGGTTCAGGAGCGGGTGGGGCGCATGCGGTTCAGCAGCCCGTCGCGGTCGATGAAATGGTGCTTCAGCGCAGCGGCCACGTGCAGCAGCACCACGGCGGCCAGGGTCATGGCCAGCGCCGCGTGCACCGGCTTGAAGGCCTCGGAGGCCGCGCGGTCGGCAGCCACGAAATCGGGCAAGGGCAGCACGCCGAAGAGCACGATGGGGAAGCCGGCCAGCGAGCTGTAGGCCCAGCCGGACAGCGGCACCGCGAAGAACAGGGCGTACAGCGCCGCGTGCGCCGCGTGCGCGGCCCGGGTCTGCCAGGCCGGGCCCGCCGGCGGCTCGGGCGGGCGGTGCGTCAGCCGCCAGAGCAGGCGCGCCGCCGACAGCGCCAGGATCAGCACGCCCGCCCACTTGTGCCAGTTGTAGAGCTTCAGCCGCGTCAGCGAGAAGGGCAGCTCGTGCATGTAGATGCCGAGCGCGAGGTTGCCGAAGATGGCCAGGGCCAGCACCCAGTGCAGGGCGATGGCGGTACGGGTGTAGCGGGCAGCGGGGTTCATGACCGCCCGAAGTCTGCAGGCCGGCTTCCCGCCGTTCGTTCAATCCTTTTGTTCGCCGCCGTGAGAGGCGGCGAATGCGAGCGCGGTGCCGGCCGGGTCGAAGAGCGCCGCGGCGCCGGGCGGTGGCAGGGTGAGGCCACGGCGCAGCGCGAAGTCCAGCGTGACGAGTGCGGCGTCCACGGTCATGGCGTCGCTGGCGGCCAGCGCCAGCGCCTCGGCCACGGGCAGGCAGCGGAAGGACTCCACTTCACCATCCTGGTTGACCGGGAACTGGCCCGCGGCCAGTTCCAGGTCCCAGACGTGCAGGTCTTCCAGTTGCAGGCCCTCGGCGCAATCGCGGTGCAGGCGCAGCACCCGCCCGGCGGTGGCGCGGCGCATCTGCGCTTCGCCGATGCCCGCCTCTTCCCAGCCTTCGCGCAGCAAGGTCTCGTGCGGGCTCTGGCCGTCGGGCACGCCGCCGCCGACCAGGCTGTCCAGCAGCCCGGGGTCGGTGGCCTTGGAGAGGGCGCGCCGGGCGATCCACAGGTGGCTGGGCCGCCCGTCAGTGCCGGCCACATGGCCGTTGGCATGGGCCGCCAGCGTCAGCGTGCCCCAGAAGCGGGCTGCCGCGCGCTCGGTGCGGGCCAGCCGTTCGCCGGTGTCGAGATCGAAGACGGCGAAGGCCTCGTCGCGCCAGCCGCGCACCAGGCCCTGCTGGCGCAGCGCTGCATTGAGCTCGGTGAAGGCGGCGCTGGCGTTGCTGGCGGTGAGCACCACCGCGTTCGTGCGCACGGACAACAGCGCGGGCCAGTCGCGCAGCGCACCCAGGTGCTCGCGCGCGACGCTGCCCACAGGGTGGTCGCCGATGAAGAAGGGCAGGCGCCGCGTCGCATCGTGCGCGCGGGCCGCCGCCAGGGCCGGCCAGTTCATGGCCGGCATCATGCCCTTGTCATGTGTCCGGCAACGGCGCGAATTCGGCAAAGAGCCCCTGCGCTTCGGGCAGGCCCGCCAGCGTGAGGTGTTCGCAGAGGGCTTCGAAGTCGGCCCACATCCGCTGCACGTCGGGATGGCCGTGTGCCGCCTGTATGGCCTGGGCCGACGCCCACTCGAACACCTCGACCACCGTGCCGTCGGCGGCCTGCATGGCCAGTGGCGCATGGTCGGTGGCCAGGCCCAGACGCTGCAGCGTGGGCACGTGGATGCGCACCAGCGCGCGCAGCGCGGCTTCCCGGCCCGGCTTGGCGCGGTAGCAGGCGATCACCGTGCGTGGCTCGTCGTGTGCCGCGGCGCCGCTGGCTTCGGCGCCGATCACCATCCGGTGGCCGCCCGGTGCTTCCAGCACCAGTTCGCGCAGGCCCCAAGGCTGGTCGGTGGGCGGCTGCAGCACGCGTGCACCCTGTGCCAGGGCGTGGGCGTGCAGGCCGTCGACGTCCCGTCCGGCGTGCAGGCGCACTTCGGCAGCTGCGGTCGCCTCTCGGCGCGACAGGTGGATGTAGATCGGGTCGCCCCAGGAGCGGTCACCCAGCTTCACGCGGGCATGCTGCGGCGGCTCGCCGTGCGTGAAGTCCAGCGTGAAGCCCAGGATGTCGACGAACCACTGCGCTGCCGCGGCCACGTCGGGCACCGGCAGCACCGGCTGCACGCCGTGCAGCTGGTGCTTCTGGGCCAGCGTGGTGTTCACGCCGCGGCCTTCAGCGCGCCGCCGCGCCAGCGCTGCATCAGCGCGTCCCACTTCGGGCGTGCCGCCTTGAGGTGGCGTTCCTTCACGTGGCCGTAGCCGCGGATCTCTTCCGGGATGCGCGCGATTTCCGCTGCCAGCGAGCGGTTGCCGGCGTTCAGCGTCTGCAGCAGCTCCTCGATGCAGGCGCGGTACTCGCCGATCAGCGCGCGCTCCATGCGGCGCTCTTCGGTGTTGCCGAAGAAATCCAGCGCGCCGCCGCGCAAGCCCTTCATCTTCGCCAGCAGCGGGAAGAGCTTGCGCACCCAGGGGCCGTAGGGCGCCTTCTTGGGCAGGCCGTCGCTGCCGGTCTTGGCGATCACCGGCGGCGCCAGATGGTGCACGAGCTTGAAGTCACCGTCGAACATGTCGGCCACCTTGGCGGTGAAGGCGGGGTCGCTGTGCAGGCGGGCCACCTCGTACTCGTCCTTGATGGCCATCAACTTGAAGAGGTAGCGTGCCACGGCTTCGCTGAGCGGCGTGCCGCCGCCCAGCGGCGCCTCGGCCGCGCGCACCTTGTCCACGAAGGCCTGGTACTGACCGGCGTAGGCGGTGTCCTGGTAGGCGGTGAGAAAGTCCACGCGCGTCTTCACCATGTCGTCCAGCGACGGGCGCTTGACGAACTGGATGACCTGTTGCGCCTTGAACAGCGCCTGCACCGCGGCCAGGTCGTGCGCGCAGCGCCGGCCCCATTCGAAGGCGGCCTTGTTGTTGTCGATCTGCACGCCGTTGAGTTCCATGGCCCGCATCAGGGAGGCATGGGCCAGCGGGATGCGGCCCTGTTGCCAGGCGTAGCCCAGCATCAGCGGGTTGGTGTAGATGCTGTCGCCCAGCATCTGCTGCGCCACCTGCTCCGCGTCGAAGGCGCCGACCAGCGCCTCGCCCACGCTGCCGCGCACGGCGGCTTCGCAGTTGGCGCCGGGAAACTGCCAGTCGGGGTTCTTCACGAAGCCGGCGGTGGGCGTGCCGTGGGTGTTCAGCGCCACGAAGGTGCGGCCCTGCTGCATCACGGTCAGTGTGTACTTCATGGCGCCGACGATGCTGTCGCAGGCGATCACGAGGTCGGCCTGCGCCGTATCGACCTTCGTGGTGTGGATGGCCTCGGGCGTGTCGGCGATCTGGATGTGGCTCCAGGTGGCGCCGCCCTTCTGCGCCAGGCCGCCGGCGTCCTGCGTCACCACGCCCTTGCCTTCCAGGTGCGCGGCCATGCCCAGCAGCGAGCCGATGGTGATGACGCCGGTGCCACCGACGCCACCGACCACGATGCCCCAGGCCTTCGCGGCCGGCGGCAGCGCGGGCTCGGGCAGCATGGGCAGGCCGGCCAGCGCGCCGGCCTTGTCCTTCTTCGGCTTCTTCAGCGTGCCGCCTTCCACCGTCACGAAGCTGGGGCAGAAGCCCTTGGTGCAGGAGTAGTCGAGGTTGCAGCTGTTCTGGTTGATGCGGCGCTTGCGGCCGAACTCGGTCTCCACCGGTTCGACGCTGAGGCAGTTGCTCTGCACGCTGCAGTCGCCGCAGCCTTCGCACACCAGCTCGTTGATGACCACGCGCTTGTCCGGCGTCGCCAGCTTGCCGCGCTTGCGGCGGCGGCGCTTCTCGGTGGCGCAGGTCTGGTCGTAGATGATGGCCGTGGTGCCCTGGAGTTCGCGGAACTGGCGCTGGATGGCGTCCAGCTCGTCGCGGTGGTGCACGGTGACGCCGGGCTCCAGGTTCACGCCCTCGTACTTGGCCGGGTCGTCGGTGACGATCACCAGCTTGCGCACGCCTTCGGCCAGCAGGCTCTTGTGGATCTGGATGACGCTGTGGCCTTCGGGCCGCTCACCCACCTGCTGGCCGCCGGTCATGGCCACGGCGTCGTTGTAGAGCAGCTTGTAGGTGATGTTCACGCCCGATGCGATGCTCTGCCGCACGGCCAGGATGCCGCTGTGGAAGTAGGTGCCGTCGCCCAGGTTGGAGAACACATGCGTGTCGGTGCAGAAGGGCGCCTGGCCCGTCCAGGCCACGCCTTCGCCACCCATCTGGCTGAAGGTGGTGGTGCTGCGGTCCATCCACGTCGCCATGTAGTGGCAGCCGATGCCGCCCAGGGCGCGGCTGCCTTCGGGCACGCGCGTGCTGGTGTTGTGCGGGCAGCCGCTGCAGAACCAGGGCGCGCGGTCGCCGGTGTCCACCTTCAGCGCCGCCAGCTGCTGTTCGCGCGCCGCGATGATGGCCAGCCGTGAATCCATGCGCGCCGCGATGTCGCTGGAAACGCCCAGCTTCTTCAGCCGCTTGGCCAGTGCCTTGGCGATGATGGCCGGCGTGAGGTCGGCCTTGGCGCGCAGCAGCCAGTTCTCGCTCGGGTTGGGCATGCTCCACTCACCGCCTGAACCGTCGCCTTCGGGCTCGTCGAACTTGCCCAGCACGTTGGGGCGCACGTCGGCGCGCCAGTTGTAGAGCTCTTCCTTCAGCTGGTACTCGATGACCTGGCGCTTCTCCTCCACCACCAGGATCTCCTGCAGCCCTTGTGCGAAGTCGCGCGTGATGGTGGCTTCCAGCGGCCACACCACGTTGACCTTGTGCAG
>CAZBUU010000247.1:0-7092 GCA_964495125.1 uncultured Rubrivivax sp.
CGCCCCGATACCCCCCCGGGGACTGAAAGGGGGGGGGCGTTGGGGGGGGGGCGCGTGTGTGCGGCGCCGCCCCGCGCTGGCACGGCGGCGCCCCGCCCCGACCGCCGAACCCTCGCGCCCCAGCCGAAGCGCACCCGCCTTTGCCGCGCCGCCTCCGGAAGGTCAGCCCCCCGGCGACTCCAGAAAGTCGCAAGCCACGTTCGCCAGCGCGCGCACGCCCACCACCAACGCCGCTTCGTCCGCGAAGAACTTCGGCGAGTGGTTGCTGTAGGCCTTGCGCGGCTCCTGCCCGGTGGGCGTGACGCCGAGGAAGAAGAACACCCCCGGCACCACGCGCTGGAAGAAGCTGAAGTCCTCGGCGCCGGTGACCTTGTCGACGTCCAGCAGGCCCTTGTCGCCCGCCACCCGCGCCAGGGTGGGCCGGATGCGCGCCGTCAGCGCCGGGTCGTTCACCGTCACCGGATAGCGCTTGTGGATGCACACCTCGCAGCCGGCCCGCGAGCCGCGCGAGACGGACTCGGCCAGCGTCGTCACGCGCTCGTGGATGTCGTCACGCATGCCTTCGTCGAAGCTGCGGATGGTGCCGCGCATCTCCACCTTGTCGGGGATGATGTTCTCGCGCACGCCGCCGCGGATGGTGCCGATGGTCACCACGGCCGGCTCGCGCGTGATCTCCAGGCCGCGGCTGACGATGGTCTGCAGCCCCAGCACCACCTGCGCCGCCGTGACGATGGGGTCGACGCCGGCCCAAGGCGCCGCGCCGTGCGTCTGGCGGCCGGTGACGGTGATCTTCAGCTGGTCGCTGCTGGCCATGGTCGGTCCCGCGCGCACCCCCAGCACGCCCGTGTTCTGGCGTGAGGTGACGTGCAGCCCGAAGATGGCCTGCGGCACCGGCTTCTCCAGCGCACCCTCGGCAATCATCATCTTCGCGCCGCCGTCCTCGCCGTCGGGCGGCATCTCCTCGGCCGGCTGAAAGATGAACTTCACGCTGCCGCGCAATTGCGCGCGCAGGCCCGCCAGCACGCTGGCCACGCCCATCAGGATGGCCACGTGGCAGTCGTGGCCGCAGGCGTGCATGACGCCCACGTCCTCGCCGTTCCAGGTGGAGCGCACCCGGGAGCGGAAGGGAATGTCCACGTCCTCCGCCACCGGCAGGCCGTCCATGTCGGCGCGCAGCGCCACCACGGGGCCCGGCAGCGCGCCCTTCAGCAGGCCCACGACGCCGGTGTGGGCCACCTTCTCACGCACCTCGTCCAGGCCCAGCGCACGCAGATGTCCGGCCACGATGCCCGCAGTGCGGAACTCGCGGTTGCCGAGTTCCGGGTGCTCGTGGAGGTCGCGCCGCCAGGCGATCACCTGCGCCTCGAGGGCGAGCGCGGCGGTGTCGATCTGCGCGGCCAGTGAACTCGGGGTCAGGGCGTCGGTCATGGCGGGGTCTCCGGGGTCCTGCGGGACGCTAGCACGGCCACTGCACAATCGCCGCATGACGACGATGGATGCACAAGGCGCACAAGTCGCGCAGGCCCCCGGCACGCTGGAAGGCCGCGGCCTGGCCTGCAAGCGCGGGCGGCGCACGCTGTTCGAAGGTCTGGACATCCGGCTCGAACCCGGCAGCGTGACCTGGCTGCGCGGCACCAACGGCAGCGGCAAGACCAGCCTGATGCGCATCCTGGCCGGCCTGTCGGCGCCGGCCGCCGGTGAAGTGCTGTGGGACGGCCAGCCCGTCAGGCATGGCGACACGCCGGCGCGCCGCGGCATCCTCTACATCGGTCACACGAACGCGCTGAAGGACGACCTCACGCTGCTCGAAGCCCTGGCCTTTCTCGCCCAGCTGGCCGACGCCCCCGACCCGGCGGCCCAGGCCGAGCGCGCCCTGGAGACCCTGGGCCTCACCGCGCAACGCCACCTGCCCGTGCGCAACCTGTCGCAGGGCCAGCGCCGTCGCGGCTCGCTGGCGCGGCTGGCGCTGGACGAACTGCCGCGCACCTGGATCCTGGACGAACCCTATGACGCGCTGGACACCGCCAGCACGCAGAAGCTGTCGGCGCTGATCGCCGCGCACGCCGACCGCGGCGGCGCCGTCCTGCTCACCAGCCACCAGGCGGTGCCGCTACCGGGGCTGCGCGAGCACGACCTGTCAGCGCGGGCCACCGCCTGATCGCCCCTCGCTGCTTGAGCAATCGCAAGACGGCCTCAAGGGTGCCGTGCCTAGAATCCGCCCGCCCATGACGACCCTGCTCATCGCGGCCAAGCAGTCCCTGCCATGAGTTCGGTGCTGCTGGCCACCACCCGTCGCGACCTGCTGCTCGCCCGCCGCAGGCGTGTAGAAGCCCTGTTGCCGTTGGGGTTCTTCATCGTCGCCGCGGGTCTGTTCCCGCTCGGCGTGGGTCCGGAACCGCAGACGCTGCGCACCATCGCCCCGGGCATCGTGTGGGTGTGTGCGCTGCTGGCGGCCATGCTCTCGGTGACGCAGATGTTCGCGTCCGATCACATCGACGGATCGCTCGAACAGATGCTGCTGGCGCCGCAGCCGCTGGTGCTGGTGGTCGTCGGCAAGGTCTTCGCGCACTGGCTCACCACCGGCCTGCCGCTGGTGCTGGCCGCGCCGCTCTTGGGGGTGCTCTTCGACATGAGCCCGCCGGCCATCGCCACGCTGGCCGCCACGCTGCTGGTGGGCACACCCGTGCTGAGCATGCTGGGTGCGGTGGGCGCGGCGCTGACGCTGGGCCTGCGCAGCGGCGGCGCACTCGTGTTCCTGCTCGTGCTGCCACTGACCGTGCCGACGCTGATCTTCGGCACCGGCGCCGTGGGCGCCATGGAAAGCGGCCTGTCGCCGCGCGCGCACTTCTCGCTGCTGGGTGCGCTGCTCATCTTCACCGGGCTCGGCGCGCCTCTGGCCACCGCCGCCGCCCTGCGCATCTCGATGGACTGATGAACGCCCTCACCGCCCAACAACGCTGGACCCGCTTCGCCGCGCCTTCGCGCTTCTATGTGCTGGCCGGGCGCCTGATCCCCTGGTGCTGGGCCATCACGCTGATCCTCGCCGCCGCCGGGCTGTGGGTGGGTTTCGCCGTCGCGCCCACCGACTTCCAGCAGGGCGACGCCTACCGCATCATCTTCATCCACGTGCCCTCGGCCTGGATGGCCATGTTGCTGTACTTGGTGATGGCCTTCTGGGCCGCCATCGGCTGGATGTTCAACACGCGCATGGCGGCCATGTACGCCCGCGCCCTGGCGCCCACCGGTGCGCTGATGACCTTCATCGCGCTGTGGACCGGCGCGCTGTGGGGCAAGCCCACCTGGGGCACCTGGTGGGTGTGGGACGCGCGGCTCACGTCCTTCTTCATCCTGCTGCTTCTTTACGTCGGTTACATCGCCCTCACCGAGGCCATCGACGACTTCCGCCGCGCCTCCAACGCCGGCGCACTGCTGGCCCTGGTGGGTGCGGTGAACGTGCCCATCATCTACTTCTCGGTGAAGTGGTGGAACACGCTGCACCAGGGCGCCACCATCAGCGCCACGGCGGCGCCCAAGATGGCTTCGACCATGCTGCTCGGAATGCTTCTGATGGTCTTCAGCTTCTGGGCCTACAGTTTTGCGGTCGTGTTCACACGCGCCCGGGCCATCGTGCTCGAGCAGGAAGCGGACACGGAGTGGGTGCGCGCGCTGGTCGCGGCCCAGAGGAAGAAGGCATGACGACGATCTACTGGAAATCATTCGACGACTTCCTGCACATGGGCGGCTACGGCCTGTACGTGTGGGGGTCCTACGTGGTGACGCTGGCCGTGATGGCCGCCGAAAGCCACCTCGCCGCGGCACGCACGCGCCGCGCGCTCATCAACGCTCGTGAAGAAGGAGGCCGTGCATGAAGCCGCGTCACAAGAGAGCCGCCATCGTGGTGGGTGTGCTGGTCGCCGTGGGTGCCGCCGCGGGTCTGGTGCTGAACGCCTTCAGCAGCAACCTCGTGTTCTTCTACACGCCAACGCAGATCGCGGCCAAGGAAGCGCCCACGGGCCGCACCTTCCGCGTCGGAGGCATGGTGGAGACCGGCACCGTGGTGCGTGAAGGCGTCACCGTGCGCTTCAACGTCACCGACACCGGCAAGGCCGTGCCGGTGAAGTACGACGGTGTGCTGCCCGACCTGTTCAAGGAAGGCAAGGGCGTGGTCGCCCAGGGCCAGCTCGGCCCCGACGGCGTCTTCGTCGCGCGCGAGGTGCTGGCCAAGCACGACGAGAACTACATGCCGCCCGAGGCCGCCGATGCGCTGCAGAAGGCCGAGCAGGTGCGCAAGCACATGGACAAGGCGGCCCAGGGCACCGCGGAGATGGCCAAGTGATCCCCGAGCTGGGCCACCTCATCCTCTACTTCGCGCTCGGCGTGTCGCTGGTGCAGGGCGTGCTGCCGCTGGTGGGCGCGCACCGCGAACGCCGCGACTGGATGCTGCTGGCGCGGCCGCTGTCGCACGCGCAGGGCCTGCTGGTGATCGGCGCCTTCGTGCTGCTGACTGCCAGCTTCGTGCGCAACG
This sequence comes from uncultured Rubrivivax sp., assembly GCA_964495125.1. Classification (GTDB taxonomy): domain Bacteria; phylum Pseudomonadota; class Gammaproteobacteria; order Burkholderiales; family Burkholderiaceae_C; genus Rubrivivax. The sequence goes on from CAZBUU010000247.1 coordinate 4,526, forward strand.
ACTTCTCGGTGCTGTACGTCGCTTCCAACTCCAACTCGGCGCTGCCGATCTTCTACCGCGTGGCCGCGGTGTGGGGCGGGCATGAAGGCTCGCTGCTGCTGTGGGTGCTGATGCTCAGCCTGTGGACCATGGCCGTGGCGCGCTTCAGCCACAAGCTGCCGCTGCCCTTCGCGGCGCGCATCCTGGGCGTGATGGGCCTGGTGGCCGTGGGCTTCCTGCTCTTCATGCTGATGACCAGCAACCCGTTCGACCGCCTGCTGCCCGCCGCCGCCGACGGCCGCGACCTGAACCCGCTGCTGCAGGACCCGGGCATGGTGATCCACCCGCCCATGCTGTACATGGGTTATGTCGGCTTTTCGGTGGCCTTCGCCTTTGCCATCGCGGCGCTGCTGGGTGGCAACCTCGACAACGCCTGGGCGCGCTGGACGCGCCCCTGGACCACCGCGGCCTGGATCTTCCTCACCTTCGGCATCGGCCTCGGTAGCTGGTGGGCCTACAACGAACTCGGCTGGGGCGGCTGGTGGTTCTGGGATCCGGTTGAAAACGCCAGCTTCATGCCCTGGCTCACCGGCACCGCGCTGATCCACTCGCTGGCCGTGAGTGAAAAGCGCGGCGGCTTCAAGGTGTGGACGGTGTGGCTGGCCATCATGGCCTTCTCGCTGTCGCTGCTGGGCACCTTCCTCGTGCGCTCGGGCGTGCTGAGCTCGGTGCACGCCTTCGCCACCGATCCGCGCCGCGGCCTCTTCATCCTGGCCTTCCTGGTCATCGTCATCGGCAGCTCGCTGGTGCTGTTCGCCTGGCGCGCGCCCACCGTGGGCCTGGGTCAGCGTTTCTCGCTGCTCAGCCGCGAGTCGCTGCTGCTGGGCAACAACATGATGCTCGCCGCGGCCACGGGCGCCGTGCTGCTGGGCACGCTGTACCCGCTGTTCCTCGACGCGCTGGGCATGGGCAAGATCTCCGTCGGTCCGCCCTACTTCGACACCGTGTTCGCGCTCTTGATGGCGCCGCTGGTGGTGGTGATGGGCATCGGCCCGCTGACGCGCTGGAAACAGGACGAAGCCGGCCCGCTGGCGCGGCGGCTGGCACTGCCGCTGGCGCTGTCGCTGGCGGCCGCGCTGGCCGTCGGCTGGGCGGCCGGCAAGATCCAGCCCGCCACCACGGGCGGCCTGATGATGGCCTTCTGGATCGTCTTCACGCTGGCGGTGGACCTCAAGCCGCGCCTGCTGCCGGCCGGTGGCAGCGCGGGCCAGATCCTGCACCGCGCCGGGCAGATCCCGGTGGCCATGTGGGGGATGATGGTGGCGCACCTGGGCGTGGCCGCCTTCGCCTTCGGCGTGGCCATGGTGAACACCTTCCAGGAAGAACGCGACGTCAAGATGGGCCCGGGCGACAGCACCGAGATCGCCGGCTACCGCTTCGAGATGAAGACGCTGCGCCAGGTCCAGGGCCCGAACTACGTGGCCATGGAAGGCACGATGACGATCACCCGCGACGGCAAGCTGCTGGACACGCTCAACCCCCAGAAGCGCATCTACCGCGTGCAGCAGAACCCCATGACCGAAGCTGCCGTGTCGGCCAACCTGTGGCGTGACCTGTACGTCTCCATGGGCGAGCAACTGCCCACCGGCGAGTGGGTGGTGCGTGTGCAGTACAAGCCCTTCATCAGCTGGATCTGGGGCGGCTGCCTGATCATGATGGCCGGTGGTCTGCTGGCCATGAGCGACCGCCGCTACCGCGTGAAGCAGAAGGCCGAAGCGCGTGCCGGCGCCCTGCAGGAGCGGGCCGCATGAGCGAGGTGAAAAGCGCGGCCGCAGCACGCTGGCGCTACCTGCTGCCGCTGGGCCTGTTCCTGGTGCTGGCCATCTTCCTGGGCGTGGGCCTGAACCTGAACCCGCGCGAGGTGCCCTCGCCGCTGATCGACAAGCCGGCGCCGGCCTTCAAGGCGCAGCTGCTGGCCCAGCCGGACAAGAGCCTGAGCCGCGACGAACTGGTGGGCAAGGCCTGGATCCTCAACGTCTGGGCCAGCTGGTGCACGCCCTGCCGCGAAGAACACCCGCTGTGGGTGGACTACGCCAAGCGCTCGCCGGTGCCCATCTACGGCCTGAACTACAAGGACACGCCCAAGGCCGGGCAGGCCTGGCTGGCGCAACTGGGCAACCCCTATGCGGAATCGCTGACCGACCCCGACGGCCGCATCGGCATCGACTACGGGGTCTACGGCGTGCCAGAGACCTTCGTGATCGACCGCCAGGGCATCGTCCGCTACAAGCACATCGGGCCCATGACGCCCGAGGTGCTGCGCGACAAGATCGAACCGCTGGTGAAGCGGCTGGGAGGCGCCTGAATGTTCATCCGACCGATGGCCCTGCTCGTGGCGGCCCTGCTGGCCACCCCGCTGGCCGGCGCCAAGGAGGCCGAAGCCATGGCCGCCGACCCCAAGCTGGAGGCCCGCGTGATGGAGCTGTCGGCCGAACTGCGCTGCCTGGTCTGCCAGAACCAGACCATCGCTGACTCGCACGCCGACCTGGCCGTGGACCTGCGCAACCAGATCCGCACCCAGCTCCAGC
>CAZBUU010000248.1:0-4628 GCA_964495125.1 uncultured Rubrivivax sp.
GGCGCCAGGCCCTCGAAGACATGCATCTTCCACAGCGGGCGCTTGCGGTCCAGCAGCACCGGGTGCAGGCGCGAAACCTCGGCTTCCACTTCGTGCAGGCCGGCGCCCTTGGCCAGCTTGATCTCGACGATGTGCGCCTTCATGTCCGGCTCGGCGTCCACCCAGGCCGGGTTGGCCAGGTTCAGCGGCATCCACCACAGCTTGCGGCGCAGCACCGGCGCCACCGGCAGGCGCGACTCGATGTGCTTGCGCAGCGCGGTGACGAACCGGCCCTTGTAGCCTTCGGGCAGCTCGAAGAGATGCATCGCGCCCACGTGCATGGGCATCTCGGGCGTCTCGAGGTAGAGGAAGGTGGCGTCCAGGCCGGACAGTTGCTTCATTCTTGCTCCGGGGAATGGCCGATGCTAGGCCTGTGGCGGCGGCCACCTGCTCCGGGGTGTCCCTGAGCCCCCCGGCAGCCCCTGGGCCTGCGGGCCGCGAGAGCATGCTGATCCGTTGACACCCTCAGTTTGCGGGTGTTCCGCGCGACCCAACCGGCTGCAGGACGCCCCGATGCTGCTCAGGAAGTTCGCCCTCTTCGCCCTGATCTCTCTGGCTGCCGTGGCAGCGTCGGCCCAGGCGCCCGCCAAGCCCGCCGGACCGCCGCCCATCGAGGCCTTCTTCGACTATGGCAGCGTGAGGTGGATGGACCTGTCGCCCAACCAGCGCTGGCTGGCCGCGCGTGTGGTGCCTGCCGGCGGCGGGCCGCTGCAGTTGGTCATCACCGACCTGCAGGACAAGGAGCCGGCCCGCGTGGTGGCCGCATTCTCGCGCGCCAACGTGACCAGCTTCTACTGGGTGAACGATGACCTGCTCGTGCTGGAGGCCGCGGACAACCTGGCGCGCGGCTACGACGGCGACCGCGGCGGCTTGATCTCCGTGACCCGTGACGGCGAGCGCATGCGCCACCTCAGCAAGGCCGCCTGGGAAACCAACTACGGCGCGCCGGGGATCCAGCCCCTGGAGGGCAACCACAGCTTCGTCAGCCTGGGCGAACCCGGCAGCGACGAGATCATCGTCAGTGCCGCGCGCTACGACCGTGCCGAGCAGACCTTCTCCGAGACGCTGCTGACCATGAACGCGCGCACCGGCGCGCGTCGCTCGCTGCTCAAGAGCGTGCCCGATGACGCCAGTGGCTTCCTCTACACCCCGCGCGGCCAGCCGCGGCTGGCCTTCACCTACCGCGACGGGTTCAGCAGCTACCAGTGGTACGAGCCGGCCAGCGAGACCTGGCGCCAGCTGGCGCGGTTCAAGTCGCTGGCAGCGCCCTGGACGCCCGAGTTCATCGACGGCCAGGGCCGCCTGTACGTCAGCGTGCAAACCGCCGGTGGCAAGGGCGAAGAGCTGCGCCACTTCGATTTCCAGAAAGGTGAACCCGGCGAGGAGGCGATCGTCGCGACGCCCGGGTTCAGCGGCAACTTCACGCCCGTGATGAGCCGCGAAGACGGCGAACTGCTGGGCCTGCGGCTGGACCTGGATGCCGATGAGGTGGTGTGGCTGAAGCCGGAGATCGCCGCGCTGCAGAAACGCGTGGATGACCGCCTGAAAGGCCGCATCAATCGCCTCCTGTGTTCGCGTTGCGACCGCCAGGAGGTCGTGCTGGTGTTCAGCCACAGTGATCGCGCCCCGGGCGACTTCCTGCTGTACCGACCGCGCACCGGCGAAATCCAGCGCGTGGGCAGCCGCCGCCCGGCCATCGACCCCGCCGCCATGGCGCCGGTGCACTTCGAACGCATCAAGACGCGCGACGGGCAGGACCTTCCCGTCTACATCACGCTGCCGGCCGGTGGTGCCACCAAGGCCCGTGCCGCCGTGGTGCTGGTGCACGGCGGGCCCAACGTGCGCGGCCGCTCCTGGGAGTGGGACGCCGATTCCCAGTTCCTGGCCTCGCGCGGCTACGTCGTCATCGAGCCCGAGTTCCGAGGCAGCAGCGGCTGGGGCGAAGCGCACCTGCGGGCCGGCTTCAAGCAATGGGGCCTGGCGATGCAGGACGACGTGAGCGACGCCGTGGCCTGGGCGGTGAAGCGGGGCTGGGTCGATGCCCGGCGTGTGTGCATCGCCGGCGCCAGCTACGGCGGCTACGCCACCCTGGTCGGGCTGGCCAAGACGCCGGACGCGTACCGCTGCGGCGTGTCCTGGATCGGCGTCAGCGACCTCAAGCTGCTCTTCAACGCCCACTGGTCCGACACCAGCCGGGCGGCCAAGGAGCACTCGATGAAGGAGAGGGTGGGCGACCCCGAGAAGGACAGCGCCCTGCTCGACGCCAACTCGCCCATCAACATGGCCGACCGCATCAAGGCGCCCCTGCTGCTGGCCTACGGTGGCGTCGACCGCCGCGTGCCCATCGAGCACGGCGAACGCATGCGTGCCGCACTGCGCAAGGCCGGCCAGGAGCCCGAGTGGGTGGTCTACCCCAACGAGGGCCATGGCTGGAACTACCCGGAAACCAAGAAGGACTTCTGGCAGCGCGTGGAGACCTTTCTCGGGCGGCACCTGAAGCCGTGATTTCGCAGCGGCGGCTTGCGGCCGGGCTGCGGGTCTGCCTCCTCGCCATCGTCGTCCTTCCGGCGGCGCAGGCGGCGCCGCCCCCACCCGTCGAAGCCTTCTTCGACGATGGCGCCGTGCAGGACATGCGCCTGTCACCCAACGGCCGCTGGCTGGCCTCGCGCGCCGTGCCGGCCGTTGGCGGCCCCTCGCGACTGGTGCTGGTCGACCTCGACGGCAAGGAGCCGACCAAGGTGCTGGTCGGCTTCGCCAAGGCCCAGGTGACACGGGTCCAGTGGGTCGATGACGAGAGCCTGCTGATCACGGCCGTGGAGGTCAACCACCGCGGCACCGAGCGCCTGTACCCGGCCACGCTGGCCGTGCGGCGAGACGGCAGCAGCCTGCGCACGCTCATCAAGGCCGAGTTCTCCGGCGACATCCCTGCACCGGGACCGCGGCCGCTGGAGCCGAACCACGAGGTGCTGGCGCTGGGCGCGCCAGGCAGCGGCGAGGTCATCGTCGGCGAATACCTCGTCGGCCCGGGCGGGGAGCTCAAGACCGTGAACCCGCTGGCGGTGAACGTGCGCAGCGGGGCGCGCCGCAGCCTCGTCAGGAACCCGCCTGCCGACGCCGTGGACTGGCTCTTCGACCCGCTCGGCCAGCCCCGCCTGGCCGTGACGCAGCGCGACGGCCAGCGCGCCTTCCTCTGGTTCGACGTCGAGAAGCAGGCCTTCCGCGAGATCGCGCGCCACCGCGTGCTGGAAGCGCCCTTCGCGCCGCGCTTCGTCGACGGCATCGGGCAGCTCTACGTGCAGGTGGTGGGGGCGGAAGGCGGCGACGAACTGCGCCGCTTCGACTTCGCCAGCGGCCAACCCGGCGCCGAAGCCGTGGCGGCCACGCCCGGCTTCGACGGCGGCATCGACCCCGTCTTCGACCGCAGCAGCGGTGCCCTGCTGGGCCTGCGGCTGGTGCGCGAGGCGCGGCAAACCCAGTGGTTGGCAGCCGCTCACCAGAACCTGCAGCGGAAGGTGGACGCCGCCTTGCCCGGCCGCCAGAACGACCTGCTGTGCGCGCCCTGCACCGGCCTCGAGGCGCTGCTCGTCTTCAGCCACGGCGAGCGACACCCTGGCGAGTTCTACCTCTTCGGCCCGGCCAGCGGCGAGCTGCAGCGCGTGGGCAGCGTGCGGCCGCGCATCGACCCCAGCGCCATGGCGCCCCTGCGCTTCGAACGCATCCGGGCTCGCGACGGCGCCGGCCTGCCGGTCTGGGTGACCTTGCCTGCTGACGACGCAAAGGCGCGCCCGGCCGTGCTGCTGGTGCACGGCGGGCCCTGGGTGCGCGGTCGCGAGCGGGCGTGGGACGCCGCCTCGCAGTTCCTGGCCTCGCGCGGCCACGTCGTCATCGAGCCCGAGTTCCGCGGCAGCGCCGGCTACGGCAACGCCCACCTGCGTGCCGGTTTCGGCCAATGGGGCGCCGCGATGCAGGACGACCTGGAGGATGCCGTCGCCTGGGCCGTGAAGCAGGGCTGGGTGGACCCGAAGCGCGTGTGCATCGCCGGCGGCAGCTACGGGGGCTACGCCGCGTTGATGGGGCTGGCACGCACGCCCGAAGCCTTTCGCTGCGGCGTGGCCTGGGCGGCCGTGAGCGACCCGCGGCTGCTCTTCAGCATCTTCTGGAGCGACATCGGGCGCGAGGCCAAGCAGTATTCGATGACCACGCTCATCGGCGACCCCGCCCGCGACGCCGAGCGCCTGGCCGCCGTGGCGCCGCTGAACCTGACCGCGCGCATCCAGGCGCCGCTGCTGCTGGCCCACGGCGCGCTGGACCGCCGCGTGCCGCTGGAGCACGGCGAGCGCATGCGCGAGGCGCTGCGCAAGGCCGGCCGCAGCCCCGACTGGGTGCTGTACCGCGACGAAGGCCACGACTGGTCGCGTCTGGACACGCGGGTGGACTTCTGGAAGCGCGTGGAGACCTTCCTGGCGCGGCACCTGGCACCCTGACGGCGCCCTCGGGGATGGTCCCGCCTTGCAGCGGGCGGATGCGGCACCATGTCTGCACCTCCGCCACCGACGAGGACGCGCATGCCGACCTTGATCCAACGCCTG
>CAZBUU010000248.1:4728-7061 GCA_964495125.1 uncultured Rubrivivax sp.
GCCTGCGCCTGCTGGCCGCCTGGCTGGCCCTCAGTCTCGCCGCACCGCTGCTGGCCGCCGAGGCGCCACGCACCCTGCCTTCAAGACACCTCGGTGCCGAGCGCGCCTACCAGGTGCAGTTGCCCGACAGCTACGCCAACGCACCCCGGCAGACCTACCCGCTGCTGCTGGTGCTGGACGCGCAGCAGCAGTTCGAGCACGTCGCCGCCAATGCGCGCTTCCTGGCCAACCAGGGCGAGATCCCGGAGCTCATCGTGGTGGGCGTGGCCAGCGGCAAGCGGGTGCACGACTACACGCAGACCGACTGGCCTCAGGCCTGGGCGGGCGGCGGAGGCGCGTCCAAGTTCAGGCGCTTCCTGGCCGACGAACTGCTGCCGGTGCTGGCCCGCGACTACCGCAGCAGCGGCGAGCGCCTGCTGCTGGGGCACTCTGCCGCCGGCCAGTTTGCGCTGCACGTGCTGGCCACCGAGCCCCAGCTCTTCAACGCCTACCTCGTCACCAGCCCGAGCCTGGACTGGGACGGCGGCCTGCCGGTGCGTGAACTGGAAACCGCCTTCAAGGCCCGCGAACGCCTGCCCGCCTTCCTGTACGTGGCCGAGGATCCCTCGCTGGGCGGTGCGCTGACCGACCAGCTGGCCTTGCGCCAGGTGCTGCAGACCCAGTCGCCGCGTGGCCTGCATGCCGAGGTGGTGAACTACCCGAGGGAGCGGCACGTCAGCGTGGTGCTGCAAGGGGCCATCGACGGCTTGCGGGCGCGCTACTTCGGCCACCGCCTGCCACCCGACGATGCGGCGGTGCTGGCCGAGATCGGCAGCACGCGCAAGGTCGACGCCCTGGGGCTGCGCTACGCCAGGCTGGCGCAGGCCGGCCGACCCGCCACCGTGCCCGAGGAAGCCTTCATCGATGTCGCCGAGGCGCACCTGCGCCGCGACGAAGTGGCGGCCGCGGTGGCCATGCTGCGACGCGCGGTGCAGGTCTATCCGGACTCCAAGGACAGCCAGGAGGCCCTGGCCGCGGCGCTGAAGCGGCTGGAAGCCGCGCCGGCTCAGGCGCCGGCGGGGCGCTGACGCCAGCCCAGCAGCTCGTTGCCCACCAGCGCGGCCAGCACCAGGCCGCCGCCGCCCAGCACGGCCAGCGACGGGGCTTCGTTGGCGCCCAACCAGGCCCAGAGCACGCCGAAGACGACCTCCAGCAAGCCCAGCAGCGAGATCTCGGGCCCGGCCAGCACGCGCGCGGCGGCCACGGCCATCAGGCAGGGGATGGCCAGCTGCACCACGCCCAGCAGCGCCAGGAGCGAGAGGTCGTGCGCGGTGGCGGCCAGGGGCATGGCCAGCGGCAGCGTGACGGCGGCCGAGATCAGCGCGCCGATCAGCACCGCCGCCAGCATGTCCGGCGGGTCGCTCTGGCCCTTCAGGTGCTGCAGCAGCGTCCAGTTCACCGCCGCAGCCACCGGCACGCCCAGCGCCACGAGCGTGCCCAGCAGGTGCCGCGGGTCGCCGGCGCTGACCTCGTGGCCGTACATCCAGGCGATGCCCACGCCGGCCAGCGCGATGGCGCCCCAGGTGCGGGGCTGGAGGCGGTGGCCCAGGAACGCACGCGCCAGCAGCGCCGTGAGCAAGGGGCCGATGGACATGGTGACCAGCACGTTGGCCACCGTCGTCAGCGTCAGCGCCATCATGAAGGCCGTGTACATCACGGCCCAGCACAGGCCCGACACCCACAGCGCGCGCCCACCCTGGCGCAAGGCCGCCAGCAGTCCGGCCGGCCCCTTCATGGCGGCCAGCAGCACGATCAGCGCGGCGGCGTTGAAGGCGCTGCGCCAGAAGGTGACCTCGAAGCCCCGGGCCGATTCGAGCCAGCGCGAGACGACGCCGGCGATGCTCCACATCAGCGCCGCGGCCACCATCGTCCACACCGCGCCGCGGTGCGTCATCTTCATGCCGAAGGTCCCGCCGCTCAGGCGCTTTCGCGCGAAGCGCGCTTGCGGTCGTGTTCCTTGAGGTGGCGCTTGCGGATGCGGATGCTCTTGGGCGTGATCTCCACCAGCTCGTCGTCGGCGATGAATTCCACCGCGTACTCCAGCGTGGCGTCGATGGGCGGCGTGATCTTGATCGCGTCTTCCTTGCCGCTGACACGGAAGTTGGTCAGCTGCTTCATGCGCGTGGCGTTCACCACGAGGTCGTTGTCGCGGCTGTGGATGCCGACGATCATGCCTTCGTAGACCGGGTCGCCGGCCTTCACGAACATGCGGCCGCGGTCGTCGAGCTTGCCCAGCGCATAGGTGAAGATCTCGCCGTCGTCCATGCTGATCAGCACGCCGTTCTTGCGGCCGG
>CAZBUU010000249.1:0-6999 GCA_964495125.1 uncultured Rubrivivax sp.
CACTTCTTGCCCAGCAGCGCGTTGCCGCCGTAGCCGGAGCCGTAGCTCCAGATCTCGTGGGTCTCGGGATAGTGGACGATGTACTTGGTGGGGTTGCAGGGCCAGGCCACGTCCTTCTGGCCGGCTTCCAGCGGCGCGCCCACGGTGTGCACGCAGGGCACGAAGGCGCCTTCGCTGCCCAGCACGTCCAGCGCGCCCTTGCCCATGCGCGTCATGGTGCGCATGCTGATGACGACGTAGGGGCTGTCGGTGAGCTCCACGCCGATGTGCGAGATGTGGCTGCCCAGCGGGCCCATGCTGAAAGGCACCACGTACAGCGTGCGGCCCTTCATGGCGCCCTTGAACAGGGCTTTCTCGCCGGTCTGCAGCAGCGCGCGCATCTCGGCCGGGGCCATCCAGTTGTTGGTGGGGCCGGCGTCTTCCTTCTTCTCGCTGCAGATGAAGGTGCGGTCTTCGACGCGGGCCACGTCGGAGGCGTCGCTGCGGGCCAGGTAGCTGTTGGGCCGCAGCTCGGGGTTGAGCTTCATCATCGTGCCGGCGGCCACCAGCTGCTCGCACAGGCGCTCGTACTCGGCGGCGCTGCCGTCGCACCAGTACACGTCGGCGGCTTCGGTCAGCGCGGCGATCTGCGCCACCCATTCCACCAGGCGGGGATGCTTGACGTAGGCGGGCACGTTCAGGCGCAGCCCTTCCATCACGGGACGGTTCATCGGAGCTCCAATCAATGACAAGTCGGTAAGTCGGGATTCGGCCAGCGCCGCGCTGACGACGCTCGCCGAATGCCGCTGGCGGCCGGGCAAGAAGAGGGCATCCCCAGGAACAGGGAGGAAGATTGTCGGGGCAATGTAATCGTCCCGTAACCACCACCCCCCGGGGCCCCATGCGTATTCGGCATGACCTAATGCACACCATCCTGCCCCGGTGGCCGCGCCTTGCCCATGCGCTGGCGCAAGGCCTCCGCAGGGCGGTTACCGGCGAGGAACAACGCAGCTTTGCGGCCTTCTGCGCCTAGACTCGCGGCTTTGCGCCCGAAACCGACCTTGAAAGCGCCTGTCACCCCCCGAAAACGCTCGCCCGCCGCGGCCTCGGCGGCCGGCGTCGTGACGCTGGAGATGGTGGCGCGGCACGCCGGCGTGTCGCCCAGCACGGTGTCGCGCATCCTGAACGGCACGGCCACGGTGAGCGCCGCCAAGCAGCAGGCCGTGGACGACGCCATCCGGCTGCTGGGTTTCCGCCCCAACCCGGTGGCGCGCGGGCTGGCTGGCGGACGCACGCTGAGCGTGGGCGTGATGACGCAGACCATCTCCAGCCCGTTCTACGGCGAGGCGCTGCACGGCATCGAGGACCGCCTGGAAGCCGCCGGCTACATCCCGCTGTTCGTCAGCGGCCACTGGCAGGAGCCCGAGGAGCGCAAGGCCCTGGAGGCGCTGCTGTCGCGCCGCGTGGACGGCCTCATCGTGCTGGCCGGCCGCCTGCCCAACGAGGCCTTGCGCGGCTATGCGCAGGACGTGCCGATGGTCGTGGTCGGCCGGCAGCTGGAAGGGCCGCGCCTGTTCAGCTTCGGCTTCGACAACCGCGCCGGCGCCCTGATCGCGACCCGCCACCTCATCGAGTGCGGCCACACGCGCATTGCCTACATCGCCGGCGACCCTGCCCACGAGGACGCCCTGGAGCGCCAGGCCGGCTACCGCGAGGCGCTGGAGCAAGCCGGCCTGGCCTTCGACCCCGCACTGGTGCTGCCCGGCGACTACACCGAGGCCGGCGGCCTGATGGCCGTCAACCGCCTGCTCGACGCGCGCCAGCCTTTCACCGCCATCTTCGCGGCCAACGACCAGACGGCCATCGGTGCCGCGCTCGGCCTGTACCGGCGCCAGGTGCGCGTGCCGGACGATGTGTCGCTGGTCGGCTTCGACGACCTGGCCCCGGCCAAGTTCTCGATCCCGCCGCTGACCACCGTGCGCCAGTCGGTCTACGAACTGGGCGCCGAAGCCGCCACGGCCATGCTGGCCCTGCTGGCCGGGCGGGAGCCCGAGGTCAAGCTGCCGCAGCCACAGCTGGTGCCGCGGGAATCGACGCGCCGGCTGTTGCGCTGAAACCGCCGCTTTCGTCGCCACGGGTTAACGAGAACGCCGCATGCGGGCGCTTTCGGAAAAAATCTTGAAACCGCTTTCAAGAAAACCAACGGAGACCAGCGATGCCCGCACCGACGTCCAGCAGGACCCTGTTCCGCGCCACCGTGCGCCGCACCCGGCCGGGTCGTCTGCGCCCGGTGGCCATCGCCTGCGCGTTGGTGACCGTGGGCACGGCCCAGGCCCAGCAGGCCGCGGCCGAACCGCAGACCGTGGTGGTGACGGGCATCCGCCGCGCCATCGAATCGTCCATCACCACCAAGCGCGCGTCCGACGCCATCGTCGAGGCCATCTCGGCCGAGGACATCGGCAAGCTGCCCGATTCGAGCATCGCCGAGTCGCTGGCGCGCCTGCCGGGCCTCACGGGCCAGCGTGGGCCGGACGGCCGCGTCAACGTCATCTCCATCCGCGGCCTGTCGCCGGAATTCGCCGGCGCGCTGCTCAACGGCCGAGAGGTCGTCAGCTCCAACGACTCGCGCGCGGTCGAGTACGACCAGTTCCCCTCGGAACTGATCGGCCAGGCCATCGTCTACAAGACGCCCAGCGCCAACCTCATGGGCCAGGGCCTGTCGGGCACGGTGGACCTGCGCTCGCGCCGGCCGCTGGACACGCGGGGCCGCGAGGTCGCCGTCAACCTGCGGCTGGACCGCAACGACAACGGCAACCTCGCTCCCGGCGTGGCCAACCCCACGGGCAAGCGCTTCAGCATCGCCTACGTCGACCAGTTCGCCGACAACACCATCGGCGTGGGCCTGGGCTTCGCGCGGCTGGACGTGGTTACGAACCTGAAGCTCACCGAACTGGTGGAGTACGGCGACTACTCGCCCTTCGGCCTGCCGGTGAACGGCAACGTGCCCTCGCTGAAGCCCTACGCCGCCGGCCAGACGGGCCAGGCCATGCTGCCGATGTTCTGGACGGCCACCTCGTCGACCAAGAAGAACACGCGCGACGGCTTCATGGCCGTGCTGGAGTACAAGCCCAACAAGGACCTGCGCACGCAGCTGGACCTGTACTACTCGAAGTTCGACACGCACGAGGTCGGCGGCAAGTTCCTGCAGAGCCTGTTCGCCAGCTGGGGCCAGTTCTTCGGCGCCGGCGTGCAGAACACGCTGTCGAACATCGGCACCACGCAGATCGGCAACAACACCTACGCCACCAGCGGCACCGCCGACAACCTGCCGGTGACCACCGGCAACTTCGACACCACGCGGCGCGACCTCATCACCGCGCTGGGCTGGAACACCGAGGTCAAGTTCGCCGACAAATGGACGGCCGAGGCCGACCTCAGCTACTCGCGCGACAAGCGCGACGAGAAGTACAGCGAGGCCTACGCCGCGCCCTACGACTACACCAACAAGGCCTGGGCCTTCGGCGCCTTCAAGTGGAACGTGCCGGTGGACGGCGGCGCGCAGACCTTCACGCCGGTCAACCCGAACTTCCTGTCCAACGCGCCGACCATCGCGCTGGGTGACGTCGTCGGCTTCGATTTCGTGCCCGGCCAGCCGCGCTGGGCGGGTGCCGTGCGCACGCCGCACATCGAGGACGAGATCAAGAGCGTGAAGCTCTCGCTCAAGCGGTCGCTGGACAGCGGCATGTTCAGCGCCGTGAGCTTCGGCCTGAACCACACCGACCGCGAGAAGCTGGTGCAGAAGAACGAGAGCCGGCTGCTCATGAACCAGGACGCCGGCGGCAACAACATCCGCAACATCCCCGCCGGTGCGCTGCGCACGCCCTTCGACATGTCCTGGGCCGGCATCGGCAGCCTGGTGCGCTTCGACGTGCCGGCGCTGGTGGACCTGGGCGCGGTGACGCTGCAGCCCGGCCGCTTCACGGCCAAGGTGGACAACGACTCCGGCGTGCGCGAGACGGTGAGCACGCTCTTCGGCATGCTCAACATCGACACCGAGGTGATGGGCATCCCGGTCCGCGGCAACCTGGGCGCGCAGTACGTGCGCACGAAGCAGAGCGCCGACGGCTTCGAGTACCGCGGCAACGACGACGTGCCCGACATCAACCTGCTCATCGCGCGCAGCGGCAGCGCGTCCTACTCGGACTTCCTGCCCACGCTGAACCTGGTGGCCGACATCCGCAAGGACCTCATCGCCCGCTTCGGGCTGGGCGTGAGCACGGCGCGGCCCAACATCGTGGACATGCGCGCCGGCACCAGCACGCCCACGCTGATCGTGGCCCCGGGCCCGGACCAGGGCAAGTGGAACCAGGTCTACGCCGGCAACCCGGCGCTCAAGCCCTGGCGTGCGGCGGGCATCGACCTGTCCATCGAGAAGTACTTCGGCAAGCGCAGCTACGTCTCCTTCGCGGCCTTCCGCAAGAACCTGCTGAGCTACATCACCTACGGCATCAGCGCGCGCGACAACAGCGACGTGCCGCTGCCGGCCAACGCGCCGCCCGGCATCGTGGTGCAGCAGTTCGGCCCGGTGTTCCAGCCGCTGAACGGCAACGGCGGCAAGGTGGAAGGCATCGAGCTGGCCGCGGCCTTCGAACTGGGCATCCTGCATCCGGCACTGGACGGCTTCGGCGTCGTGGCCAGCGGCTCCAAGCTGAGCAGTTCCATCAGCGACCAGTCGGTGGACCCGAACTCGGGCAAGGTGATCGCGGGCTCCAAGGTCTCGCTCAACGGCCTGTCCGGGCGCTCCAACAGCATCACGCTGTACTACGAGAAGTACGGCTTCTCCGGCCGCGTGAGCCAGCGCTACCGCTCGCCCTTCACCGCCACCACGCGCGACATCTACCTGAACTCCACGACGCGCCAGCAGGCCGCCGACAAGGTGGTGGACCTGCAGTTCGGCTACAACTTCGAGGAGGCGGGTCTGATCAAGGGCCTGTCGGTGCTGCTGCAGATGAACAACGTCACCGACACGAAGCCGAACAACCTGAAGTCGGTGACGGCCAACGCGCCCGACGCGTCCCAGCTGACGCCGAACTACACCTACCAGTTCGGCCGCCAGACGCTGCTGGGCGTGAACTACAAGTTCTGACGGCCTCTTCACCGTGAACCGCGGCCCTTCTCCCGCGAGGCGCCGCCTGCTGGCCCGGGGCCTGGCCCTGGCGCCGGCCGCCTGGCTGGCGCGGCCGGCCGGCGCGCAGCCGCGTCGGCGCCTCACCGTGGCGGCCTACCCGCTGGTCGACGAGATCGTGCGCGCCGCCCTGCCGCGCTGGCGCGAACGCCACCCCGACGTGAACGTGCACGTGGTGACGCGCCAGTACGCGGACCACCACACCGCCATGACGACGGCGCTGTCCACCTCCGTCTACCTGCCCGACGTGATGGCGCTGGAGGCCAGCTACGTGGGCCGCTTCTCGCAGGGCCGCGGTCTGGACGACCTGGCCCGGCCGCCCTACGCCGTGGGCCGCTTCCGCGAACGCTTCGTGCGTTACGCCTACGACCAGGCCGTCAACCGGCGCGGCGAAGTGGTGGGCGTGCCCACCGACATCGGTCCCGGCACGCTGCTCGTGCGTGCCGACCTGCTGGCCAAGGCGGGCCTGGAGGCGGAGGCGCTGACGCCTTCGTGGGAGGCCTACGTGGAGGCCGGCGCGCGCATCAAGGCGGCCACCGGCGCCTACCTCATCAGCAATGCGCAGATCGTCAAGGACATCGTCATCCGCAGCGGCCTGAAGGCGGGCGAGGGCCTGTACTTCGACCGCGAGTCGCGCGTGCTGGTGAACGGCCCGCGCTTCCGCCGTGCCTTCGAGCTGGCGCGCGCGGTGCGCCGCGGCAAGCTGGATGCGCGCGTGGCCGCGTGGTCCAACGAATGGGCTGAAGGCTTCAAGCGCGGCACGCTGGCCACCGAGATGTCGGGCGCCTGGATGGTGGGCCAGCTGGCCAACTGGGTGGCACCGGGCACGGCGGGCCTGTGGCGCGCGGCGCCGCTGCCGGCGCAGACCTACGTGGGCTACGGCGGCAGCTACTACGCGCTGCCGCGCCAGGCCGAGGCCGGCAACAAGGCGCTGGCCTGGGAACTGGTGCAGCTGCTGACGCTGGACCGCGAGCGCCAGTTCGCGGCCTTCAAGTCGCAGGACGCCTTCCCCGCGCTGCTGGAAGCGCACGAGGACCCCTTCTTCGACGAACCGCTGCCCTTCCTGGGCGGCCAGCGCGCACGGCGGCTGTGGCGCGACTCGGCGCGGCGCATCACCGCCACCGAGGTGCACAAGCAGAACAACTTCGCCGAGGAAGTGGTGAGCACCGAGCTCGACAACGTGCTGGACCGCGGCAAGGACATCGGCACCGCGCTGGCGGATGCCGAGCGGCTGCTGCAACGCCGGGCCTTCCGATGAAGTGGCCGGCCTTCCTGCGCCTTTCGCCCCGCTGGGCGCCCTACGTGCTGATCAGCCCGTTCCTCGTGCTGTTCGCGGTGTTCGGCGTGTTCCCGCTGGGCTTCTCGCTCTACCTGGCCTTCCAGAGCTGGGAGCCCACCAGCGGCCTGCGCGCGATGGAGTACGTGGGCCTGGCCAACTTCGCCTTCGCGCTGCAGGACGAGTGGTTCTGGAAGAGCCTGTCCAACACCGGCTGGCTGGCGTTGGCCTCGGGCGTGCCGCAGCACCTGGTGGCCATTCCGCTGGCGGTGTTCATCCACGAGCGCTTCAAGGTGCTGCGCGACGGCGTCATCGGCGCCTACTTCCTGCCCTACATCACCTCCACGGTGGCCATCGCCATCATGTTCAGCTCGCTGTTCAGCAAGGACTTCGGGCTAATCAACGCCACCACGGCGGCGCTGTTCGGCGCCGAGAAGGTGGACTGGCTGGGCCTGCCCGAGCACATCAAGCCGGCCATCGCCTTCATCGTGTTCTGGCGCTACCTGGGCTTCAACGTCGTGCTGTACCTGGCGGCGCTGCAGACGATCCCGAAGGACCT
>CAZBUU010000250.1:0-6954 GCA_964495125.1 uncultured Rubrivivax sp.
CGATGGAGTCGTGGCCCATGAAGGGCGACAGCGTCACCGCGTCGGCGCGGTAGCGCTCGAAGGCTTCGCGGGCGTACTGCTCGGCGGTGGCGCCGATGTCACCGCGCTTGGCGTCCAGGATCACCGGCACCGCGGGCGCCACGTCGCGGATGTGCGCCAGCAGCCGTTCCAGCTGGTCTTCGGCGCGCTGGGCGGCGAAGTAGGCGATCTGCGGCTTGAAGGCGCAGACGAGGTCCTTCGTGGCGTCGACGATGGCGGCGCAGAAATCGAAGGTGCGCGACGCGTCGCCCGTCCAGGGCGCCGGGAACTTCGCAGGTTCCGGGTCCAGGCCCACGCAGAGCATGGAGTCGTTCGCGGCCTGGGTGGCCAGGAGTTGTTCTCGGAAACTCATGGGTGGCGACCTTGGTCCGGCATGTTCGCAGGATTCACAGCGTCAGCACCTTGGTGCTTTCCTCGCCGAACTGGCTGATCACGCGCACCGCCACGCGGCGGCCCCGCGTGGCCGGGATGGGGTGCGAGCGAAGCCCGTACACGCGGTCGAAGGCCTCGGCGTCGATCTCCACCTTCAGCGTGCGTTCGGCGCGGGCCCGGGTGCCGTCCACCGCCAGCCGTGACAGGCCGGCCTTGAACTTGTCGAACTCGTCGTGGTCGCCGCCGCAGAAGAACACCTGGCTGGCCACGAAGTTGGCGCCGTCGTAGTCGTCGTCCACCATCCAGTAGGCGATGTCGGCCGCGTTGCGCGGCTTCACTTCGTCGGTGATGGGGTCGTAGAGATCCAGGCCGCGAATCTCCACCGCCACGCCGCGGCTGCCGTCGGGCAGAGGCGCCTCCACCTTGGCGATGTCAGGCTCGCCGATGGTCACGAAGCTGGCTGCCTTCTTGTCCTTCTTGATCAGGCCGTCCTGCATCAGGTCATCGTGCATGCGCACCTTGGTGACCTCGAAGCTGCCCACCTTGAGCGTGACGTTGCGGTTGTCCACGTCGCTCTCGAAGCCGAAGCCCAGGATCACCAGCCAGTCGGCGTCGGCCCGGCGGCGGCAGGCCAGGATGGCGCTGTTCACCGCCTTCTTGCTCACCGTGCCGAACTGCGGGCCGATGTGCAGATAGGCCTTGCGCTCGCCGCCGGCGCTGCCGTACCAGCCTTCGGCATGCAGCGCGCCTTCGTCCTCGATGGTGCCGCTGATGGCGTCCACGCGGCTGAACACCGCGGTTTCGTTCTTCAGGCCGTTCTTGATGCCGGCGTGCTTGAGATGTTCGAAGACGCGGTCGGTGAAGCGCTGCACGTTGTCCATGCCGGTGTTGGCGGCAGCGATGGCGTCCGGCGCAATCGGCTCGAAGCTCTGCAGCGTTTCCACCGTGAAGGGGCCGGCCACGCGCAGCTTCTTCTTGTCGAGCTCGGGCTGGTCGAACAGCGTCTCGGTTTCGGGCGGCTCGCCGTTGGCGATGCTCTTGAGCGTGACGTGCGGCACCTTCTTGTAGACGAAGCCATGGCGGATGTCCTCGCCCGTCACGTCGGCCAGCTTGTACCAGGGGTAGGTGGCCGTCATCAGCCGGGTCTTGGCGATGTTCAGCGCGATGCGGCTGGTGTCGCTAGTGATCCAGCGGCGGCCCCATTGCTCGGCGACATGGGCGGTGGTGCCGGAGCCGCAAGTGGGGTCGAAGACAAGGTCGCCGGGATCAGTGGACATCAAGATGCAGCGCTGGATGACTTTGGCGGTGGTCTGAACCACGTAGACCTTCTCATCTGCGAAACCAGCAACAGTCGTGTCGTTCCAGAAGTTGTTGATCGACTGAACAGGAAAGTCCTGGAAGTAGCGAACGTAAGCGAGGGTGTTGCCGATCAGTATCAGGCGGCCCTCTGCCTTCAGCCGATCCATGCCTGCCTTGCTAGTCTTCCAGACGCCCTTTGTCGGAACGAAGGTCCGTCCTTCAAACTCAACGGGATATCGCGTCGTGTCCACTCCGCTTTGGGATTGAAGGTTGTCTGCGCGAAACACCCGCGAGCCTTCCGGTATTGCAGCAGTTCCGTCCCGCTCCGCTGGGCTCATTCGCCGCCGGCTGCCCCCTGCAAGCTCCAACCATGTGTACGCACCTTCGCCCTCGCCGGACGTCTTGTCTGCGTAGAGCTGGTGATACTTGATGGACCCCTTGTCCTTTGCGTACCAGACGAGATAGTCGCAAGTCGAGGCAAGTACGTCCGTTCCAAGTGCCAGACTGCCTGCGCCTGAAGTCTTCTTGAAGGCGATCAGCGAACAGAAGTTCTCACTCCCAAACACCTCATCCATCAGCGACCGCACCAAGTGCACGTTCTCGTCGCTGATCTGCACAAAACAGGATCCACTCGCGCTCAAGAGTTCCCTCGCCGCAAGCAGCCGGTCACGCAGGTAGCTCAGGTAGCTGTGGATGCCCAGCTCCCAGGTGTCCCGAAAAGCCTTGATGACTTCGGGCTCACCACTCAGGTTCTCGTCGGCACCGTCCTTCACATTGCGGTCGTTCAACCGCATCTGCCAGTTGCTGCCGTACTTGATGCCGTAGGGCGGGTCCATGTAGATGCACTGCACCTGGCCCGCCATGCCTTCGCGTTCCAGCAGGCTCGTCATCACCAGCAGGCTGTCGCCCTGGATCAAGCGATTGCGCCATTTGTCGTGGCGCTTGTAGTACGCAATGGGCTTGTCCAGTTCGTCGATGGCCAGCGGGTTGCCATGCAGTTCATTGACGAACAGTTCGTTCTGCCGGTCTTCGCGCGCCTTCAGCTTGTACAGCCGCGCGATCAGCGCCTCGGGCTCGATGTGCTCGTGCCGGTACAGGCTGCGGATGTCCACTTCCAGGCGCTGTTCCTGGTCGCTGCTGCCGTACTTGTTCAGCCAGTAGAGCTCGGGGTCCTGCCCGCGGGTGGTCACCGGGTTCAGCGGCACGCTCTTCACCGTGGGCGCGCCCTGCAGCGCCTGCTCTTCCTGGCCGGCTTCCTCGCGGCTGGGAATGAACAGCCGCTCGTCGGCCTTGTGGACGATGGCGTCCACCGGCTGGTGGCTGCCCTTGGCGCTGTCGCCGGCGGCGGCCTTGGGTGGAGTGGTCTTCTTGGTGGCCATGTCAGGCAGTCCAGTCTTCGACGGCCAGGCCGGGCACGCGGGCAAACTCGGAGGTGTTGTTCGTCACCACGGTCAGCCGGTGCGTTCGCGCATGGGCTGCGATCCACGTGTCGTTGGGCCCGATGCCAGCGCCCTGGCGTTCGAGTTCGGCCCGGATGGCGGCGTAGTGATGAGCCAAGGCCAACTTGCCGCCCGATGCGGCGTCGTCGCCCGGCTGTTCCAGCACCCGGATCCGCGCACACAGCTGCGCCAGCGCCGTTTCGGCACTGGCGCGGTTGGCCGCGCTTGTTTGCTTCTCCAGCCCTACCCGCAGCTCGCCCAAGGTGAACAGCGACATCACGATGTCGTTGGCGGGCATGGCTTTCCAGCGCGCGATCAGCCGTTGTTGCGCTTCGCTGCGCGCCGCGTCTCGGCTGGTCTTGCCTTTGAGACCCTGTCGCAGCGCGATGCAGGCATTGGTGTCCAGCAGGTACTTGGCCATCAGTATTCGTCTTCGTCGATCAAGCCAGGTCTGTGCTCCGCCGGGGCTTCCGGGCGCAGCCCTTCGAACATCTCGTCGGGCAGAGCCAGGATGAGCTTGATCACGCCCCAGGCGCTCTTGGCCACAGCTTCGTCCACCTCGGCCGCGATGCGTTCGATGCCGGCTTCCAACTGTTCCTTGATGCGCTCGATCTCGGTCACTTCGATGAAGTGCCAGGGCAGCAGGCCCAGCTGTTCACGTTGTGCGTTCACCGCCGGCAGCCAGCGCTGCTGCACGAAGTAGCGCTTCTCGGCCTTGTCCTTGGCGAAGCCGCTGATTTCGACGATGAGGTTGAAGCGCTCGTCGCCGGGCGTCTTCACGCGCAGCAGGAAGTCGGGCACGTAGCGGCGTTCGGTGCCGGTCTTGTCGACATAGGGAATCTCGAAGCCCAGGAAGGCGTTCTTCACATAGCTTTCCACCGCGTCGATCTTCTCGAAGGTCTTGGCGGCGATCTGCTCCCAGCTGTCGGTGTCCGCCACCACCAGGTTGACGTGGCTCTTCGTCGTGGGAAACACCGGCTTGGCGGTGCTGGCGTGCACGTAGGCCGTGCTGCTGCGCGGGTTGTAGCGGTTCAGCAAGGGCAGCACCGCCGGTGCGTCGGTGGTGGCATGCAAGCGCTCATTGACGGCAGCGGCCTCGATGCCCAGGAAGACGCTGGCCGCCACGCGCGTGGCGTCTTCGTGGCGCAGCAGGCGCTTGAAGCGCGGGTCACGCTCACCCACCAGGTCGATCTTGGTGTCGTACCACGTCTGGGCAATGCGGCGCAGGTCGCCGAAGAACTCCATGCGTGGCCGACCGTCTTCACCTCGGTAGAAGCGCGAGAGAACCTGGGAGGCCACCCAGAACACCACTTCCTGATCGCGGATGCTGTCGATGTCAGTGCCGATCCGTTCCCGATCGGCGGAAAAGGCGTTACCGAGATCCGTCTGCACGGGGCTGAGCGTCAGGTCCAGCTGGAAGGCGGGCGTGCCGCTGAAATCGGCCTGGATGCGGTCGCCTGGGTGCTCGATCCGGTAGCCCACCAGGTTGGGGAACGAGATGGCCAGTTCGGCGCGCTCGGGCAATGCGCGCAGGGCCTTGATGTCCTGCGGCGTCGGCAGCTCGGTCTGGCCACCGCGGAAGAAGCGGAAGGGCACGCCGATGATGTGGGCGTATTCGGGCGGGAAAAGCCCGGTCTTGGGGTCGATGAAGTAGTGGCGGCGGCGCAGCGCCCGCCCGGCCACCTGTTCGCAGAGCAGTTGCGAGCCGAAGGCGCGCACGCCCACGATGTGCGTCACCGTGTTGGCGTCCCAGCCTTCTGTGAGCATGCCCACGCTCACCACGCAACGGATGTGCTGGCCCAGTTTGCCAGGCCGGCCGACGGTGTTGACCACCTCGCGCAGGATGTCGGCATCGCTCAGCGCTTCGACCGATCGCTCGGGGTGGCTGAGGCGGTAGTCGCGCTTGAAGGCCTCAATTTCTGGGGCGAAGACACGCTTGAAGTCCTCGTCCACCTGGCCCGAGTGTTCCAGGGCATCGGAGTCGATCAGCAGCGTGGGCGGGCGTTGCCGGGGCGCGCGCGTGGTGGCGTCGAAGTTGGAGAAGAGCGCAAGCGTGCCGGGCACGGCGATGGTGCGGCCTTCTGCGTCGGCGGTCTCGTAGCCGGCGATCTGCTTGTAGACCTCTTTGGAGACCGTGGTGTTGCTGCACACCACGATGAACACTGGGGGCGCGGACAGCAAGTCACGGCCGGTTTCGCCAGCCTCGCGAAGACCCCGGTCGTAGGCTTCGTAGTGCCGGTAGAACTGCTGCAGTGCGCTGCGCAGCAGGGAAGGCAGTTCCGGCGGAGGCTCGAACGCCGGCGCATCGGAGCCAGCCGCCTTCCGGCCCTTCTTGCGCACACCTTCGGCCTCGGCCAGCGATTCCTTGCGCTGCGTGCGCTGCCCTTTGCGCGGCAGCCCTTCCTTGCAGTGTTCGTACAGGTTGCGCAGCACCGGCTCTTCGATGTGCTGGGCGCTGTCATCCACCGGGAGGAAAGGAATCTTCACCAGGCCGGCCTCGATGGCCTCGATCAGCCCGAAGTCGCTGACCACCCAGGGGAAGTAGCTGTAGGCCGGCCAACCACTACCTGCCAGGTAGTAGGGTGTGGCAGAGAGGTCGTAGACAGCACGCACCTGCCAGCGGCGAGCTATGGCGCGCAGGCCGCTGTACCAGACGGCGGCCCGCTCGTTCTCGGTGGCGGCCATCTCCTCTTCGCTGTCGCGCCCCTTGGCGCGTGGCAGGTAGCAGTGATGTGCTTCGTCGTTGAGCACCAGCAAGCGGCGCCCGGACTTGAAGCCGGGGAGCACACGCTGCAGCATCAGCGTCTCGTCTTCGCGGGCCTCGGTTTTCTTGCCGTCGAGCCCGATCTTGCCGTCCAGGGGACTCTTCTTGTTGCCTGTGATGAGCCGAGGTTCGAAGCTGTGGAAGTTGGTCACCACCAAGCGCGCGTTCAGGCCCTGAAGCAGTGAGGCATACGCGGGGGGCACCAGCTTGCGCTGGCGGTAGTAGTCAGCCGCCAGATGGTCTGCCGTGGCTTCCGTGTCTGCGCGCAGCACGGACAGGCGATCCCGGATGGTGACGCCGGGCGCCATGACCAGAAAATAGTCGGCGTACTTCGGGTCGTTGCGGTACTGGGCACGATTCAGGTAGTGGTAAAGCACCAGGCAAGCCATGACGACGGTCTTGCCCGTACCGGTGGCCATCTTGAAGGCGATGCGGGGCAGCGTGACCTGGGGGTCACCAACGCTGGCCTGCGCTCGCCTGAGTTGGTTCAGGACGTGGGTGCCCGGATTGCTCTTGTCGGCCACCTCGTTGAGCCAGATGGCGGCCTCCACCGCTTCGCGTTGGGCGAAGAAAAGGCGGTGGTGGCTGGCTCTCTCAGGATCTTCGAACCAGAAGGCCAGCAACTCGCGCGTGACGCGACTGGTGACGCCTGGATAGCCAGCGTTTCGCCAAGCGCCCAGTTGCTCGCGCAAGAGGTTGACGAGGTAGTCGCGGTAGTTGGCCGCCAGCTCGTTCAGGTCGTAGAGCGACTGCTGCGTAGCATGCCCAAGCGGCACCTGCGGGGTGTCAGGGGCAAAGATGCGCCGACCTTCGCGGCGATCCCGGTAGTCGAGGTTGCCGTCCTGCGCCGTCGCAAAGTGGAAGCGTGGTTCGTCGTACGGGCTGTTGAGAATGGGCCCGTTGCCTGCCTTGGCTGCGTGCTGCGGCTTGGGTGTCTTGGCCACGGCAGTCAGGCAACCTAGCGGAACCGCTTCGCCAACGTCGCTGCCATCCCCGTGTACGAACCCGGCGTCATGGCCAGCAGCCGCTGGCGGTCTTCCT
>CAZBUU010000251.1:0-6921 GCA_964495125.1 uncultured Rubrivivax sp.
CCTCGAAGCACTCCCAGTTGCGCGCCGCCTTGCCGATGCCGCCATAGACCACCAGGGCGTCGGGGTTCTCGGCCACTTCCGGGTCCAGGTTGTTCTGGATCATGCGGTAGGCGGCTTCGATCAGCCAGTTGGCGCAGCTGATCTGCGCGCCCCGCGGCGCGCGCACCGGGCGCGGGCCGGCGAGATGGCGGACGTTCGAGAGATCGGTCATCGGAGCACTCCGTCGGGCATCAGGGAATGCCCGCAATGTACTTGTCTAGACAAGTCTAGGCAAGTACCATGGTCGTCATGGTTTCCACTGGCACGGCACCCCCTTACGCCCGCGTCAAGCAGCACCTGAAGGACGGCCTGGCCGCCGGCCGCTGGCCGCCCGGCGCGCTGATGCCGTCCGAAGCCGAACTGGTGGAAACCTTCGGCGTCAGCCGCATGACGGTGGGCCGCGCGCTGCGCGAACTGCAGGCCGAGGGGCTGGTGGAACGCACGCAGGGCGTGGGCACCTTCGCCGCGCCGCTGCACCCGGTGAGCAGCACGCTCACCATCCACGACCTGCACGACGAGATCGTCGCCCGCGGCCACCGGCACGATGTGCAGGTGCACCTGCAGCGCGCCGAACCCGCGCCCGCCGCGCTGGCGGCGCAGCTGGGGCTGGCGCCCGGCGCCACCGCCTTCCACACGCTCATCGTGCACCTGGAGAACGGCACGCCGCTGCAGTGCGAAGACCGCTACGTGAACCCGGCCGCCGCGCCCGGCTACCTGGCGGCCGACTTCACGCAGGTCACGCCCACGCAGTACCTGTTCCAGCACACGGCGCTGTGGCGGGCACAGTACTCCATCGAAGCCGCACGGCCCACGGCGCAGGAAGCGCAGCTGCTGGGCATCGAGCCCGCCGCGCCCTGCCTGGTGGTGGTGCGGCGCACCTTCACGCGCGAAGCCCCCATCACCCTGGCACGGCTCGTGCACCCGGGTTCGCGCTACTCCCTCCACGGCGATTTCCAACCATGACGGTGCGCATCGTTCCCCTCGAAGACAGCCCGGCCAAGCCGTGGAAGAACGGCGGCGGTCTCACGCACGACCTGCTGGCCTGGCCCTCGCCGGCCGACTGGCGCTGCCGCCTCAGTGTGGCCGAGGTCAGCAGGGCCGGCCCCTTCAGCGCCTACCCCGGCGTGGAGCGCTGGTTCACCGTGGTGCAGGGCGCCGGCGTGTTGCTGGCCTTCGCCAGCGGCGAGCAGCGGCTCACCCTGGAGAGTGCACCGCTGGTCTTCGACGGTGGCGAACCGCCCGGCTGCGAACTGCTGGGCGGCCCCACGCTGGACTTGAACCTGATGGTGGACGCGGCCACCGGCCGCGGCCACGTGGCGCGTGCCCGCGCCGGCGAAGCTTGGGCCAGCGACGCGCAAGTGCGCGGCCTGTTCAGCGCTCGGCCGGCGGAACTGGCGGTGAACGGCCGGCTCATCGCCACGCTGCCGGCCATGACGCTGGCGTGGTCGGAGTCGGCCGCGGGCCATGCCTGGACGCTGGTCGATGGCGGCGCGCCGGCGCTGGCCTGGTGGTGGTCCTACTCGCCGCACGCGCGATGACGGGTGTCGCCGCGCTCTGGCGCCACGCGCGCCTGGCCACCTTCGCCGAAGAGACCGGCTGGGGCGAGGTGGGCGACGGCGCGCTGTGGGTGGAAGACAGCCAGCTGCGCTGGGTGGGGCCCGATGACGAACTGCCCGCCGGCCTGAACGCGGCCGAAGAGCACGATCTGCAGGGCGCACTCGTCACGCCAGGCCTCATCGACGCCCACACGCACCTCGTGTACGGCGGCGACCGCGCGGCCGAGTTCGAACTGCGGCTGCAAGGCGCCAGCTACGAGGAGATCGCCCGCGCCGGCGGCGGCATCCGCAGCACCGTGGCCGCCACGCGCGCCGCCAGCGACGAGCAGCTGTTCATCAGCGCCGCCGCTCGCGCCCGCGCGCTGATGGCCGAAGGCGTGACCACGCTGGAGATCAAGTCCGGCTACGGCCTGAGCGAAGCCGACGAAGCGCGCTGCCTGGCCGTGGCCCGCCGCCTGGGGCGCGAACTGCCGCTGACGGTGCGCACCACCTCGCTGGCCGCCCACGCGCTGCCGCCGGAATACACCGGCCAGGCCGACGACTACATCACCGCCGCCTGCAGCTGGCTGCCCGGCCAGCACGCCGCCGGCCTGGTGGACGCGGTGGACGCCTTCTGCGACACCATCGGCTTCACGCCGGCACAGACCACGCGCATCTTCGAAGCCGCCCGCGCCCTGGGCCTGCCGGTGAAGCTGCACGCTGAACAACTGAGCGACCAGGGTGGCGCGGCGCTGGCGTCCCGCTTCAATGCGCTGAGCTGCGACCATCTGGAGCACCTCTCGCCGGCCGGCATCGCCGCGATGGAGAGCGCCGGCACCGTGGCCATGCTGCTGCCCGGCGCCTACTACTTCCTGCGCGAGACGAAGCTGCCCCCCGTGGCCGCGCTGCGCGAAGCGGGCGTGCCCATCGCCCTGGCCACCGACCACAACCCCGGCAGCTCGCCCGCGCTGAGCCTGCTGCTGATGCTGAACATGGCCTGCACGCTGTTCCGGTTGACGCCCGAGGAAGCCTGGCGCGGCGTCACCGTCCACGCCGCGCGCGCCCTGGGCCTGGCCGACCGCGGGCGGCTCGCCGCCGGCCTGCGCGCCGACTTCGCCGTGTGGGACGCCACCCACCCGCGCGAGCTGGCCTACCGTTTCGGCCACAACCCCTGCCGCCGCGTCGTCCGCGGCGGCGTGGAGCGAGTGCCTTCATGAGCCATGAGATCTTCACGCTGCACCGTGGCACCACGCCGCTGCTCATCAGCCTGCCGCACGTGGGCATCGCCATCCCGCCGCAGCAGCGCGCGCGCTACACCGAACGCGCGCTGCAGGTGGAAGACACCGATTGGTTCCTGGATCGCCTCTACGCCTTCGCCGAGCCGCTGGGCGCCAGCCTGCTGGTGCCGGTGACGAGCCGCTACGTGATCGACCTCAACCGGCCCAGCGACAACCAGCCGATGTACGCCGGCCAGAACAACACCGAGCTCTGCCCCACACGGCACTTCACGGGCGAGCCGATCTACCGCGAAGGCCAGGCGCCCGACGAAGCCGAGATCCGGCGCCGCGTCTTCGCCTACTGGAAGCCCTACCACGACGCCCTGCAGGGCGAACTGGCGCGGCTGAAGGCGAAACACGGCCACGTGGTGCTCTACGACGCCCACAGCATCAAGAGCGAACTGCCCTGGCTCTTCGAAGGCACGCTGCCGCACATGAACCTGGGCACGGTGAACGGCACGAGCTGCGCACCGGCACTGCGCGACGCGCTGGCGGCCGTGTTCGCGGCGCAGTCCGACTTCAGCCATGTCGTGGACGGCCGCTTCAAGGGCGGCCACATCACGCGCCACTTCGGCCAGCCCGGCGAGGGCGTGCACGCCGTGCAGCTGGAGATGTGCTGGCGCGCCTACATGGAAGAGACGCCCCCGTACCGCTGGCACGAAGAGCGTGCCACGGCCGTGCGCCCGCTGCTGGAACAGCTGGTGCGCGTGATGCGCGACTGGCGGCCGAAGTGAGCGGCATGCTGTATTGGGCCCCGCAGGCCTGGGTGCAGGGCGCCTGGGCTGGGGACGTGTTGCTGTGCACCGACGCCGCCGGCCGCTGGGCCGACGTGCAGCCCGGCGTGCCGGCGCCTGCCGGGGCCGAGCGACTGCCGGGCCCGGTGCTGCCCGGGCTGGTGAACGCCCACAGCCACGCCTTCCAGCGCGCCTTCGCCGGTCTGACCGAGCGCCGCGACAGCGAGCACGACGACTTCTGGAGCTGGCGCGACCGCATGTACGGCGTGGCGCTGCGCATCACGCCAGAGCAGCTGCACGCCGTGGCCTCACACCTCTACGCGGAGCTGCTGGCCGGCGGCTTCACGCAGGTCTGCGAGTTCCACTATCTGCACCAAGCGCCCGACGGCCGCCCCTATGCCGACGCGCTGGCCATGAGCCGCGCGCTGGCGCAAGCCGCACAGGACACGGGCATCGGGCTCACGCTGTTGCCCGTGCTGTACGAACGCGCCGGCTTCACTCAGCCCACGCTGCGCGACGACCAGCGCCGCTTCGCCACCACCGTGGACAGCGTGCTGGCGATGCGCGACGCCATCCGCGGCTGGCGCCTGCCGAACGTGGACGCCGGCGTAGCCGTGCACTCGCTGCGTGCGGCGCGGCCCGAATCGCTGCGTGCCTTGCAGGCTGCGCTGAAGGGCGACGAAGCCCCGGTGCACATCCACGTCGGCGAGCAGACGGCCGAGGTGGACGACTGCCTGGCCGCCACCGGCGCGCGCCCCATACAGTGGCTGCTGCGCGAAGGCCTGCTCGATGCCCGCTGGCAGCTGGTGCACGCCACGCATGCCACGCCGGAAGAGATCGCCGGCGTCGCGGGCACCGGCGCCGGCGTCGTCATCTGCCCCGGCACCGAAGCCAACCTGGGCGACGGCTTCTGTGACCTGCCGCGCTGGCTGGCGGCCGGCGTGCCGCTGGCCATCGGCACCGACAGCCACGTGACGCGCAGCGCCAGCGAAGAACTGCGCTGGCTGGAGTACGGCCAGCGCCTGCTGCACCGCCGTCGCAACGTGGCGGCCCGGCCCGGCGTGCAGCCGGCCACGGCGGCGCGGCTCTTCGACGCGGCACTGGCCGGCGGCGCCGCCGCCGCGGGCTCGTCGCCGACCGGCCTGCAGGTGGGCGCGCGCGCCGACCTTCTGGTGATCGACGTCCACGAACCGGCACTGGCTGGCGTGCCGCCCTCGCACCTGCTGGACGCCCTCGTCTTCGCCGCCCCGGCGCGCCCCTTCGCCCGCACGATGGCGGCCGGCCAGTGGGCCCGGCTGACCCCGGCCGACACGGCCCCCGCCTGCGCGGCCGCCCTGCGATGAACGCGCTGCGCGGGCTGGCCCTCCTGCTGCTGCTGCAGGCCGCCGGTGAAAGCCTGGCGCACCTGCTGCGCTGGCCCGTGCCGGGGCCGGTGGTCGGCCTGCTGCTGCTGCTCGTCGCCCTGCAGTTGCCGGCGCTGCGCGAACCGGTAGGCGCGGCGGCCGAGCTGCTGCTGTCGCACCTGTCGCTGCTCTTCGTGCCGGTGGGCGTGGGCGTGATCTCGCAGCTGGACCTGGTGCTGGCCCATGGCACGGCGCTGGTGGCGGCCATCGTGCTGTCCACCTGGGTCGGCATGGCCGTCACGGCGCTGGTGCTGCGCAGGATGCTGTCCGCCCGCGCTGACGTCCAAAGTGAACGGGCTCCGTGACCGACTTCGTCCAGCTCTGGGTCTACCTTTCGTCGACGCCGCTGTTCGGCCTGACGGCCACGCTGTCGGTCTACGTCGTCGCGCAGGCGCTGTACGAACGGGTCGACCGCGCGCCCTGGGCCAACCCGGTGCTGTGGTCGGTGGTGGGCATCGGCGCCGTGCTGCTGCTCACGCGCACACCCTACCCCAGCTACTTCGCCGGCGCGCAGTTCGTGCACGTGCTGCTGGGTCCGGCCGTGGTGGCCTTGGGCTGGCCGCTGTGGCAGCGGCGTGCCGAACTGCGGCGGCGCGCGGGGCCGCTGCTCGTCGCCGCGCTGGTGGGCGGCCTGGCCGCCGGCGCCAGCGCCGTGGCCATCGGCTGGGCCTTCGGCCTGCCGGCCGAGGTGCTGCGCTCGCTGGCCCCGAAATCGGTCACCGCACCGGTGGCCATGGGCATTGCCGAACGCATCGGCGGCGTGCCGGCGCTGGCGGCGGTGTTCGCCGTGCTCACCGGCATGGTGGGTGCGCTGTCGGCGCGCACGCTCTTCACCACGCTGGGCCTCACGCGCGAGAGCGACTGGGCCGTGCGCGGCTTTGCGCTGGGCACCACCTCGCACGGCATCGGCGCCGCTCGCGCCCTGCAGGTGCATGCCGACGCCGGCGCCTACGCCGGCATCGCGCTGGGGCTGCAGGTGCTGCTGGCTTCGCTGCTGCTGCCGCTGTTCGTGCGGCTCTTCGGGTGATCAGGCCGCGTCGTCGTTGGCCGCGCGCGCCGGCCAGCCGCTGCGGCCCAGCACGCTGGCGTTGTGTTCGCCCAGGCGCGGCGCCGGGTGCTGCAGGCGGCCGGGCGTGGCGCTGAGCTTGGGCACGATGCCGGGCACCTTCAGCGGCAGGCCGTCGGCGGCCTGCGTCTGCACGATCATCCCTCGCGCCAGGTACTGCGGGTCGGCGGCGATGTCGGCCACGGTGTAGATGCGACCCACGGGCACGGCGGCGACGTCCAGCGCACCGATCACCGCTTCGATGGGCCGCTGCGAGGTCCAGGCCTCGATGGCGGCGTCGATCTCGCCCACCCGCAGCACGCGGCCGGCGTTGCTGGCCAGACCCGGGTCGGTGCCCAGGTCGTCGCGGCCGATGGCCTTCATCAGCCGGCGGAAGATGCCGTCGCCGTTGCCGCCGATCAGCACGAAGGCGCCACAAGCGCAACGGTAGGCGTTGCTGGGGGCGATGCCCGGCAAGGCGCTGCCGGCCGCACCGCGCACGGCGCCGAAAGCGTCGTACTCCGGCAGCAGGCTCTCCATGACGTTGAACACGCTCTCGTACAGCGCCACGTCGATCATCTGGCCCTGGCCGCCGTTCACCTCGCGGTGGCGCAGCGCCAGCAGCACGCCGATGACGCCGTGCAGCGCCGCCAGCGTGTCGCCGATGCTCACGCCCACGCGCACCGGCACACGGCCCGGCTCGCCGCTGAGGTGGCGCAGCCCGCCCATCGCTTCGCCCAGCACGCCGAAACCGGGCTTGCCGGCGTAGGGCCCGGTCTGGCCGTAGCCCGAGATGCGCAACATCACCAGCTTGGGGTTCAGCGCATGCAGCACCTCCCAGCCCAGGCCCCAGTCCTCCATCGTGCCGGGCTTGAAGTTCTCGATCAG
>CAZBUU010000252.1:0-6909 GCA_964495125.1 uncultured Rubrivivax sp.
CCATCGGCGTGCTGTCCTGGAAGGCCGTGTGCACGCCGATGCTGGCGTTGGTGGCACCGGGGCCGCGCGTCACGAAACACACGCCGGGGCGGCCGCTCAGCTTGCCCTGCGCTTCGGCCATGAAGGCCGCACCGCCTTCCTGGCGGCAGGCGATGAAGCGGATCTGATCGCGGTGCTCGTGGAAGCCGTCCAGCACGGCGAGGTAGCTCTCGCCGGGCACGCCGAAGCAGGTGTGGACGCCCTGGGCGATGAGGGCTTCCACCAGCGCATGGCCGGCCAGGCGGGAAGGATTCGGTGCGGTGCTCATGCCGGCACTGTAGCGCCGGGCCCGGCTTCAGCCGGCGCGGCAGGTCTGGACGTTTTCGCCGCGCTGCTCCGGCGCCGAGGCCGCCGCTTCGCCCAGCAGTTGGCGCCCCAGCCGCCACAACGCGCAGCTGCTCCAGGGTGCGCCCACCAGGCGATCGCGTCCCTGGCTGTCCTTGCCGCGCACGGCCAGCCAGCCGGCATGCGGGCCGCTGACGCCGACGCGCCAGTCGCGGTCGCCCGCGCTGATCACGGCGAAGGGCGACAGGCTGGCCACGGGCGCGGGCGCCTTGTCGGCCATGTTCGCCAGCACTTCCGCGTTGGGGCGCGCGAAGACCGCCACCAGGGCCTGCTCGCGTGCGGCCATGTCGTCGGCGGCCGGCGGTGAGCCGTCGGGGTTGCCGCGCGTGATGGCGTAGCAGTGCTCGCCATGCTCGAACATCGTCGTGCGGAAGCCGGTCTGCGGTGCCCAGTCGGCGACGATGGCCGCGCAGGCCGAGCCAGGCGCCGAGGCGGCCAGGGGCTCGAAGCCGGCGTCGTCCACCGGCACGGCCAGGCGCTGCGCCTGCTCGCTGACGATGCGCCAGTCCTGCCCGCCGACGCGCAGCGCGCGGCCGGCCTCCACGCGCCAGGTCTCGACGATGGCCACGCGGTCCACCCCCGCGGCGCGCTGCACGGCGGCGATGGCCTCGCGGTGCGTGACGACGGCACGCGGCTGCGTCTGCAACAGCCGGCTGCTGCGGTCTTCCAGGCGGTCCCAGGCCAGTTCGTGCAGCGTCACCGAGGGCACGTCCACGCTGCTGCCCACCGAAGTGAAGGCCACGTAGCGCAGACCGGCATCGATGATGAGGTGCGGGTCCAGGAACAGCGGCACGGCCAGGGCCACCTGGTCATAGCGGCACTGCTGGGCCGCCTCGTCCCAGGTGGCGCCATGCAGTGCGATGGCGTCACGCCCCGGTGCACGCTCGGGCACGAAGAGCGCACGGCGCAGCGGGCCGCGAGGCGCCGCGCCAGCGGCCACGAAGAGGCGTCCCGACAGCGGCTCGGCCCCCGGCCCGGCCTGCGGCTGCGGTTCGCAGCGCACCACCTGCACCTCGGGTGTGGCCAAGGGCGCCACGTCGGCAGGCCGCGGCTCGGCGTTCCACACCGCCCCCGAAAGCAGGTAGCGCGTCTTGCCGTTGACTGGCGGCTCGGCCTGCGCAGCCACCACGGAGAGAAAGTCGCGCTGGCGGTCCACCGGACCCATCCACGACAGGTTCTGCAGCAGCCACTGCGAGAAGCGCGCCCGTCGCCCACCCTCGCCGGTGCGCGCCTGGTCGATCAGTTCGGCTGCCCGCAACAGGGGTTGCAGCGCGGACCCGGCCGCGCCCACGCCCGGGTAGTTGGGCGTCAGCGCCGCCCGGTTGGCCAGGTTGGCCGCATCCAGCAGCAGTTCGGCGCGCTGCATCACCGGGTACTGCACGAAGATCGAGAAGAACGATGGCGGCACGAGCAGGAAGGACAGGCCGGTGAGCCAGGCCAGCCGCCGCTTGCGCTTGGAGGCGCTTTCGCGCTGCTGCAGCCGCGCCACCGAGGCGTCGAAGTAGGGCATCAGCTCGTCCTGCACGCGGCCCAGGCGCGGGCCGTCGCGGTCGAGCTTGAGGAAGCGGAACCAGGCCTCCAGCTGGCCGGGCTCCTTCACCCGTTCGGAGAAGCCGCTCTCGCGCAGCAGGCGCATCTCGCCAGTTTCCAGCAGCAGGTCTTCGCTGCGGCCGCCCGCCACCCAACCGCCGCAGCGGCGCAGCACGCCGACGAATTCGTCGAAGCGCTCGGTCTCGCGGTCGATGAGCCGCCGGAAGCGCGACCAACCGCGGATGAAGGATTCGTGCGAGACCTTCAGCGTCACGCGCGCCGGGTCGTCGTCGTCCCAGAACAGGTAGTCCACCGAACCGAGGAAACCTTCGCTGAGCAGCGCACGCAGCTCGTTGGGCCCCTTGCCCGGGCCCAGCAGCGCCGCGCCGGCGCTCACGTCCAGCCGCTGCTGGGAGTACATGCCGGTGTTCGGGTCCTTGAAGGCGAGGTGGCGGAACAGTGCGTCCAGCTGATGGCGCGACGCCTCGTCGTGCCAGCGGTAGACCGACTCGGGCCAGTTCTCGACACAGGCGCGCAGCGTGTTGACGCGCTCGTCCAGTGGCTGCTCGTCGCCGGGGCTGCCGGCCGCGCCACCGGCCACGGCGCGCACGAGGTCGATCTCGGTGACGTGCGTGGGCACGGGCACGTCCATCTCGGAGCGTTCCAGGGCCGCTTCCCACAGACGCGCCAGCAGGTGCTGCAGCAGCGGCAGGTGGTCGGGATCGTGCGTGATGGCCTTCACGTCACGCAAAAGGCGCTCCACCACCAGGGGCTCGAAGTGAACTTCGCTGGGCAGCCGCGAGGCGGTTTCATCGTCGGCGCTGCGCGCATGCAGGCGCAGGAAGCGCTGGGCGGGGCCGGTGATGGCGTCTCGCAGCTCGCTGTCGTCCAGGCGCCGGATCAGGTAGCTGGACTTGTTGATGGCGTCCGGCAACTCCAGGAAGGTGGCGCAGTCGTTGAGGTGCTCGCTGCGCATCGTGAGGATCACGTGGCAGCGCGGGTGCGGGTTGAAGAAATGGTCGAGCACGCGCTCCACCAGCAGGCCGGCGTCTTCCACGCCCTTGTTGGTGGGGTGGAAGATCTCCTCGAACTGGTCCAGCACGAAGAGGATGCGCGCCTCGGCCGGGTCGGGGCCGGGCGGCAGCGCGAGCTCGCCGCCGAAGGTGTCGAGCAGCCGCGCGAAGCCGGCCTCCTGGCGGAAGACGTCGGCGATGGCGGCCTGCCGCGCGGCCTCGGCAGCGTCGTCGGCCGCCGGCTTGAGCAGGCCGGAGAAGCGCCGCGCCAGCCGCGTGACAGGCGAATGCTTCTTCGCCGCGCTGTCGGCGGCGCTGACGTTGGTGCCCGGCGTCATGGTCAGGGGCAGCCACAGATCGCCGGCGCCGGGGATGCCGAAGCTGCGCAGTTCGGGCACCACGCCGGCGTGGATGAGGCTGCTCTTGCCCGAGCCGCTGCCCCCCAGCACGGCCACGAACTGCGTTTTCGCCAGGCGTTCGATGACCTCGCGCACCTGGCGCTCGCGGCCGAACAGCAGCGCGGCCTCGAAATCGAGGAAAGGACGCAGCCCCGGGTAGGGCTCGCGCGGCAGGCGCGAACGGGCGTCCTTCACGCGAGCCCCCGCGCCTCGCGCTGGCGGCGCCGCTCGAAGACCTTCTTCAGGAATCGCTTGAGCTGGTCGCGCTCGTCGTCCAGCACGTCGATGGCGTCTTCGTCACGGGCGTCGAAGCGCAGCACCTGCCAGCCCCAGGCCGGCACCGGCTCGGTGGCCTGCTGCGGCGGCATCAGGTAGGCCACGATGCCGGGCGCGGCGTCGCGGCCGGGGGAGGTCTTGCGCTCGATCTTGTTGATCTGCGCCACCAGCGCGTCGCTGGTCTTGCGGCCCCACAGCAGCACCACGCCGTCGGCGTCGTCCAGCGTCGGGAAGCGGTCGATGTCGTCCACCGGCAGGCCGTGGGCGCGCAGCGTGAGCGGCGGCATGCGGGCCGGCGCGAGCGAGACGCAGAGCTCGTCCCACTTGCGTCGGATCTGGTCGCCCAGCGGTTCCCACAGCGTGCGCTCGTGGCGGTTGCTCTCGATGTAGATGCGCACGCCCTGCACCGCCGCGGCAGGCTCGGCCGGCGCTGCCGGCCGCAGCCTGGCCACCAGGGCCTGGACCGCGTCGGAGCCGCCGCGCAGGTCCAGCATGTGCAGGTGGGACTCAGGGCGGCCCTTCTGCAGCCAGGCGTTGCGCTGCATCTCCAGGTGGCCGCCGGGCAGCACGGTGGTCATCATCAGCGGCGCGTCGTCGAAGGGCAGCACCAGATCGCTGGCGGCAGCGAAGTCCGCGAAGTCGGTGGCCATGGCCTCCAGGCCCAGTGCGCGCACCGGCAGGCCCTGGGCGGCCAGGGCCTGTGCGGCGCCAGCGGCGGCGGCAGCGGTGGCCGGTGGCACGAAGCCCATCAGCAGCGCGGTGGCCGCCGGTGCCACGGGGGGCGCCGTGGCGGGCTGCGATGGCGGCGGCGCAGCGGGGGGCGCCGGCGCGGACGGCGCGGGCGTCTGCCATGACTTCTTCAGGCTCGCCGCCAGTTCGGCGCGCAGACGCTCGAACGGCTGGCGGAAGGCCGGCGCCACGAAACCGGGGCTGAGGTAGACGTCCAGCGGCCGCGAGCGGTCGAGGTGGTCGAAGAAGGGAATCCAGAGCTGGTCGTCCGTGGGCAGCAATCGCTTCCAGGCCTCGCCGTTGGCCACGCGCAGCATCGCCGCTTCGGACATGGCGACGATGTACAGGCGTTCGCGGAAACCTTCGTCACCGAACAGCGACTTGAAGTACTCCAGTTCCTTGAGGCACCAGGTGCTCTGCGCGTAGTTGTCGTGCACGACGATGATGGTGGCGAAGGACGCGGCCACGCGCTCCTTCAGTTCGTCGCTCAGGCGTCCGGCCACCGGTCCGTTCTCGCCCGACAGGTGGAACGGCGGCAGCGGCACGCCACGCAGCAGGGCCTGCAGGCCGCGCGCGAGTTCGTCGCGGAACTGCGTGATCCAGTTGAACCAGGCCTCGTCGTCGGCGTGCGCGTAGCTGATGAACGCGGTGTAGCTGCAGTCCTTCAGGGCCTTCATCGTGTCACTTGTTCGCCCAGTTGGCCCACTTGGTCCACTTCGGCCAGTTGGTCCAGTTGGTCGACTGCGCGATGGGCTCGAAACCGGATGCGGTCGCGCCTTCGGCCAGCGCGACGCGGACGGCCTCGACACGGGCCTGCAGCGCCTCGCGCTCGGCCTGCAGCGCCGGCGTGGCCGCCGCTGGCAGGGCCACCAGCGCGATGGCGGCAGCGGCTGCAGGCTTCAGGGGATGGGCGGACATGGCGGCGCGATGCTAGGCGCCGCACCCAGGGCTGTAAAGGCGGACTCGCCCCCTAGGAAGCCAAGGGCACCGTGCGCCGCGCCCGGTGCACGTTGAAGGCGCTGAGGATCAGCAAGGCCTGCAGGGCCGCCAGCAGCAGCCACAGCCCGCGCGGGTTGCCGTGGTCCATCAGCCAGCCCGCGGCCAGCGGCAGCACGGCCTGCCCGATGTCCAGGCCGCCGTACACCACGCCGTAGACGCGCCCGCTGGCCGAAGGCGGCGTGGCGCGTTTGACGATGAGGTCGCGCGAAGGCCCAGACAGGCCCACGGCGAAGCCCATCGCCCCGAAAAGCACCGGCACCGCCGCGGCCGGTACGGGCGCGAAGCCGAGCGTCAACGCGACGCTGGCTGCGAACACGAAGGCCGCGCCCACGACATGCTCGCTGCGCCCGGCGCGCGTGGCCAGGAAGCCGCCCAGCACCATGCCGCCGGCGCTGCACAGCATGTAGGCCGTCAGGCAAATGGCCACCAGCGCCGCGGGCACGGCGTGGAGGTCGCGCGCGGCCTGCGGGGCAAAGGTCTGCACCATGGACAAGGTGCCGGCATAGAAGAAGAAGAAGCCGAAGCACATCCACACCGCGGGAATGCGCAGGAAGTCGAAGCTGCCTTCGGCCGTGGCCGCGGTGGACGCCGCGGCGGGCGGGGGCGCCAGCGTCAGCCGTTCGCGCTGCAGCACCAGGATGGCCAGCACGGCCAATGCCAGCACGCCCGCGGCCCCCAGCGCCACGCGCCAGGAGAAGGCCAGCGCCAGCGGCACCAGCACCACGGGCGCCACGGCCCAGCCCAGCGTGCCGGTGATGCCGTGCGCGCTGTAGGCATGGCCCAGCCGGGCTTTGTCGACCTTGGCGTTGAGCAGCGTGTAGTCCACCGGGTGGAAGACGCCGTTGCCGATGCCGGCCAGCACCGAGCAGGCGGCCAGCGCGGCATAACTGGGGCTGGCGGCGAAGCCGAAAGTGGCCAGGGCGAGCACCGCGACCCCGAAGAACAGCACCGGTCGCGGGCCATGTCGGTCGACCCAGAAGCCCGAGAGCGCCTGCACCGCGCAGGAGGTGACGAAGAACACCGTCATCAGGAAGCCCAGCTGCGCGTAGCCCACGCCAAAGGCCTCCTTCAGCCACGGGAACAGCGGCGCCAGCAGCAACTGGCTGAAGTGGCTGAAGCCATGGGCCAGGCCCACCACGCCGATCAGCAGGGCGTCCTCGCGCAGGCGGCCTCGGCCCGACTCACTGGCTTCCATCGGCCGGGACTGTAGGCCAGCCCTGCGGGGCCGTCCCCGGGGGTCTACCATGTGCGCCATGACGGACGTGCTCTTCGACTACACCCGCCCCGACGCCAGCGGCGTCGCCTGCACGGCGCAAGCCTGGGCCAAGGTGCCGCAGGCGCTTTCGCCGCCCGAACGGGCGGCCACGCGCGAACGCATCGTGCGGTTGCTCAAGGCGCAGGACGCCGTGATGGTGGCGCACTACTACGTCGACGGCGACCTGCAGGACCTGGCGCTGGAAACGGGCGGTTGCGTGGCGGATTCGCTGGAGATGGCGCGCTTCGGCCGCAGCCATGCCGCAAAGACGCTGGTGGTGGCCGGCGTGCGCTTCATGGGTGAATCGGCCAAGATCCTGTCGCCC